>CABUWA010000064.1 GCA_902495085.1 uncultured Collinsella sp. | reverse complement strand
CACGCGCGAGTTACCTTTAATGGATATGAGGTGAATGAGGCGATTGTTTTGCTATACTCTCTCCGCACGGGCGATTGGCGCAACGGTTAGCGCAGGTGCTTTACACGCACAAGGCTGGGGGTTCGAATCCCTCATCGCCCACCACCGAATTGGAAACGGTCCTCGCAAGGGGACCGTTTTTGTTTGTGCCCAGCGCATGGGATTCGAACCCGACAGGGTGCGGAGCTGAGGAAACGCGAAGCGTTTTCCAGCGCAGCACGCGAGGGCCGTAGGCCCGAAGCGAGAGCGGGCGGCGAAGCCGCACGCGACATCCCTCATCGCCCACCACCGAATTGTTAGGCCTCCAGCGATGGAGGCCTTTCTTTTTTTCAGGCCCATCGCAGAGGGATTCGAACCCTAAGGACCCCTTATTTCAAGGTCCGTGGTCAAAAAATGGCAAAAATGAGTACTGCTACTTTGTTTGCAACATATAAAAAGACAGTATTTGCTTAAGTTACGCAACATATGTCCATTATAAGGACTAACAGTTAGATCAAAATCGTGTATTCATCGCCATTTCGACTTGATATCTGGCCTTATTAGTCCAAAACTGCTGCTACCAAATCGGTAGCAGTACTCATATTTACTGTTTTTTGGTCAGCAGGTCCCCCTTGCCTTAGCAAATCTAAGGCAAAACGGGCTCCAGACCGCTGAATCATGCCGCATAGGGCGCGTCAGCAGTCCGGAACCCGGTCCAAATTGAGTTATTACGCTGCGTTAGCCCAAGACACCCGACAGGATCTCGATCAGGCTGTCCACGTCGGCTTCCTCGCAGACGAGCGGCGGCAAGAAACGCAGCGTATGGGCACCCGTAGCGTTAATCACGACACCGGCGGCCAGCGCGCGGGCAACAATATCATGCACATCGCCCGCAGCGTCATCCAAGTCGCATCCGAGCATCAGGCCGCGGCCACGAACCTCAACCACGTGCGGGAGCTTGGCGAGCTTTGCCTCCATATAGGCACCCACCTTGGCAGCATGCTCGGCATAATCGCCACGCACAAGCGCGGAGAGCGTCGCGGCACACGCCGCGATGGGCAAGCAGCTACCGCCAAAGGTCGAGCCATGGTCGCCCGGCTTAAACACGTCGGCAATCTCCTTCTTTGCCACGACGGCACCCATGGGCACGCCGTCGGCAATGCCCTTGGCAAGGCTCATGATGTCGGGCTCCACGTCATAGGTTTGGAACGCAAATGGCTTGCCGGAGCGGAAGATGCCGCACTGGACCTCGTCGGCGATAAGCACGGCGCCCACTTCGTGTGCCAGGTCGCGCGCTGCCGCCATAAACTCCTCGGTCATGGGGTGCACGCCACTCTCACCCTGGATCGGTTCGAGCATCACGGCACAAATTTCGCTCCCCAGCTGCTTAAAGATTGCACGCAGTTCATCGACATCGTTGGGCGTGCAGGCCACAAAGCCACCCGGCAGCGGGCGGAAGCTGTCCTGCAGCCAATCCTGCATGGTGGCGGCAATGGTCTCGAGCGTACGGCCGTGGAAGCCGCCGCGCATGCACACGATGGTGTTGCCGCCATTACCGGCACGCTTGGCGTACAGGCGCGCGAGCTTCATCGAGCCCTCGTTGGCCTCGGCGCCAGAGTTGGCAAAGAAGGTCTCCCAAACCTGCTCATCCGCAGCCGGGGCACCAAGAGCAGCTGCCGTGGTCTCATCGCCGGCGACAATGGCATCGGCAAGCACGCGCGCACCATCTACGTCGTCGTTACCAAGCTTGGACAGCAGCGCCGCGACCTGTCCACGCTGCTCAATGTAGAAGTAATTGGAGACATGCATGAGCTTTTTGGTCTGCGCCTCGAGCGCCGAGAGCACAGCCAGGTTGCCATGACCTAGGCTGCACACGCCGATGCCGGCAAGAAAGTCGAGGTACTCACGGCCATCGTCGCCGGTGAGCTTCATGCCGTGACCCTCGACAAACTCGACCGGAGAGCGGCCAAAGGTATGCATAACGTAATGGGATTCAAGCGATTGCTGAGCTACAAGTGACATGAGATGCCTTTCGTTGGGCGCCAGACGGCGCGGGGCTATGGGTGCAGGAATGGGGCGGCTGAGGGTCCAGCTAGACCGTCTGAAGCTTCTCGACCTCGTCAAGGTTCTCGGTCAGACGCGCAGCAAACGTCGAAAGCGGATGCGGATGCGTATCGAACTCGTAAGCCGTCTCGGTGGAATGGATCACGGTGCCGACGCCGGCATCGGTCAGCAGCTCCAGGAGCAGCGAATGCGGCGTAGTACCGTTAATGATGTGGGCACGAAATACGCCGCCGGTAAGCGCATCGACGGCCGCACGCAGCTTGGGAATCATGCCCTTATCGACCTCGCCGCCGTAGAGCATTTCGTTAACCTCGTCGAGCGTTAGGTTGGAGATAAGCGAGCCCTTGTCGCTAAAGTCCTTGTACAGGCCATCGACATCGGTCAAAAAGATCGCCTTATGCGCGTGGAGCGCCGCGGCAACGGCACCGGCGGCGGTGTCGGCGTTGATGTTGAAGAAACCGCCGTCCTCCCCCGCCGCGACGGTAGCGATGACGGGGATGTACTCGCTATCGAGTAAACGCTCGATATAGTCGGTGTTGACGTGCGTCACTTTGCCCACGCGACCGAGCTCGGGGTCGAGCGGCTCGGCGATGAGCGTGCCGGCATCGCTGCCCGACACGCCCACGGCCAGGTTGCCGTGGCGGTTGATGGCAGCAACCAGCTCCTGGTTGACCTTGCCGCCCAGCACCTCGCGCACGATATCCATAGTCGCCGGCGTGGTCACGCGCTGGCCGTTCTTAAACTCGACGGGAATATCGTAATGGCTCAGTGCCTCGTTGATAGCCTTGCCGCCGCCATGCACGATGACGGGGCGCATGCCGATGATCTTGAGCAAAACGATGTCACTCATCACGTCGCGGCGCAGTTGCTCATCAACCATGGCGGCTCCGCCATATTTGATAACAACCGTCTTGCCGGTCAGGTTCTTAATCCACGGCAGCGCTTCGAACAGCAGCTGCGCGGTTGCTTCGTTGGATTCGCTCGAACGACAATCACGTGCGAATTTCATAATCTGCCTCGTCTTTCGTATCGTTATCGCGCCGTGCTCCGCTGTCCGCAATCGCGGCAAGATGCGCAGCGTGCCTGGAATCTAGGAACGGTAGTCACCGTTAATGGAGATGTACTCGTGCGTGAGGTCGCAGGTCCACACGGTCGTTGCCGCGTCGCCTGCGCCCAGGTCGGCCGAGATCACGATCTCGGGCGCCTCGAAACGTCGTAGAGCCTCGTCCTCGTCAAAGGGAACAGTCAGACCATCGCGACAGACAGGCATGCCCATCATGTCGATGGAAACGTCTTCCTGATTAAACTTCACGCCGCACTTGCCGAGTGCCATGGCGACGCGGCCCCAGTTGCAGTCGTGGCCGGCGATGCAGGTCTTAACGAGCGGCGAGTTGGCAACGGCGCGAGCGGCGATATCGGCCTCCTCGTCGTTCACGGCACCGGTAACGTTGACCGTAACAAGCTTGGATGCGCCCTCGCCATCGGCGGCGATATTGCGCGCCAGGCTCTCGCACACCTCGTGCACGGCAAATACCAACTCGTCGAAGGCATCGGAGCCCTCGACGATAGGCTCGGCATCTGCGGCAGCGGCGCCGGAGGCAAGCATGATGCAGGTGTCGTTGGTCGAGGTGTCGGAATCGACCGTTACCTTGTTAAAGGTCTGCTTGACGGTGGAGAGTAACAGGGCGTGAAGCGCCGCCGGCTCGACGGGGGCATCGGTAGTGATGACTGCGATCATGGTGGCCATGTTGGGCATGATCATACCCGAGCCTTTGCACATACCGCCCACCGTATAGGCATTACCTGCGTGCCCCGCGGCCTCGCTGACGTAGGCCACGGCGTACTCCTTGGAGTGCGTGTCGGTCGTCATGATGGCGCGAGCGGCATCGGCTCCACCGTGGGCGGAGAGCGCCTCGTAGGCAGCAGGAATGGCGGTCTCAAACGTGTCGATCGGCAGAATCTGGCCAATCACGCCCGTGGAGGCAACCAGAATCTGCTGGGGCTCGCAGCCGATGACCTGCGATGCGATGCTGCACGTCTCGCGCGCGCAGGCAAGGCCGGTCTCGCCCGTGGCGGCGTTCGCGTTGCCGGAGTTGATTGAAACACCGGCGATGATACCGTAGCCCTTGTCCGCACCGCCCAGGTTGGCACGGCTCACCTGCACGGGCGCCGCGCAAAAGCGGTTGGTGGTAAACACGCCGGCACCGGGACAGGGTTTATCGGGCACGACGAGCGTGTAATCCAGACGCTCGGGGTTCTTGCGGAACCCAGCGTGGATGCCTGCAGCCTTAAAACCAGCCGCAGCCGTAACGCCGCCCTCGACGGCGCGAATCTTGATATCAAACAGGTCGGTGTTCATCGTCCCTACGACTCCTTATGTCAAACAAAAAACGGACATCGGTTGGTGCGCCATGCCAGTCGTAATCATGAGACCGGCTTAAGAGTGGCGCCCCACTCGATGCCCGACTACCAAATCGTTAACAATCGAATGTGCTACACCGGGCACGCCACTGTGGGCAAGCCTCGTCGCTCGTCAAAGCCAAAGACGACATTGGCGCACTGGACCGCTTGGCCCGCAGCGCCCTTGCACAGATTGTCGATGGCGCCCGTCGCCACCAGCACGCCCGCGCGCTTGTTGAGCGCAAGGCCAATCTGGGCGGCGTTGGTGCCGACAACCGAAGCCGTCTTGGGCTGCTGGCCGGTATCGAGCACGCGCACAAAGGTGCGACCGGCATAGAACTGCTTGTAATAGTCGACAACGTCCTCAAGAGCCAAGGAGTCGATGGCCTGCGGCGCGAGCGGCATCGTCACCGTGGAGAGCAGACCACGCTTGAGCGGTGCCAGGTGCGGGGTAAAGACGACGCGATCGGTCAGGCCAAGGATTTGCTCAATCTCGGGCGTGTGGCGATGCTTACCCACGCCGTAGGCCTCCAAGTTCTCGTCGGCGCTGCAAAAATGCGTACGAGCGTTGCAGGACTTGCCGGCACCCGTCACACCGCTGATGGCATCGACAATCACGGGACCGTTCTCGGCCACCCAGCCCGCACGCACGGCAGGAGCGGCAGCAAGGCTCGTTGCGGTGGGATAGCAGCCGGCGCAGGCGACCAAAACGGGCTTTCCGGCGGCATGGCTGGAAGCAGCGGTCTCCAAGTCCTGGCAGAACAGCTCGGGCAGGCCGAAGGCACGTGTCTTGAGTAGCTCGGGGCTCGTGTGCTCGGCGGCATACCATGCCTCAAAGGTGGCCGGATCGCTCAGGCGATAGTCGGCCGAGAGGTCAATGCAGGAGACTCCCGCGGCAAGCAGGGCGGGCACCTGTGCCATGGCAGCCGTGTGCGGCACGGCCAAAAAGACCGCGTCGCAGTTCTTGAGCTCGGGGGCGTCATGCGTCGTGAAGACAAGATCGCTTACGCCGGTGAAGCTCGGGTACACCGCAGACAACGGCTGGCCGGCATCGGCGTTGGACGTAATGGCAACAAGTTCAAACTCGGGATGGCCGAGCACGAGGCGAATGAGCTCGGCTCCGGCATATCCAGCCGCGCCGACGATTCCAACCTTCAAAGACATATCAGACTCCTTGTCTGCGATTTATGCACCGATGCGCATTTCTCAGCATTCGTTATGAGGTGGGTTGAAACTTTAGCACCAAAAGATGCATGAACACGTAAATGGCTTGTATGTTCATGCATTGAAACATTCCCGACACATTCGCTTGAAGGAATTGACAAATTGAGCGGGCCCCGTATCGACCGGCACTCCTTACGGCGCCGGGCAACACGGGGCCCGTCCATGCAAAAACTAAGTTGTTGGGATGAGCCAGCTGGCTAGAGCTCGACCGGCACCCATTCGTCGTGATTGCAGATAAAAGCCTCGGGATCCTCGACGCTAAAGAAGACGAGCGTGGGGTCGTTAGGCCCCTCATAGTGCTCGCCCAGGCGCTCAAGATGCTTCCAACCGGCTTCGCGCATTTCGTCTAAAGCCCGGTCATCCAAGCCGGCACGCCCGCGCAAGATGAGCCAGCCATGGCCCGGCCACCAACTCGTGGCCTCAAAGCGCTGATTTTGCAGCAGCTCTTGCCACACATCTTTGGTGCGCGCTGTTACAAACCACAGCTTGCCATCCTGGATCTGTGCAAACGAGAACGGACGCACATGTGGCTGTCCGTCCACGCTCGTCGCCAGATACCACGCCGGCACCGACGTCAGATACTCCAAAACCGTATTCAATCCGTCCACGTTTCCTCCTGTACTAGCTAGTTTGGGAACCTGGTTTGTGCGAGCTAGAGCTCCAGGCGCTCCTCACTGCCGTCGATATCACAGAAGCGCGCGGCAATATTGCGGACCGAAAAGAAAGCAAGGCGGCCGTCGTTGGCACTCTCGTGCTCCTCGCCAATGCCCACCATGTGCTTAAAACCCGCTTGACGCACCTTGTCGCTCGCAACTGCGTCGTCCTCAAGTGCGGCTTCGCCGGTCAATACGATCCAACATTCCCCCGGCTTCCAGCCCGATACCTCAAACTTGGGATTCGCACTGAGCTCGGCCCACACATCCTTGTCGCGCGACGTGCAAAACCACAGTTTACCGTCATCGACCATGGCAAACGAAAACGGTCTCACGCGGGGCTGATGTCCGTCGGCCACATCGGTCGTGGCCAGATACCACGCCGGAATGCGCCTGAGATACGAACAGGCGCGCTCAAGCTGAGCCGTGCGGTCGTTGTCGGTCATAGGGACCCCTTTCTTGCGCTCGAATCGCGCCTAAACAAGTTGAAGATTGATGACGATGACGCAGATGAGCAGAAACGCCGTCACCACCGCCGCCAACGCATCGCCGCGGCCAAATGCAAGCGCATGCAGACGTGTGCGGCCCTGCTCGCCATGATAGCAACGGGCATCCATGGCGGCAGACAGCGTTTCGGCATGACGGAACACGCCCGTGAACAGCGGAATCGCCACACTGCCGAGCATACGCACGCCGCCGAGCGGGCCTCCCATCACGCGCGCACCGCGGCTCGCCTGCGCGTCCGCCGTCTGCTTCATCTCGGTAGCGAACTGCGGCATAAAGCGCAGCGCGATACCCATGATCATGCCGAGCTCGTGCGCAGGGAGCCCCACGCGCGCAAACGGCGCGAGCAGACGCTCAAAACCTGCGGTGAGGTCGAGCGTGGGCGTGGTGAGCGTAATGGCACTCATGCCGGCCATCATCAACGTCAGGCGGCACGCCATAAAGGCGGCAGAACGCAGTGAGCCCTCGCTTATCTGCAGAAAGCCGAGCTGCCACAGGATGCGACCACTCTGATCGGTAAACAAGTTGAGTACCGCGACCACGACGACGATTGCCAGCAGCGGCGCCATCGACGACAGAGCGCGACGAACCGGCACCCGGGACACGGCATAGATCAGCGCGACGAAAACTGCGACAGGGGCCAGTCCGCGGAAGCCGCCGACAGTCAGCGTCGTGATCAAAAACACAAAGCCCAGGAGCAGCTTGGTGCGCGGATCCAGGCGATGGATCGCACTATCGCTCGGATAGTAGCTGCCAAACGAAAACGCCTCCATTAGCAGCCCTCCTCTCGCGCGACCGTCTTGGATTTAGCAATGTCCGCGACGTTAGAAGGACCGCCCGAGCGACCGATTAGCAGGTCCACCAACTCGTCTGCCAGCGACTCAACCGTATAGAGCCCGCCGCGACGCAGCGGCACGCCCGCCTCCGTAAGCGCCAGCGCCATACGCTGAGCGGCGGGAACGCCCAAGCCGATCGACTTGAGCTCATCGGCATGCGCAAACACCTGCGCGGGGGTTCCCTCGGCAAACACCGCGCCTTCGTTCATTACGACGATGCAGTCGCAGCAATTGGCCAGGTCATCCATGCTGTGCGAAACCATGACAACGGTCAGGCCCTCGCGATGGAGTCGATCGATAAGCTCAAGGAAATCCCTGCGCGCAGCCGGATCGAGCCCCGCCATGGGTTCATCGAGCACCAGGACCTCGGGCTCCATGGCGAGCACGCCGGCGAATGCCACGCGCCGTTGCTGACCGCCCGAAAGCTCAAAGGGACTCTTGTCGCCGACCGTGGAAAGGTCGAGGCCCACGCGTGAGAGCGATGACTCGACACGACGGTCGACTTCATCTTGCGGCAAGCCAAGGTTGTGCGGACCAAACGCCACGTCCTGCGCCACGGTTTCGGCAAACAGCTGACGCTCAGGATACTGAAACACCACGCCGACCTTGGCCTTAACCGCAGCGGCGTCTTTCTTGTTTGATAGGTCGAGCCCCAGCGCGCAAACGCTTCCCTCCTGCGGACGGATCAGCCCGTTGAGATGCTGGACCAGCGTCGATTTACCCGAACCGGTATGGCCTGCTAGCCCCAGGAACTCGCCGCGACGCACCGTCAGCGATACATCGCGCAGCGCCCACGGGCTGCTGGGGTCGTTTCCCCAGAGAGCCTGTTTGCTCGATTTGCCCGCAGTGGCCGAGCGCTTATGCCAGCGGCGGCGCTCGCGCGGACTGAGCGAATAACTGTACGAAACATGGGATAGTTCGATGACGGGCTCCGACGCGTTTTCCTCGTTGTCTGCCGAAACAGTGCCGTCAGCGATTTCCAACTGGGGTGCGGAAGGCTGCCCCGCGGTGCCCGCCTCACTTCGCTCGGTATAGACCTGCGCAACCTCGGCAACCATATCTGCCTCACGCACCTGCGAATGAACAGGCACGCCCTTCGCACGAAGCGCCATGCCCAAACGGCACGACTCTGGCATGTCAAGGTTGAGCTGCGCAAGTTCGTCCGCCCGCGTCAAGATTTCCTCGGGCGTGCCCAGCATGGCAACTCGCCCCGTCTGAAACACGGCGACGCGATCGGCCTCGGCGGCCTCTTCCATAAAGTGCGTAATCATCACGATGGTCATGCCGCGATCGTGCAACGCGCGGCAAGCCTTCATGAGGCCCTTGCGCCCACGCGGATCGAGCATCGAGGAAGCCTCGTCCAATATGAGCACGCGCGGTTCCATGGCGAGCACGCCGGCAAGCGCCACGCGCTGCTTTTGGCCGCCCGAAAGCGCGTGGGTCTCATGGCGCTCAAAGCCCACCAGGCCCACGCCCTTCAGCGCCTCGCGTACGCGCTGCGCAATTTGCGCCGATGGCACGCCAAGGTTTTCGGGACCGAACGCAACGTCATCTTCGACAAGCGTTGCCACCAGCTGGTCGTCGGGATTCTGGAATACCATGCCCGCGGTCGAACGAATGTCGTAGACCAGCTCGGGATCGGACGCATCCATGCCGTTGATGCGTACCGTGCCCGCATCGGGTTGCAACAGCGCATTCAGATGCTTGGCAAACGTCGACTTGCCCGACCCATTGCCACCGAGGATGCAGAAAAACTCGCCGTCCTCGATGCTCAGATCGACACCGTCAAGTGCCGACACGGCGCCGTCATAGCTAAAGGAAACGCCCCGACACTCAATCATGCGCGGCCTTTGACCTGATCCTTTTTAGGCGTGATGAGGTTGGAGACTGCTTTATACACCGCCAGCGTCAACACCGAGTTAAGCACGGTCTTGATAAGGTTGAACGGCAGCACGGCAGGAATCATGAGTGGGGCGATCACATCGACCGAGCCATACCAGAACCAAACGCCAATGGTAAGGTTTGCGACCATAGACAGCGCTGTAGCGGCAATGACGCCGAGCACCAGGCCAATCACGGCACCCTTATAGGTGTGCATCTTCTGGTAAACGATAGCCGCGGGCAGAATGTAACCCAGCGTGGCAACCAGGTTCATAAGCGCGCCGACCCAGTCACCCGTGGTGAGCGCATGGATAACGATCGCCATGGCGGCAACAGCGGTACCGGCACCGGGACCATATGCAAACCCGCACACCATCGCCGGCACCAGCGACGGGTCATACGTCAAAAACGGCGCCGAAGGAAGGATGGGTAGCTGCACATACATAAACAGGGCGCCCAAAGCACACATCAGCGCCATGGTAACGAGCTGTTTGGTGCTCCACCTATTCGTGTTCTCAAAATGGATATGCTGCGACTGTTCAGACATTAAGATCACCTGCCTCTTTCATCCGGACTCTAACCGTTGGTACTGGAATCTCACCAGTTCAGCCGGCATGCGAACCAACACACGCACGGGTCGCGGACTCATCGGCTCGGCCGCAGGCGTCTCGCCTGCACCACGGCGCCCCTTTGGCACCGCCCGATTTACCGCCAGTGGGGAATTT
>CABUWA010000063.1 GCA_902495085.1 uncultured Collinsella sp. | reverse complement strand
ATTAGTTTGAGAAGAAGTCGACAGTACATTTAGAAGCACCTACGTTCCTCAAAGAATTGTTAGATTAAAAGTAACAGACCGGATGAAGATACGTGCGACGGGGGCGAGGCGAATGGCTGGGCGGTATCGATATGCGGGTTCAACGGTATTATATTGACCACATAGATTATTAACTTGCATTTCTAACAGTTAAGGAGACGGGTGCTTTCCAGCACACTCCTTCGATGATGCCTTCCGCTAGTTTCTATGCCGGTTTCAGCCAACAAAGAATGTCCCCGGGCGCTCAGGTTCACCGTTAGCGTTGGCAACATATGAGATGATGCACACGCGCAACAAAAACGTGTACATCAGCCACCAAATACGACATTTTTCGAAATGTTTGGAGGCTGAAGTACACAAATGCGAAATCCCCCGCCCAATAGCACCCTCCACATGTCTGGACTCTCTATGGCTGCGCTGGATAGACATCGCCGGAACGGGTATAGTATCGAAAGTTTTGTCGTTAACCAGCGGGGGAGTCCTGTGGGCATCAAAAAGAAGATCAAAAAGGAGCTTATCGGCACTTCCGATTACCCGTCGAATAAGATCTTTACGATCTCCAATTTCATTACCTTTACGCGCCTGATCCTCACCCTGGTATTTCTGTACCTGTTTGTGACGGACAACAACCGCGTCATCGCCATCGTTATCTACGCCGTTGCCGCCTCCACCGACTGGATGGACGGTCAGATCGCCCGCATGACAAAGACGGTCTCGTGGCTCGGCAAGGTCATGGATCCCATCTGCGACCGTGCGCTGCTGTTCACCGGCGTACTTGGCCTGGTGGTTCGCGGAGAGCTGCCCATCTGGGTCTGCGTGCTCATTATTGGCCGCGACATCTATCTGGGCATCGGCACGCTTATCGTGCGCCATTATCACCGTCGCCCCATCGATGTCGTCTTCCCCGGAAAGATTGCCACAGCGCTGCTCATGACCGGCTTCTCGCTCATGCTGCTCGGTTTCCCCGTTATTGACGGCCTGCATCTTTTACCTTCATCCCTTACGGCCTTCCCGGGCCTCAACGGAAGCTCGGTGCCCCTCGGCATCTTCTTTGTGTACGGCGGCGTGATCTTCTCCATGCTCACGGCTGTCATCTACTCCATTAAGGGCGGAGTGGCCATTAAACAGGCTCTCGCGCATCCCGAGGACGAGGACATCGACTTTCTGAACCCTGAAATCGAAGACTGATTCGTTGGGGTATGATTACGTACGGTTCATTATTTGCGGCACGTCCGCGATAAGTTAGGGGTTGTCATGGACAACATGGTTAACAATATGCCTCAGAATGATAAGACTGCTGACGCTACCTGCGTATTCCGCGTGCCTTCAAGCGACGTCACCGTTCCCGATCTCATGGCCAACGTGCGCATCACCGCCCCCGTTCTGTCCATTGTCAAGGGTCCGCAGACTGGTGCCGCCTTTGAGCTCGAGGACGACGTGACCACCATCGGCCGCGATCCTGCGAACGGCATCTTCCTCAATGACATGACCGTTTCGCGCAGCCACGCGCGCATTATCCGCGAGGGCCTCGGCGCTCGCATCGAGGACTTGGGCTCGCTCAATGGCACCTGGGTCGACGGTGCCATCGTCAATGCAGCCCCGCTGCACGACGGTTCTTCCGTCCAGATCGGTACGTTTACGCTCATCTACCACGAGAGCACGCCGGAGCGCATCGAAACCGGTGAGTAGGGCATGGCCGAACGCAACTATCTGAGTATCGGCCAAGTCGTCAACCTACTTCGAGGCGCATACCCCGATCTTTCGAACTCAAAAATTAGATTTCTAGAAGATGAGGGGCTCATTACCCCTCATCGTACGCCTAAGGGATACCGTCAGTACTCCAAGGAGGACGTTGATCGCCTGGAGGTCATTCTGCACTTGCAGAAGACTCGTTACATGCCGCTCAACGTGATTAAGCAGCGCTTGGAAAACGCCACGGACCTGTCAACACTCGCCTACGAGGTGGGCTTGCTGTCCGATGTTCCGCTCAAGACGGAGCCCAAGGAGACTAAGCAAAAGCTGCATCCCATCGAGACCATTCCCGATATGCTGGGCGTCGAGATTTCGTTTATCCGCTCGCTCGCCGAGAACGATCTCATTCGCATCATCAAGAGTCCGCAGAATCGTGAGCTCGTCGATGGTCGCGATTTCCCGATCATCCGCTACTGCTCCGAGCTGTCGCGCTTCCATATCGAGCCGCGCAACCTGCGTCAGTACGTGTCTTCCGCCAACCGCGAGTCCTCGATGTTTGAGCAGGTGCTCGTGAGCATGCTCGGAATGGATACCTCCGATGACGAGCGCGACGCTAAGCTCGAGCGTGCGTTTAAGAAGCTTCACGACCTGACGGAAGGTGTGCACACTGCGCTGCTCAAGAACCGCGTTTTTGAGTCGCTCAACGCCGTGGTCGAGGACGCCGACATCGATGCACTCGATGAGGAAATCACTCGCTCCGAGTCCACCAAGGCCAAAAACGAAGAGACAGCCGCGCCGGCTTCGCACGAGGATTCTCTCGTAAAGCCGCTCAAGGTCGTCGCCCCTTCGCAAACCGGAACCGCCACCGCGGGCAAATAACAGCTGCCGCTTATCCGGCAACCCATTGAAAGGTCATACAATGTACGACTTCGAATCTCAAATCGTCGACATCCCCGACTATCCCGAGCCCGGAGTCATCTTTAAAGACATCACGCCGCTCTTTGGCAATCCCGAGGCACTCAAAGCCATGACCGATGCCCTCGCCGAGCACTTTGCCGGCATGGGCATCACCAAGGTCGTGGGTCCCGAGGCTCGCGGCTTTATGGTTGGCGTACCGGTAGCTGTAGCCCTTGGCGCCGGCTTTGTTCCCGCACGTAAACCGGGCAAGCTACCGCGCGAGACTGTGAGCCAGAGCTACGAGCTCGAGTACGGAACGGATTCCATTGAGATCCATGCCGACGCTATCAGCTCTAAAGATACCGTGTTGATTCTGGACGACTTGGTCGCGACGGGCGGAACCGTCGAGGCAACAGGTAAACTGGTGCGAGATATGGGCGCAAAGCTTATCGGTTACGGTTGTATCCTTGAGCTTGCGTTTCTCAACCCGCGCGAGAAGCTCACGCCGTCTGATGACGATGTGGAACTCTTTAGCCTGGTGACGGTGGACTAGCCGTTACCCTTAGTTACTGGAAAGGAAGCTACATGCGCACAGCAAACACGCACAAAAACATGGCACGCTGCGCTGCTACGGCAACCCTCGCTTGTGTTTTGGGCTTGGGCCTCGCGGCTCCTGCCTACGCCGATACCGCATCCGACCTTGCCGCTGCTCGTACTAAGCTCGAGCAGATCGGTACCCAAACCCAGCAGATTTACGATGAGCTCGCCACGCAGACGCAGGCACTCGATCAGACTGCTGGCGAGATCACGCAAAAGCAGCAGGAGATCGCCGATGGTCAGGCCAAGCTCTCAACCTATGTCGCCGGCGAGTACAAAACCGGTGGTCTGAGCCTGCTTCAGGTTCTGACGGGTGTCGATGACCTGAGCGATATGCTCAACCGTCTGTTCTACTACGGCAAAGTTTCCGACAAGCAGGCTCAGACCATTCAAGAGGTCAAGGAGCTTAAGCAGCAGCTCACCGATAAGCAGACCGAGCAGGAGAAGAACGTCGCCGCCACGCAAAAGAAGGTCGACGAGCTTAACGCTCAGCAGGCTGAAGCCCAGAACGTCGTAAACTCCCTGGATTCACAGCTGCAGGCCGAACTTGCCGCCGAGGCCGAGGCCAACGCCGCGCTGCAGGCCGGCATCAACGCCAGCACCGCCGAGAAGGCCACGGTGAGCAACGAGACTGCCGGTACGACCGAGAACACCAACAATGGTGGCCAGACCAGCAATAACAACAACCAGGGCGGCAACACTCCGGCTCCTACGCCGGCACCTGCTCCGACGCCGCAGCCTTCCACGCCCGCTCCGGCTCCGACGCCTTCTGCTCCGAGCCAGTCTGTTGATGGCGGTTCTGTTGTCTCGCGTGCATACAGTAAGCTTGGTTGCGCTTATTCCTGGGGCGGAATTGGCCCGAACAGCTTCGACTGCTCTGGTTTTGTTAGCTATTGCCTCACTGGTCGCTATTGCCGTCTGGGCACCACGGGTACCTTTATGGGCTGGACGCGTGTGTCCGATCCGCAGCCCGGTGACGTTGTGGTCAACTCGTACCACACCGGCATTTACATCGGTGGTGGTCAGATGATTCATGCTTCCGACTACAACACGGGTGTCATCATCAGCTCCGTTGCCGCCGGCATGAACAATAACTACATCTTCGTGCGCTATTAAGTCATCTTACACAGCGTGTGAATGTGGACCTCGTGGCTTTAAGTCGCGAGGTCCATTCTTTTTTCTCTAATCTTGTACGGCTATCTAGTATTCAAAACTAGATAGCCGTACATTCAGTTTGCAAGATGGCTATAATTGAATGGGAACAATTAGAAAGGACCCTCTATGAGCTGGGCACTTATCTCCGATTCAAGCTGTAACCTCCGCGATTGGCAACCGACCGCGCCCCATACCACCTTTGCATTTGCGCCCCTCAAAATTCGAGTGGGGGAGCGTGAATTCGTCGATGACCTTTCGCTCGATGTGCATGAGCTCAACTGCGCTGTTCAGGCGGAGACGAACGCTTCTTCGAGCGCTTGTCCCAGCGTAGGGGAGTGGGCCGAGCTCTTCAAATTGGCAGACAAGACCATCTGCATGCCGATCTCTGAGGGCGTGTCGGGCAGCTACAACGCGGCAGCCACGGCTCGCGATATGGTTCTTGCCGAGGAGCCCGACCGACAGATTCATCTAGTCAATTCACGCGCAGCTGGCGGCAAAATGGACCTCATTTTCTTGCTGTTTGACCGCTATCTTGCAAGCAATCCGGATGTCGCATTCGAGGACGCTTGCGCATACTTCGATAGCCTTGAGCAGAACAGCAAAATCCTCTTCAGCTTGTGCAATTACGAAAACCTCGCCAAAGCCGGACGTATCCCTAAGGCAGCCGGCGTCATTGCCAACAAGCTCAATATCCGCATTTTGGGCACGGCGAGTGAGGCCGGTAAAATCGAACTCGTGGGGCACACGCGTGGCGAAAAGAAAATGCTCAACAAGATCATCGACACTATGGAAGCCGAGGGCTTTACAGGCGGTGAGGTCATCATCGATCACGTTGAGAACGAAGCTGGAGCCCAGGCGCTTACTGACCGCATAGTCGAGCATTGGCCCGGCTCCAAGACCATCATCATGCCCTGCAACGGCCTGGATTCCTATTACGCCGAGATGCACGGCCTGATCATCGGCTACGGCATGGGCGTAGCTTCGGGCCAATAAAGTCAAACCAAGCAAAAAAAATACGGGCGGGACAAAGCGACAGATGACTCTTTGTCCCGCCCGTTTTATACGTCGGCTAGCTATTAAACCCGTTGAACTTGAGATAGCTCATCAGGTACGCCTTCGAAACAAAGGACGATACGGCACTGCGCACAAGCAGCGACTCACGCGTTACCTGATGCGCCGTATCGGGAACCGGCGTCTGCTCGACAGAAAACGCCGAACGAATCGATGCCTCGAGCTGATCGACCACATAATCAAAGGCCGTCGGGGCATCGTAGCTTAAACGCTGAATATTAAAGAGTGCCTGCACCGCAGCAATAGGTAGCACCTGCTTAAAGATGCAGATAGCGATCAGGCGGGCAATCTGCTCGCGGCCATATTGCTTTTTGACCGGAGCAGGCACCAGACCGACCTTCACGTAGTTATTGATCATCGATGGCGTAATGATAGGCTGCTCAACGCAAATAGACAGCGGCTCCATCCACAGCGCAACATACTCAATGACCTGGTCGCGGTAGAGCGTCACATTGGGCAACTGGTCATAGCGCGGCAGACTCAACGTATTGAGTTTGCGCACGATATCGGACTGAATAAATGCATCGGGCAGCACAGTGGGCTGAATATCCTCAGGCTTAATGCTGACCGACGAATCGGACATCGGGATAACGCGTTTGGCGTGGTTCATAAGGATCCTCCGTTCATTAGCTATATTGTATTCTAGGTTATCTAGTTTTGCATACTATATAGCAGGAAAGTAAAAGTGGTTGGACAGCACATTGATGCACCGTCCAACCACTTTGTTTTAAAGATAGCAACCTTACATAAGATATATTATCGTACTTATCCGCGGAGAAATGCATATGCACTGGTTGCCGCTATGGCTCCATCAGAAACGGCGGTCACAACCTGACGTAAAAGCTTGGAACGGATGTCGCCAGCGGCAAATAGACCTGGCGTGCGGGTCGCCATGGATTCATCAGTCAGAATGCCGCCATCAGGCGCCAGATCGACTAGATGCTCAACAAGCTCGGTATGGGGTTGCGTCCCGGTAAAGACAAAGATACCAAACGAGCCGGGCTCAAATGAATCGGTATGAGTCTCACCGGATGCATTGTCCTTAAAGGTAATCGTCGTTGGCATGGCTTCGCCCGAGAGCTCCACAATACTAGTTTGGTACCTAACTGAAATATTATCTTTTGCAAGAACTTTTTGAACCACACCATCGGGGGCACGGAACTGATCGCGGCGCAAAACGATGGTCACGCTGCTGGCGATTTCTGACAAGAACAGAGCTTCCTCGCATGCCGAATTGCCACCACCGATTACAAAGACCTGTTTGCCACGGAAGAACATGCCGTCACACGTCGCGCAATACGAAACGCCACGACCGCGATACGTATCCTCGCCAGCGAAACCTGCCGGACGCGGCGTGGCACCCATGCAAGCGATAACACTCCTAGCCGTCGTATCACCAACATCGTGATGAACGGTAAACAATTTGGAGCCGGCATCGTAATCGACACCCGTCACCATGCTCCATTCAACCTGAGCCCCTAGGCCTTCTGCATGTTGTTGGAATCGCTCACCGAGTTCAGCGCCGCTCAGTAGCGGAATGCCCGGATAGTTCTCGACCTCATTGGTTGTGGCGATCTGTCCTCCCGACATGCCCTGCTCAATCACGGTCGTCGTTAGGTTGGCGCGCGCCGCGTAAATGGCTGCAGCATAGCCCGCAGGGCCGCCGCCGATAATAGCAACATCGATCGGCTGATGGGTAGTCATGAAGAGACCTCCTGTCGAAAGATTGGCGTTCTTTGCGCTCATACCCAAATTTACGTGAACATGACACTCATGCACTACAATGATAAATCGCGTAACAAAGCTGAAGGGGAGTTATCGATGGATCAAATGCAGACGAGCAATAGCGCTCCCCTGCCCATGCAAGCTACTCCCCAACCGGAGCAAATGACCGTTTCACCTGCACAAAAACCCCTAGTAACCATCGTGCACGCATCGGTTGGATCGGGCCACAAAGCCGCCGCCAACGCGATTGCACAAGCATTTGACCTTATCAGCGGCACCAAGGGAATCCCTGAGGATGTTGAGATCGAAGTCCTGGATATCCTCGATTTTGGACGTATTAGGTTCGATGGTAATAAAACAGCAGCTTCGTTTACCGGCGCCACGCGTCCCATATATGACCTAACCTGGCGATACACGTTTACGGGACATCTGCTCTGGGGCGGAGGCACGGCATGGTCACGTATTATGTTCCCTGCCTTCAACGAATATGTCCGCACCCGCAGGCCCATAGCCGTGGTCGCAACACACATCACGGCGGCCAACGTCGCTGTGGGTGCCCGCGTCATCACGGGTATCGATTATCCCGTCATCTGCGTACCAACAGACTATGAAGTCGAAGGCTTTTGGCCCCACAAGGACACCGATCTGTTCTGCGTAGCCAACGAATTTATGGCCGAGACACTTCGCCCCCGTAAAGTTCCCGAGACCAAAATCCGCATTACAGGCATCCCCATTCGCGCCGGGTTTGATACGGACTACAATCGCGAGGAAGAACTCGAGAAGTTCAATCTCCCCGCTGACAAGACCGTTGTGTTGGTGATGGCCGGTGCCAGTTTGCCTCAACCGTACGTTCGCTTTCGCGCGGAGATGGACCGCACACTCCCCTTCCTGCGCAGCTTCGAGGACATGCACTTTGTCTTTTTGCCGGGCAAGGATGAGGAATACGCCACCCGCCTCAAGACGCTCTTCGACGCCATGAAGCTCGAAAACGTCACGGTTCTGGACTACGTGGACGATATGGCAGCCCTCATGCACGGCTGCGACCTGGCAATCCTCAAATCGGGCGGACTCACCGTCACCGAATGCCTATGCGCGCATCTGCCGATGATCCTGCTGGGCAAATCATATGGTCAAGAAAAGGCCAACACCACCATGCTCACCGGAATGGGCGCCAGCATGCATGTCACCACCGCACGAGAACTCATCGTAACCCTGCGCCATCTGCACGATCATCCCGAATCACTCAAAGCCCTACTCATCAACGGCGAAGTACTACGCCGCCCCCACGCAGCCGAAGATATAGCCATCGCAACCATGGAGCTCGTAGGCAAACCCCAAAAGCGCAAACGAGCCTTCTGCCGCTTCTACTGGGGCGGAAAACCCGCGCATATCCGCTAGCATTGGACTGTCCGCTTACCTGTGGGAGACCCCTATATATCATCCCATGCTCAAACATTCTCGCTGCGCTGCGAAACTGCGCGTGGGACGATATATAGGGGCCTCCCACAGGTAAGCTGCGTTAACGTACTAGCGGCTATACCAGATTCCCCACCAGTAGAATCTGAAAAGGGGAACCAGAAAATATAAATACAGTAAGTCGATGCGACAAAGGAGGCGTCCCTTTATCGCATCGACTTACTAGAAAAGTAAATATTGTTTCAAGCGAGTAGCCGCCCGCCCGGGGCTTACCTATATCGTTCCACGCGCAGTTTCGCAGCGAGCGAAGCGACGCGAGAATGTTTGAGCATGGAATGATATAGGTAAGCCCCGGGCGGGAGGGATACGAGTACCCCTAGGCGACGCCGCTGGAGCCGAAGCCTCCGTTGCCTCGGTCGGTTTTGTCTAGTTCGTCTACCTCTATGAGGTTGACCGTGGGGACTTCTTGGATGACGAGTTGGGCTATGCGGTCGCCTTTGTTGATTTGGATGTTGTTGGAGGGGTCCAGGTTGATGAGGATAACCTTGAGTTCTCCTCGGTAGTGGGCGTCGATGAGGCCCGGCGTGTTAACTATAGACAGGCCCTGCTTGATGGCCAAGCCGCTGCGGGGCTGGACGAAGCCGGCGTAGCCATCGGGCAAGGCGATGGCCAGCCCAGTAGAGACCAGACGACGTTCGAAGGGCTTCAGGACGCAGTCCTCGTTGGAGCGCAAATCCAAGCCGGCATCGGTGGGATGGGCGTATTTGGGAAGCTCGACGGTGGGGTCGAGACGCTTTATGTTGACGGTAATGTTGGACATGGAATCACCTTAGCTTGTCGAGCTCTTGCAGAAACTCATCGACGTCTTTGAAATCGCGGTAGACCGAGGCAAAGCGGATGTAGGCCACCTTGTCGATCTTGGCCAAGCGCTTGAGCACCATGTCACCCAACTCATGGGACGTGACGGCCGTCAGCGTGCGAGAGCGCAGCTCGACCTCGATGTCGTCGATAATCTCATTGAGCTTCTTAGTATCGATATCACGCTTGATGGTGGCGCGCATCAAGCCGACGAGCAGCTTATTGCGATCGAACCGCTGCTTGGTTCCGTCTGACTTAATGACCTCGATTGGGTCTTCGCATCGCTCAAACGTTGTAAAGCGATAGTTACACGAACAACATTCGCGACGGCGCTTAATGGTGTTATTTGACTCCTGCATACGGGAATCAACGACGCGGGTATGAGCCTTGCCACATTTGGGACAGCGCATGGTACCTCCTCTTAAACGATAACAAGGGTACCATGCGCAGCGCGATAATGATTACGAACGAGCAGGAACCTTAAGATGCGCACCGGCGGCGAGCGAACCATGCTCCAGATGATTGACGTTACGGATCATGTCGGAAGTCTCTTGCGTGGAAAGGCCTTCGATAGGATATTCCTCGGCAAGCGACCAAAGAGAATCACCAGGCTGAACGCGAATAGTCTCGTAGGTAACGTTGGAAACGGACTCGGCATACGCGGCGTGACGAGCGCTAAAGACCGACGTAGCGAGGACAACGAAGAGCGTAAGCGCAACGGCAACGGCGACAATCGTCGGAACCTTCAGGGCAACGCGGGCCGGCGCAACTACAGCCTGCTGATTGCGAGCAGACTTTACGGTCAAAGGCTGAAAGCCGGAGCGGCCACCCTGAACAACCGTAAAAGTGGGTTCTGCAGGCGTCTCGAGTTTAAGGGCAAGGTTTCCCTGGACCATATTCGTTGCGTTCATCATGTTCTCCTCTCGCGTGTTTTGCTGAGAACAGTTTTATCAAGCCGCGCGGACAAAAATGTCTAGCGCGAGAACGAATGTTCGGTTATTATTATCTTCGAACAGTT
>CABUWA010000062.1 GCA_902495085.1 uncultured Collinsella sp. | reverse complement strand
TTGAGGTCGCCACCAGCAACACGAAGCTGCTCGGGCAGGCGGCTCAGGACTTCCATGATCTGACCAAAGAGAATCGGCGACAAGATGCAAACGACGCCGACGAGCACGGCAACGACCACAATAAGCGCGACAAGCGAACCGATGCCGCGATTCACGCCATGGTGCTCAAGCCAATTGGTGATCGGCGACATCACAAAAGCGATGATGGAACCGACTGCCAAAAACTCGATAACCGGCGCCAGGATGCCCATAAGGTTAAAGATGACGGCGGCGATGACAATGCAGCCGACGACGCCCCAAATGCGCAACGTCAGAATACGGGTATCGCGCAGCGTGCGGTCGGTTTGTTGGGGGTGCTCATTCATGAACGAACCATCACTCCGTCGGGGTCGATCTTGTCCTGAATCTTCTTAAGGGTACGGCGCAGCAGGCGCGAGACCTGTACCTGCGAGATGCCCAGCTTCTTGGCGATCTCGATCTGGGTCATGCCCTTCACAAAGCGCAGCTCGATCACCTCGCGCTCGCGCGGCGAGAAATCGCGAATGGCCTCCTCAATCACCAGGCGGTCATCGGTAAAGTCGAGTTCATTGTCATCATCGGCATAGCGGTCGAGAATCGAAGGTGCATCGTCGGAATCGGACGCACCGGGAGCCTCGATGGGCACCGAGGTGTAGGCCGAGGACGATTCCATGGCTTCGAGCACCTCGTCGACGGTCACGCCCAGGTAATCGGCGATTTCCTCAACCTTGGGCGAACGCTGAAGCTCGTTAGTGAGCTTGTCGGTAGCCTGATTGACCTTGGCAGAGAGCTCCTGCAAGCGACGGGGCACGCGCACACTCCAGCCTTTGTCGCGGAAGTGACGCTTAATCTCACCCAGAATGGTAGGTGTGGCAAACGTCGTGAATTCGAGTCCGCGCTCGGGGTCAAAACGGTCGATAGCCTTGAGCAAGCCCAGATAGCCGACCTGCAAAAGGTCATCGAGCGGCTCGCCGCGGTTCTTAAATTTGTTGGCAAGAAACCTTACCAGGTTCATATGGGACATGACGAGCTGCTCGCGGGCATCCGGATCACCGGTCTCCTTATAACGACGAAACAGCTCGCGGGTTTTCTCCTTGTCCCAAGCGGTCTTGCCGCTCCGGGAACGTTCGGTCATATTAGATATCCGCCTTGAGGTCGAGGGAAAGCGTTAGGGGCGCCGTAGTCTTTTCGTAGGAATCGCACACGCTCGCCAAAATGAGCTCGGCATATACGGCAGCCTGGTCATCCTCATCGACAGTCGCCTGATCGCCAAAGGTAAAGGTCATGCCCACGTGAGATTCGTCGACATCGAATTTGATCGAGATATCGTCGGAATCAACAGCCGTACAGCCAAAGATAAAGGCTTCCTCGGCGGCCATGCGAATATCCTCGATGCGATCGACGGACATAGAGCACAGGGCGCCGACGTTGGCTGCCGTCATGCGCACCAAGCGCGCGAGACGCGGATCACCGGCAACGCTCAGCGTAATGGGGCAGGTTGCTTCGCTACTCATCGCAGGACTCCTCGGAGGTCTCGGCGGGCGTATAGGTGTAATACTGAGCAGGCTTGGCTGCGGCCTTCTGAGCCGCATCCACACCATCGGCGGCCTCGTCCTCAGCCTCACCAATCAGAACGCGCTCGGTAGGCTGCTCGGCCTCGGCGGCAGCTGCGAGCTTGCGATCGGCATCGGCTGCAGGAGCCTTCACCTTATTGAAGAGCTTCTGCACGGCACCAGCCGCAGAGTCGGTCACGCTCGACACGGCGTTACTTGCCTCGGCCACGCTACCCGTGACCTCAGAGATGTCGCGAACGACCGCCTCAACCTCAACGAGGTTGGACGTCAGGGCGTCAACGGCAGTCTTGCTCGACTTGAGCAGCGGCTCCACCTGGGCAAGTGCCGGCGTAAGCTCGTCTACAGCGCCATCGAGCTTTGCCACCACGGGCTGTGCCTCAGCGAGTGTGTTGTTGAGGTCGCTCACCGTCTTGTCGAGCGAGTCGACGACGGTGCGGGTCTTGCGCAGCGTGAGCGCGAGCTCGATAACAGCCCACACGCCGGCAATGGCAAGTAGCAGCAGGACAATTTGAATGGGACCCATACAAGCCTCCCAAAGGAATCGAAATACAGACGCTGTTTATGGTACCCCAAAGAAGGGGAAAGTTACCCAAAGGGAATGCGCGAGACGCCAATGACCTACTTGGGCGCATTGCCGCTACGGTCGCGCTCGCTTTGCTCCACACGCCACTCTTCCCAGCCGCGGCCGGCAGGCTGCCAAAATGCACCGCGCTCCAGTCCCTCGGGCAAATAGCGCTGGTCGACCCAACCTTCGGGATAATCGTGCGGATACTTATACACACCGTATTCGTCGCTGCCCGGGCGATGACGGTCGCGCAGATAACTCGGCACCTCGCGCAGCCCACTTGAATGGATATCTGCCAGCGCCGCATCTATCGAAGCCTCGCAAGCGTTGGATTTAGGTGCCAAGCACACATAGAGCGCAGCCTGAGCCAGGTTAATGCGGCATTCGGGATAACCAATGACCTCGGCAGACTTAAACGCAGCATGTGCCACCAAGAGCGCCTGCGGATCGGCGTTGCCGACGTCCTCGGAAGCATGAATCATAATACGGCGAGCAATAAACTTGGGATCCTCCCCCGCATCGATCATGCGTGCAAGCCAATAGATCGTAGCATCGGGGTCGCTGCCGCGCATAGACTTAATAAACGCACTGATGATGTCGTAGTGCATGTCACCGTTTTTGTCATACGAAAAGCCACGACGCGGGTTGGCATTCTTAACGTCATCCACGGTGATGGGATAGCGCTCCCCCGCCGCCGGCGCTGGCGTTCCCTCGGTATCGGGACGCGTGACGGCAATCTCGCTCGCAAGCTCAAGCGTCGTGAGCGCCGAACGCGCATCGCCCGCGGCCAGCGTGCAGATGGACTTAACCGTATCCTCATCGGCAGAGAACTTACCGCTCAGACCCTGCGGTGCCTCGAGTGCACGCTCGATGAGAGTCGCGATATCCTCGTCCTTTAAGTGCTCAAGCTCCACCACGCGACCACGCGAGAGCAACGCCGAGTTGACCTCGAAGTACGGATTCTCCGTCGTGGCGCCAATCATAATGACGGTACGGTTCTCAACTGCATGCAGTAAGGCATCCTGCTGCGACTTGGAGAAGCGATGAATCTCGTCGATGAACAAGATGGTGCGGCGGTCGTAGGTATTCAGGCGCGTCTTGGCCTCGTCAATCACGCGACGCAGGTCCTTCACGGTACCCGTCACGGCGCTGACCTCGACAAACTCGCTCTTGGTATGGTTGGCGATAATGTGGGCCAGCGTCGTCTTACCCGTACCGGCCGGCCCGTACAGAATCACGCTCGAAAGCACGTCGTGCTCGATCGCGGCACGCAACCATGAGCCCTTACCGACGGCCTTTTGCTGACCCACGTACTCGTCGAGCGAATTGGGGCGCATGCGCACCGCGAGCGGCGCATTTTTAAAGGAACGCTCGCGCGTCGAAGCAGAAAAAAGGTCGTCCATAACCATCCCGTGCATCAATCAAAAACGTTTTCCACTAACAGTATACCGAATATATACGAACTACCGTTCGTTAATATAGGTACGGTGCGGAAACTTTAATCCCGGGAACAACTTGCTCGTGAGCTCGCAGAAATAGCCGTCCGTCATGCTCGCGATGTAATCCACCACCGCTTGATCCTTGTCATCCTGCCAGGCATAGGCGCGATCGTAGTAGGAAAGCTGCTGCTCAATGCGAGAAATATGATGCTTAAAGATGTACGAGGACTCGTCACCTTCGTTTATATCCTGCAGGCAACGGTCGTAGAGCTTTTCGAACGCCTCGCGCAGCTCCGCTTCGGAGTCGCCTTCGATGCCGCCCTTGCTATAGATCTTTACGTAGTTCTCGCGCTTGGCTCGGCGGATCTCCTCAAACAGGTCCTCGCTCATCTCGATACGCGGCTTGCCATAGCTATGCTCAACGATATCGATGGAGGCATGCGTAAGGATCCAGCTGTTGTATGCCCCACCCAGGCCATCGTCAAAAGCATCGGGCGACAGCAGGCCCGCGGCAATGGCGTCCTGACGATCGCGACCGACGTAGGCAAGGATATCCGAGATACGCACCACGCAGCCCTCGAGCGTCATGGGACGCAGGTGCTCAATTGCGCTATAACCCGTGGCAATGCAGTCCTCAACCGTCTGATCGAACTGGTCAAAGGAACCCATGTCCGAGAGCTCAAACACGCGTTGCTCGTACTCGCCGTTGTGGCACAAGACGCCGTCGAGCGTCTGGAGCGACACGTTGCGGCCGTACAGGGCATCGAGCACGCGGACCGACTGCACGTTATGGAAAAAATAGCGACCCGTATGTTCGTGATAAATATCGTTGAGGAATCGCTCGCCTGCATGGCCAAAGGGAGTGTGGCCCAAGTCGTGGCCCAGGCCAATCGCCTCGATCAGATCGCAGTTAAGCCCCAGGGCGCGACCGATATCGCGTGCGATACGCGAGACAAGCTGCACGTGCAAACCGCGGCGAGACAGGTCGTCGTTACTACGGAAGCTAAAGACCTGCGTTTTGCCTGCATAGCGGGTGTATGCGGGCAGATGCAGAATCTTTTCGGTATCGCGCATAAAGGCCGGACGCATAAGCGTGCCTTTGTCGGCAGCGCGATCAATACGACGAATGACCTGATCGTCGTTGCAACGATACGGGTTGACGGTACCCGAGTCGCGGTCAGCGGCAATGCGCTCGATCAGCTCGGGCGACAACGCCGAGGGAATACGGTCCATGCGCGCCTTAATGACGGCCGTTTCTTGATTAGTTGCCATGGCATGCTCCTTAAAAAGGATGCGCAATCAGTTACAATGTGCAGCCCACGACCTCGATTATGGCAAATATCGGCACCAAAAATGGCAGCAATGGCAGGGAGCGCGATTTTGTGAAGAGGCAGGAGAGGGCCAGGGCCAGGAGCGCGACGGCAAATGCCACGATGCCGCCCAGAGGGTCGAGCGTGCAAAGCGCGAAGATCGCCTTGACGTCCCCCATGCCAATGCCGGGGGCTTGACGGAGGTGCCGCCAGAGCGACTCAGTGAGCACAAGGGCAAGGTAGACGATGACCGCAAGACCGGCGTGGTCAAGCGCCGTATTAACACCTTTGTCGAGCCAGACGCCTGCTAACGCCGCCACCGCGCAGACGCCGGCAAGCTCATTGGGAAACCGCCGCTCACGGGCATCAACCACCGCACCGGCAAAGATGCAAATCCAAAATGGGGTGTAGGACATTGTGCACCTCCTTGGGCAGCTGCTCAAACGCAAAAACCACCACAAAGGTGCCTGTCCCCTTTGCGGTGGTTTCGGCGGTGATTATTTGGCGCCTTGCATGACCTCGTCGAGGGTAACGTTGACGGCATGCTGCGTCGGGACCCAGTCGACCTTTAGGAACAGAGCGGCCACCGTGATGGGGATATAGCTGAACATAAAGATCGGGAAGGTAAACAGGTTGGTCACCAAACGCCACTTTTGCGCGCAATGAATGTGCTTGTACTCGAAGATGGTCGTGAGTAGCGCCAGGATAAAGAAGGTCTGGTACATCATCACGAAGGTCATAATGAGCGAGGCGGCGCAAGCCTGCATCTCGACCTCGGTGGCCAAGAAGCCGTGCGAAAGCCCGCCCACGATGAGGAAGGTCGCGTTGGCGAGCATGGAGATCAGGGACAGCAGCATACCCGGAGCGATGGTCATAAACATGTCATAAGCGGCAAAGCGATGATAGCGGAAGGTCGACTTGACCAAGTGCTTACCATAAGTAAAGAACACCTGGTAGAAACCCTTGGTCCAGCGCATGCGCTGCTTCCAGGACGCCTTAAACGTCACGGGCTGCTCGTCAAAGAACTCCGCCGGCGCATAACCGATGCGGATGCCGTGAATGGCGCAGAACGTGGTGAACTGGATGTCCTCGGTCAGTGTATGGAACTGCCAACCGTGCATGCCCTCGATCACGCTCGCCGAAATAAGGTAACCCGAACCCGAGACAGCGCAGGACGTCTTGCAGATATTACGCGCGTTGTTGAGGAAGCGGGCCTCACGCAGATACCAGGTGGCGTTGGCAGACGAAATCCACGAGCTGCCAAAGTTCTTGGAGTTACGATAGCTCGTGACCACATGGAAGCCCTGGTCAAAGGCATCATTCATCTTGGAGACGTAATCGCGGGAGATAACATTGTCGGCATCGAAGATAAAGTAGCCTTCAAACGTGTCAGGATACTCGTTGAGAATGCGATCGAAACCATAGTCCATGACCCAGCTCTTGCCCTTGCGGGCCAGGTCATTGCGCTCGTAAACAATGGCACCGGCCTCGCGCGCGAGCTGCGCGGTATTGTCGGTACAGGCGTCGGCAACGACAAAGACCTCAATGAGCTCGGACGGATAGTCCTGATCCTTGATGGAGCGAACGAGGTTGGCGATCACGGCCTCCTCGTTATGCGCCGCAATAAAGAAGGCATAGCGGTGGAGTTTTTTGGCCTTGGGAGGCGCGACCTCGCCACGAAGAGCGCCGATGACAAAGAAGACCACCTGGTACAGAAAGCAGACCGTGAGCAGCGTGACGACAATCTGGTTGAAGATCACGATGGGCGTGTTGGTTTGTAAAAAGGCGAGCATGCAGGCTCCCAGGAACGCGTTACGTAAACAATCGTATATCTTACCGCAGGCTTACCGAGTTCAAGAAACCACCTAATACCGGCTAGGCTTCGAGCAGGCCAAGCTGCGGGACGATGTCGTCGCCGGCGGCGGTGCGATCAAGCGAGCGCGGGGCCAGGTCGTCAAGAACCGCAGCGAGATCCCACGGCAGCTCGTCGCGGCATTCGATGCGCTCGCCCGTCACGGGATGGTCGAATGCGACGCGCCAGGAATGAAGGAATTGCCTGGTCAGACCCTGATCGGCGCGTGCATCGCACTTGCCGTAGAGTGGATCGCCCACGCAGGCGTGGTTGATATGACGCATGTGTACGCGAATCTGATGCGTACGGCCCGTAAACAGGTGGCACTCGACGAGCGTATAGCCGTCGTCAAATCGCGTGGAATCAAAGCGCTCGAGGACCTTAAAGGTCGTAATGGCCTGGCGCGCGAAAGGATCGTCCGAAACCGCCATCTTGACACGGTCGCGCGTCGATCGGGCAATGCCGGTGTTGATGGTGCCCTCGTCCATGGCGATGTGCCCGTGAACAAGTGTGATATAGCGACGGTCGAGCGTACGCGTGCGGATGAGATTTTGGAGCGCGCGCTGGGTGTCGTCGTCCTTTGCCGCAAGCATGAGACCCGAGGTATCGCGATCCAGGCGATGCACAATACCGGGGCGGTCCTCGCCCTGCACGGTGCCCAGATGATCGATACCGCAGTGATAAACCAGGGCATTCGCGAGCGTACCGCTCTCATGGCCATGCGCAGGATGGCACACCAGGCCGCGCTGCTTGGAGAGCACGATAAGGTAGTCGTCCTCATAGCGGATATCGAGGGGAATGGCCTCGGGAATCACGTCGGTCGGGTCGTGCGGCTCGGGGAGGTCGACCGAAATACGGTCGCCGGCTCGCACGGCGTACTTTTTGGACAGGCAGGTCTCACCATTGACACATACGGCACCGCCCTCAATCAGATGCGCGCAGGCAGAGCGCGTAGGACAGCCGTCATTGGCTCCCAGATAGGCGTCAAGACGCTGACCAGCGGCATCGTCGGCAACAAGGATATGAATGTCGGCCATTAGCGCTCGTTCCTTTCGCGAATCTTGCGGGCACGCTCCCCGCGTTGCTGGGCCTTGCGCTTAGCGCGAGCCTCGTCACGGGCGTTAAGCTCGGCGGTCGCATCGACCTCACGGGCCGCAGGACTCAAGAACATGTAGCCGAAGAGGGCGAGCACGACGCCCAAGGTAATGCCGATATCGGCCACATTGAAGACGGGAAAGTCGATGAAGGTGGTGGCAATAAAATCGGTCACGAAGCCAAAGGCCAAACGATCGATAGCGTTGCCGATAGCACCGCCCGCAACCATCGCCATGCCCACAACCTCAAGATGGGCGAGCTGGGGTGCACGAACGAGGTACACGGCAATAGCGATAATGACCGCCAACGCCAGCACGGCAAACGCGATGCCATGCCCCTCACCCATACTAAAGGCAGCGCCGATATTGCGGACAAACATAAAGTCGATGACACCGGGGATAACAGTCACATGCAGAGCATCGCCCACGGCACGAACCGCAAGCTTGGTCAGCTGGTCGACAAGCAGCACAACGAGCGCTACCCCACCAGCAACACCCAACCGCCAACGCAAAGGCGGCGTCATATCCCCAGCACGACCCAAATCAATCCCCTACCCTCAGATAATCAAATTCCGTTTACGCAATAATCCATCTTATATTGCCATAAGCAGAACGCACGACATATCCACCAACGCAAGCGAAATAACCAGCTAAAAACGAAAGCGGCATTCCGAAAAACAGAATGCCGCTTGGACGTGACAAAAGTTGACGTTGGGGACGTTCTTGTTTGACAGTCGTTTAAGAACGTCCCCAACGGCTAGTTCAGCGCCTCCGCGCAGCGCTTGCAGATATGCGCATGGCCGTTGTACTCGCCGACGGTGGTGCGGTAGTTCCAGCAACGGTCGCAGCACTCGCCCTCGGCAGCCTCGATGGCAACGGAGAGCTCCTCGCCCTGGGTCAGCTCAACATCGGAGACGATGTAGAACTCGGCCAGGTCGACGGCCTTGTCGCCGGTCAGCAGCGCATACATCTCGGCGGGAACGACCGCCTTGACGCGGACCTGCTGGCTCTTAGTGAAGGTGCCGGCGGAGCGGGCATCCTCAAGGGCCTTGGTCACAGCGCTACGGAGCTCGAGCGAAGCCTCGAGCACGCCCTCGAACTCATTGGCCTCGTCGACCGTGATGGGCGACTTGTACCAATCGAGCAGCGCGGCGTACTTCTGGTGATCGACGCAGCCGGCGGGCGCATAGCCCATAGCCTCATCGACCGTGTAGGTCAGGATCGGCTGCAGGTCGCGCATGAGCATCGAGAAGAGCTCGGCCAGCACGGTCTGGGCGCTGCGGCGCTCGAGCGAGCCGGGCTTGTCGCAGTACAGACGGTCCTTCAGGGCATCGAGGTACACGTTGGAGAGCTCGGTAACCACGAAGTCGTAGAGCGCACGGTAGGCGCGCGGGAACTCGTAGCTGGCGTAGGCGTCGTCGACCTCGGCCTGGACCTGAGTCAGGCGGGCAACCATGAGCTTGTCGAGCGGCAGCAGGTCGGCAAAGGCGACGCCGTCGGTCTCAGGCTCAAACTGACCCTCGAGCTCGGAGAGCAGGAAGCGCAGCGTGTTGCGGAAACGACGGTAGGCATCGGACGTACGAGCAAGGATCTCATGGTCGATGGACACGTCGGAGCTGGTATCAACGGACGCAACCCACAGACGGATGATGTCGGCGCCCATCTCGTCGCTGACCTTGTTGGGGTCGATGACGTTGCCGAGCGACTTGGACATCTTACGGCCCTGGCCATCAAGCGTGAAGCCCTGCGAGACGACCGCCTTGTACGGAGCGTGGCCGTTGGCGCCCACCGAGGTGAGCAGCGAGCTCTGGAACCAACCGCGGTGCTGGTCGGAGCCCTCGAGGTACACGTCCGCCGGGTACTCAAGCTCGGGACGGTACTCGCAGACGGCCTTCCAAGACACGCCGGAGTCCCACCACACGTCGAGGATGTCCTTATCGGCCTTGAGGTGATGGCCGCCGCACTTGGGGCAGACGCAGGCCTCGCCCAGGTAGCTCTCGGGAGCGTCGGTGAACCAGGCGTCGGAGCCCTTCTCGTGGAAGAGCTTGATGACGGCGTCGAGCGTGGCGTCGTTCATGACCTTCTCGCCGCAGTCGGCGCAGGTGTAGCTGGGGATGGGCACGCCCCAGTTGCGCTGGCGGCTGATGCACCAGTCGGGGCGCTGCTCGACCATGGCGCCAATGCGGTTGGCGGCATGGGCCGGATACCACTTGACGTTCTCGCGGACCTCCTTGCCAGCCTGCTCGCGCAAACCGGTCTTGTCCATCGAGACGAACCACTGGTCGGTAGCACGGAAGAGCACCGGGTGCTTGCAGCGCCAGCAGTGCGGATAGCTGTGCGTGATCTTTTTCTCGAGGACCAGGGTGCCGCGCTCGCGCAGGAACTCGATGATGTGCGGGTTGGCCTCGTCGGTATCCATGCCGCTGAAGGGGCCACCGGTACCAAACTCCTCGCCGGTGTAGAACTTGCCGTCATCATCGACCGGCATGCAAATGTCGGTGATACCCTCCTTGAGGCAGGCAAAGTAGTCGTCGACGCCGTGGCCGGGCGAGTTGTGGACGATACCGGTACCGTCATCGACGCCGACGTAATCGGCCAGCAGCGCCACGCCCTCGACACCGTCAAAGATCGGCTGCTTGTA
>CABUWA010000061.1 GCA_902495085.1 uncultured Collinsella sp. | reverse complement strand
CAGGAAGGCGAGGTGGCGTAAGCCATGGCAGACGCTAAGGATTTCCTGTTTGAGATCGGTACGGAAGAAATGCCCTCCGCACCGCTGAACAATGCCGTCAAGCAGCTTGGCACCATGATCGCCAAGGGTCTCGACGAGGCCGGTCTGGCCCACGGCGAGGTCCGCGTGATCTCGAGCCCGCGCCGCCTGGCTGCGCTCGTTGCCGACGTCGCCACCGCGACCGACGAGGTTCACGAGGTCAAGCGCGGCCCCGCGGCCAACATCGCCTTCGATGCCGACGGTAACGCCACCAAGGCCGCCCAGGGCTTCGCCCGCAAGTGCGGTGTGGCTGCCGAGGATCTGGTCCGTCGCGAGGACACCGACGGCCGTGAGTACGTCTTTGCCGAGAAGAACATCCCTTCCGCCCCGGCCACCCCGATCCTGACGGCCCTGTGCGAGAAGACTATCGCTGGCCTGCAGTGGCCCAACTACCGCTCTCAGCGCTGGGGTCACGAGCATGCGACCTTTGTTCGTCCGGTCCGCTGGATTTGCTGCCTTCTGGGCGAGGACGTTGTGCCCGTGTCGTTTGCCGACGTGACGAGTGGCAATACCACGCGTGGTCATCGCGTGCTTGGCCCCGGTGACCATGTGGTCGCCAGCCCCGCCGTCTACGAGCAGGTGCTCGAGGACGCCGGCGTGCTTTCTGCCGAGCGTCGTCGCGAGGCCATCCTTGCCGGTATCGCCGAGGTCGAGGCTGCGCGCCCCGGCTGCCACGTCGATACGCCCAAGAAGGTCTTTGAGGAGGTCATCAACCTCTGCGAGTGGCCGACGGTGCTCGTTGGTACCTTCGATGAGGAGTTCCTCAAGGTCCCGCACGAGATCATCTGCGAGTCCATGCTCACCAACCAGCGCTACTTCCCGATCTATGACGGCGACGGCAAGCTGACGCGTGAGTTCGTGGTCGTCTCCAACAGCAAGCCCGAGAATGCCGAGCGCGTGATCGACGGCAACGAGCGCGTCGTGCGCGCCCGTCTGGACGACGCCAAGTTCTTCTACGAGGAGGACCTGAAGATTTCCCTTGACGAGTTCCGTGAGCGTCTGGCCAAGGTTGCCTTCCAGGAGAAGCTCGGTAGCGTGCTCGCCAAGTCCGAGCGCATCGAGCAGCTCGCGCTCGCTATTGCCCGCGAGGCTCATCTGGGCGCCCACCTTGCCGCCGATGCCGGCCGTGCCGCGCACCTGTGCAAGGCCGACCTGGTGTCCAACGCCGTTGTCGAGTTCACGAGCCAGCAGGGCGTGATGGGCGGTTATTACGCGACCGCGATGGGGGAGAACGACGAGGTCGCCCACGCCATTCGCGATCACTATCGTCCCCGCTTTGCCGGTGACGAGCTGCCCGAGGGCACCGCTGGCTGCATCGTGGCCTGCGCCGACAAGCTCGATACCATCGCCGGTATCTTTGCCATCGGCGAGCCCCCGACCGGCTCTTCGGACCCCTATGCGCTGCGTCGTGCCGCTATCGGCATCATCAACATCCTGCGCGACCGCCTGCCGATCGACCCCACGTCGCTTATCGACTTTGCGCTCGAGCTCTATAGTGAGCAGGGCATTGAGTTTGACGCCGCCGAAGTCGCCCAGCAGGTTCGCGACTTCTTCCATGGCCGCCTGGTGAGCATGGCCCGCGACGAGAAGATCCCGGCCGACACCGTTGCTGCCGTCTCCGCGGTGCACATCATCGCCCCGTCCGTCTTCTTCGCCCGCTGCGCCGCCCTCGACGAGGCCCGCAAGAACGATGCCGAGACCTTTGACAACCTGGCTACGGCCTATGCCCGTGCCGCGCATATCTCCAAGTCCGAGCTGGGCGCGGAGTACGACCGCAGCCTGATGGGCGAGGCCGAGCTCGCGCTTGCCGATGCTTCCGAGGCTGCTCAGACTGCTGTCGATGCTGCCCTTGCTGCCGAGGACTACCCGGCCGCATTTGCCGCCCTCGCCGCCCTGCGCGCGCCCATCGACCGTTTCTTCGATGAGGTTATGGTCATGGACAAGGACGAACAGCTCCGCGATAATCGCCTTAAGCTGCTCAACCGCTTCGAGGCCGTTTTCTCCGGCATCGCCAACATCGGTGAGCTTGCCCGCAAAAAGTAAGCTAGCCTGCGCATAAGCGCAAAAGGAGCCCCGCATGGATTGCCCGGTCACCGCTCGTCCCACCGTTATCGTTATCTCCGACTCGCTCGGCGATACCGCTTGTGAGGTGGTGCTTGCGGCGTCCGGGCAATTTGATGAAGGGGCTTTTCGTTTGTTGCGCCTGCCCAAGGTGACCTCGGTGGAGCAGGTGGAGTCGTTTGTGGGCCCGCGCGTCGATGCCGACCATCGCGATATTGCCGTGTTTCACACCATTGTCGATCCGGCGCTTCGCGCCCGCGTGCTCGATTACCTGGGCATGCTGCATATCCGTTCGGTCGACCTGATCGGTCCGACGCTCGCCGTGCTATCGTCGCTCATCGGTGTGCCGCCCAAAGGCGTCGCGGGCGTGATTCACAGGACCGATGACCGCTATTTCCATCGTATCGAGGCCATGGAATATTTCGTTGAGCACGATGACGGGCGCGGTTGCGACGATTTGTCGGGTGCCGATATCGTGCTGCTGGGCGTATCGCGCACGTCCAAGACGCCGCTGTCGATGTATCTGGCTTATCAGGGCTACAAGGTTGCCAATGTTCCGTTGGCCCATGGCATGGAGCCGCCGAAGTCGATTTACGAGGTTGACCCGATGCGCCTGTTCGGCCTGATTTCGACCGTCGATGTGATTTCTGAAATTCGCGATAGCCGCTTGGGCGATGACTACGCTCGTGCCGTTGCCGGCTCCTATGCCGAGCCCGAGAGCGTGCACAGCGAGCTCGAGGAAGCCCGTGCGCTCATGAAGCGCCTAGGCTGCTTTGTGGTACGTACCGACGGCAAGGCCATCGAGGAGAGCGCCTCCGAGATCATCAGCCACTTGGAGGAAATCCAAGAAGCCCGCGCCCGCCGCGCCGCCCGTCGAGCCCAACAAAGCTAGCTTATTGGGGTAGCTAAAAAGCCCCGTCTAAAAAGACTAACTAAAAATAATGCACGATAATGGTAAAGCGATTTAGCAAATTACTTGCATTTGACCTGCAAGTTTATTGAAGTGGTCTCTTCATAAGGTAACCACCTTTACCTACCGTTTACCGCCAGTTTTAGCACGTTTACCAAACCGCGCATCCTCTGCTTAAGCCCGCTCAAAACCCGCCGTATAGTTCCCTCACGGCCCGCATCTGGCGGGTCGATTCGTTACCACGGTCGTGCGCGTAAGCGCATGGAAGGGGAAGTATCGTGAGCGATTGCAAGAGGGTTTACCGTTTTGGAACCGACGCCCAGGGCACCTGTGTCACCGAGGGCGACAAGTCCATGAACTTCGTGCTTGGCGGCAAAGGCGCTAACCTTGCCGAGATGAGCCGTATCGGCCTGCCGGTTCCCGGTGGCTTTACCATTACCTGCCAGACTTGCGTCGAGTACTCCGGTGCCGGCAACGTGTGGCCCGAGGGCGCACTCGATGAGATCGTTGCCGCCGAGGCGGACCTCGAGGCCCGCTGCGGCAAGAAGCTCGGCGACGCCTCCGATCCGCTGCTCGTGTCGGTTCGTTCGGGCGCTCCGTTCTCCATGCCCGGTATGATGGACACGGTCCTCAACTTGGGCCTCAATGACGATTCCGTCCAGGGCCTCATCGCGCAGACGCAGAATCCGCGTTTTGCCTGGGATAGCTATCGTCGCTTTATCCAGATGTTCTCCAACGTCGTCATGGGTGTCGATGCCGACCTGTTCGAGAACGCCCTGACCCAGGCCCGCCTGGTCGCCGGCGTTCGCGTCGATTCCGAGCTTTCGGCCGAGGACCTGCAGGAACTCGTCGAGACCTTTAAGGGCATCTTCTCCGAGAACGTCGATGCCGCCCTGTATCCCGAGCTCGAGGTCGCCGATGGCAAGCCCGTCTTCCCACACGATCCGGAGCTCCAGCTGCGCCTTGCCATCCAGGCCGTCTTTGGCAGCTGGATGAACGAGCGCGCCTGCATCTATCGCAAACAGCACGGCATCTCCGACGAGCTCGGCACCGCCGTCAACGTGCAGGCCATGGCCTTTGGCAACAAGGGCGAGACCTCTGCGACAGGCGTCGCCTTTACGCGTAATCCGGCCGACGGCACCAAGGAGTTCTACGGTGACTTTTTGGTTAATGCCCAGGGCGAGGACGTCGTCGCCGGTATCCGCAACACCGAGCCCATCGCCGACCTCAAGACCACCCCGGGCCTCGAGTCCGCAGGTGAGGAGCTCGAGCGCGTGTTCCTGACGCTCGAGGATCATTACCGCGATATGTGCGATATCGAGTTTACCATCGAGCAGGGCAAGCTCTGGATGCTCCAGACCCGCGTGGGCAAGCGCACCGCCACCGCCGCCCTGCGCATCGCCATCGAAATGGTCGAGGAAGGCCTGATCACCCGCGAAGAGGCCGTGAGCCGCATCGATCCCGCGCAACTCGACCAGCTCCTTCACCCGCAGTTCGACGCCTCCAAGAAGTACGAGGCTCTCGCCAGCGGTCTTAATGCCAGCCCCGGTGCCGCCGTGGGCGAGGTCGTGTTCTCGAGCGACGACGCTGTCGCGCGTTCCGCCGAGGGTCACAAGGTCATTCTGGTTCGTTGGGAGACCAACCCCGACGACCTGAAGGGCATGGTCGCCGCCGAGGGCATCCTGACCAGCCACGGTGGCAAGACGAGCCATGCCGCCGTTATCGCCCGCGGCATGGGTACGCCCTGTGTCTGCGGCGTTGAGCGCTTCCACATCGACGCCGCCGAGAAGGTCGTGCGTATCGAGGGCATCGACCGCGTGCTGCGCGAGGGCGATGTCATTTCCATCGACGGTACCCAGGGTATCGTCGTCGACGGCGCCGTTGATCTGGTCTCGGCCGAGCTCACCGGCGATCTGGACACTATCCTGTCCTGGGCCGATGAGATTCGTCTGGACGAGACCTGTGGCCATGCCAACCATGTGCGCGTCAACGCCGACAATCCCGAGGATGCCGAGCTCGCACTCGAGTTTGGCGCCGAGGCTATTGGCCTGTGCCGCACCGAGCACATGTTCCTAGGCGACCGTAAGAACATCATCCAGAGCTTTATCCTGTCTGACGATGAGGCCGTGAAGCAGCAGGCCCTGGCCGACCTGCTCAAGGTTCAGACCGAGGACTTCCTGGCGATGTTCAAGACCATGTCCGGTCGCGATGTGGTCGTCCGCCTGCTCGATCCGCCGCTTCATGAGTTCCTGGATAATCCTCGCGACCTCGAGGTCGCCATCACCAAGAAGGAAGCCGCCGGCGCCAGCGAGGAAGAGCTTGCCGTCCTGCGCGCCCGCCTGCGTCGTATCGACGGCATGATCGAGTCCAACCCGATGCTCGGCCTGCGCGGCGTGCGCCTGTCCGTCGTCTTTAGCGATCTGCCGCTCATGCAGGTTCGCGCCGTCGCCACGGCCGCTGCCCGCCTAATCAAGGAGGGCGTCGATCCGCGCCCCGAGATCATGGTTCCGCTCGTTTCCATCACGGCCGAGCATGTCCAGACCCGCGAGGTCATCGAGCGCGTGATCGCCGAGGTTTCCGTCGAAGAAGGCGTCGAGCTCAATATTCCCGTGGGCACGATGCTCGAGCTGCCGCGCGCCTGCATGGTCGCTGACGAGATCGCCCACCATGCCGACTTCTTCTGCTTTGGCACCAACGACCTCACCCAGACGACCTTCGGTTTCTCGCGTGACGACGCCGAGGCTAAGTTCATCCCGCTGTACATGCATAAGAAGATTCTGAAGGACAACCCCTTCGAGACCATCGATACGGCAGTACTCGAGCTGGTACGCATGGCCGTCGAGAAGGGCCGTGCCACCAACCCCGACATGCACTTTGGCGTGTGCGGTGAGCACGGCGGCGACCCCAAGTCCATCAAGGGCCTGTTTAACGTGGCCGACGTGGACTACGTGTCCTGCTCGCCCTACCGCGTGCCCCTCGCGCGCTTGGCTGCCGCCCAGGCCAAGCTCGAGGCCAAGCGTCCCGCCTAACGTTTTGGGCGTAGACGCCTAGTGTAGCCCCCCTTCATGCCGCCCGTCTCATTTGTGAGACGGGCGGTTATCATGTGCGGGTTTTGTCTTTTTGTCTGCGTAAAAAATTGTTCTTGCAGCAGAAACCCGCGCGTGTATACTCGAATACGTTTGTTCAACTACGTGCCGGCCATGGTGGTACGGCACCTCTAGAAGAGTAAGGAATTGCACATGGATTACATCCGCGCAATCGAGCGTCAGCAGATCCGCGAGGACATTCCTCAGGTTCGCGTCGCCGACAACGTCAAGGTTCACTACCGCATTAAGGAAGGCGACCGCGAGCGCATCCAGGTCTTCCAGGGCGACGTCATCCGCATGGCCGGCGCCGGTGCCCGCGAGACCTTCACCGTCCGCAAGATGTCCTTCGGTGTCGGTGTTGAGCGTACCTTCCCGCTTCACAGCCCCAAGATCGCCAAGCTCGAGGTCGTTCGTCATGGTCGCGTCCGTCGCGCCAAGCTGTACTACCTCCGCGACAAGGTGGGCAAGGCTGCTCGCATCCCCGAGAAGCGCTAAGAAGATCGCAGCGTCTGTCCACTCGTTTGGACACAAGGGTCACCTTCGGGTGGCCCTTCTTTTTATCTGATTTGCATGCAAGGAGGCCCCGATATGGCCAACATGACGAGCTCGGTTTCGGCATCGCAGGTTGCCGGTGAGTTGGCGAGCGCCACGTTTGAGGAGATTCCCGCCCTCGTGGAGCATTATCGCGAGGACCCGCGCCAGCAGGTGATCAAGGCTTGCGAACGCGCCCTCAAACGCCATGCCAAAGAGCTTGCCGAGCGCGAGCGCGTCAATGACATGTACGAGCTTATGCATGAGCTTGGCGGCGATGGAGTGGTCGTTGGTGTCGACGAGGTGGGTCGCGGATCGGTGGCCGGTCCTTTGACGGTATGCGCTGTCTGCCTTCCTATGGAGCCGCGCGTCTGGGGCATCAACGATTCCAAAAAGCTCACGCCGGCGCGCCGCGAGTTGCTCTCAGTGAAGATTGCCGAGGTGGCGACGGCGATCGGTTTTTGCCATATCGCGCCTAAGGATATCGATGAGATGGGCATGGCCCGTGCTATCCGTACCGCCGTTGCGGGCGCCGTGGCCGATACGGGGCTCGAGCCCGATTGCGTGCTTATGGATGGCAACCCCTTGGGCGCCGTTCCTAACGAGCGCGATGTGGTGAAGGGCGATGCCAAGATCGCCTGCATCGCCGCGGCGTCCATCATGGCCAAGGTCACGCGTGACGAGATGATGGTCGAGTACGACGCCGAGTATCCCGAGTACCATCTGGCCGAGTCGAAGGGCTATGCGAGCCCCGAGCACATCGAGGCCATTCGCAAACATGGACTTTGTCCGCTGCACCGCGTGAGCTTTTGCGGAAACTTTCTGCAGACTGAGCGCCTTTTCTAGGCCAATTGTGGAGACATGGACCTCTGGGGTTTTATAAACCTGCTGGTAGCGGGCCGTATGCAACACCATTGTTGCGTACGGCCCGTTTTTTGACGGCATTTGGTCAGCTTTTGGTTTGCTTCCGGTACTTACCCGCATGAAAGGTGCCCTCATCATCGGGGCAATGCAGTGTGCGGGAAAGGAGACCCCATGAGTGCCGCAAGCAAAAAGAGCAAGACGCAGCAGCTCAAGGAGCGTTGGGAAAACGGCGAGCTCGACAGCGGGGCGATGACGCCCGAGTTTATCAAGGGACTCAGTCCCCGCGAGCTAGGCATGCTGGGCGAGCTGATCACCATCGACTACTTTAACGAGCGCGGCTACACCTTGCTGGAGCAGGGCTATCGTTGCACCGAGGGCGAGGCCGATCTGGTGCTGCTCGATGAGCTCGACGATGTCGTGGTGATGGCCGAGGTCAAGACCAGACGCGTTTCGCTGGATTGCACCACGCGGGTCTTTCCCGAGGAGGCCGTGGACGCCCAAAAGCAACGCCGCTACCGCCGCATCGCAAGTTGCTATCTCATGGAGCATTATCCGCTCAAGGCGATTCGCTTCGATGCTGTGGGTGTCACCATCCGCGGCGGGCATATCGCCGAGATCGAGCATCAGTACAACGCGTTCGATTGGCAGGTGTCGTGATGGCGTTCGAGACGTTTGCCGTTCACGCGGCCTGCATCCGCGGCGTCGAGGCGATTCACGTCACGGTCGAGGTCTCGCTTGCCGGTGGCGTTCCGGGCATCCAGATGCTCGGCATTCCGAGTATGGAGGTGATGGAGTCACGTGGTCGTATTCGCTGTGCGATGCGCTCCGCCGGGTTCGAGATCCCACGCTCGGGCATTACGGTCAATCTTGCGCCCGGCGATATTCGCAAGACCGGTAGCGGCTTTGATCTGCCCATCGCCATCGCGGTTCTAGCGGCCGATGAGCAGATTCCCCGTGACAACCTCGATCGCTGCCTTATCGCAGGTGAGCTTGGTCTGGACGGTACGGTGCTTCCCGTCAAGGGCGAGGTGGCGTTTCAGCTATTGGCTCGCGACATGGGGCTGTCTTTTATCGCCGGCAGGTCCGACCAGCATGTGCCACTCGCGGGCGTAGATTGCGGCTTTATCGACCATCTGTCTCAGCTTGCTCATGGCATGGGCGATGCCGCACGGCACTACTTGGATTCCGAGGGTGTCGAGGCGACCTTTGAGCCCGAGCTCGACTATGCAGACGTGCTGGGGCAGGAAGTCGCTAAACGCGGCATGGCGCTTGCGGCGGCAGGAGAACTCGGCTTGCTCATGATCGGGTCTCCGGGATCGGGCAAGACGATGCTCGCACGCCGTATGACCGGCATCCTGCCCGAGCTTTCCGTTGAGGATCAGCAGGAGGCACTGTGCATCCATTCGGTTTTGGGTGAGAACATTGATGGCTTGTTGGCGGGGCACCGCCCCTTCCGCAGTCCCCACCACAGTATTTCGACCGCAGGCCTTATCGGCGGCGGGCGCCCGGTGCACCCGGGTGAGATCAGCCTTGCTCATGGCGGCGTGCTCTTTTTGGACGAGCTTGCCGAGTTTCCCACTGGCGTGCTGCAGACGCTGCGTCAGCCCATCGAGCGCGGCTACGTGAGGATCGTACGCGTCGACGGGGCTTTTACCTTCCCGTCGCGCTTTCAGCTGCTGGCTGCGAGCAATCCCTGCCCCTGCGGCTTTTTGGGCGATCGCGAGGTGCCGTGTCGCTGCTCGGCGGCGATGGTCGAGCGCTATCGGTCTAAACTGCGCGGTCCTTTGGCCGACCGTATCGACATGATGATCGATGTGACCCGTCCCGACCCTCAAGTGATTATCGAGGGTGCGGAGGGCATGTCGTCGGCCGAGTTACGTGACTACGTTGTGCGCGGTCGCGCCTTTCGCGCTTGGCGCGAATCCCGCATGGACGATGCGGATGCCGAGGCCGAGGATGACGAGACTCGGTCCATTGACGGCGTCGTTTCGACCTTTGAGCTCGATGATGCGGCGGAGAAGTGTGTGCTCGGCCTGTCGAAGCGCACGCATCTCACAGGGCGTGGCATCGTGCGCCTTGTTCGCATTGCGCGCACGATCGCAGATGTCGCCGAGAGCGAGCAGGTGACGCAGGACCACGTGCTCGAGGCGGCGATGTACCAGGGAAGGAGGGACCAATGATGGCCGAGGGGACCTTTGAGCTGCATCCAGGTGATGCGTTGTATCCCGAGACCGTTTTGGAGCTTTCTGATGTACCCCAGACGCTTTATGTGCGCGGCAACCCCGAGGTGCTTTCGACGCCCGCGCTCTCCATCATCGGCGCGCGAAAGGCCTCGCCGTATGGTCTTGCCGTTGCAGAGCTTGCGGCAAAGGTGGCGGTCGAGGCGGGAGTGACGGTAGTTTCGGGCGGCGCGGTCGGTTGTGACCAGGGCTCGGGTTGGGCTGCTGTCAACGCCGGCGGCAAACACGTCGTGGTGCTGGGGACGGGCGCCGACGTGGTCTACCCGCGTTCGAGCGCGGGGCTTATTACGCGCACGCTCGATACGGGCGGCGCGGTCGTGTCGATCTCTCCGTGGGGCATGGGTCCGCGCAAGTTTGCCTTTCCGCGCCGCAATCGCGTGATCGCGGCCCTGTCGCAAGCCCTCTTTGTATCCGAGGCGGGTATGCCTTCCGGGACGTTTTCTACAGCCGAGGCTGCTATGGATTTGGGGCGCGAACTTCTTGCCGTGCCGGGGTCGATCCTATCGCCCGAGTCGCGTGGCACGAATTACCTCATTGCGAACGGTGCCTGCTGCATTGTCGACGAGGAGTCCATCGAGATGGCTATCTCTCGCATATACGGCACCCTGCGCTACTCGCGCCCCGATGCTCCCGGCATTGCCGACCTGAATCCAACACAGCAGACCGTGATGCATGCGCTCATCGCCTCTCCGCTCAAGGTCGACGACATCGCGGCGCTCGTCTCACTCGATGCTGTCGGCGTACTCAAACTCTTGGGTTCGCTTGAACTCGAGGGCCTTATCGAGCGCATGATGGATGGAAGGTATGCGCCCTCCAAGTTTGCCCTTCACGCCCAGACGCCCTTCGGTCACAATGGAAAACGTGTCAATTAGAAAGGTGTTTGCAGATGCAGTTCGATCAGGTGACGGT
>CABUWA010000060.1 GCA_902495085.1 uncultured Collinsella sp. | reverse complement strand
CAGGTTTCGCGCGTTCCCACGCAACCCGGCTGCTACCTTTGGAAAGATGCCAAGGGCGATGTCATCTATGTGGGCAAGGCAAAAAACTTGCGTGCCCGTATGCGTCAATACGTGACGCTGCAGGACGAGCGTCAAAAGATCCCGCTCATGATGCAGCTGGTGGCGAGCTTCGACTATATTGTGGTGGAGACCGAGCACGAGGCATTGGTGCTCGAGCGCAATCTGATTGGCCAGTACCATCCGTACTTTAACGTCGATCTCAAAGACGATAAAAGCTATCCCTTTATCGCCATTACCAAGAGCGACTTGTTTCCGGCTATTAAATACACGCGAGAGCGTCATAAACCGGGAACGCGCTATTTTGGCCCCTATACCGATAGCCGCGCGGCGCGTGAGACCATCGATACGCTACGCAAGGTTATTCCTATTTGTTCGGCATCCTGTGCGGAATGGCGCCGCTGCCGCCGCATCGTCGAATCTCATAAGGGCGAAGAAGACATCGTCAATATGATTTGCGCGCAAAACGGGCGCCCCTGCTTTGACTACCATGTCGGGCGCGGGCCGGGCGCATGCGTCGGCGCGATTTCGCCTGCCGACTATGCCAAGAACGTCAAGCGTGTCGAACGTTTCTTGTCGGGCCATCGCAAGGATGTCGTCGACGAGCTCACGTCCGAGATGACGGAGGCAGCCGAGACGCTCGATTTTGAACGTGCGGCGCGCGTCAAGCGTCGTCTGGAAGTCATTAGGGGCCTGGACGATCGCCAACAGGTCGTTTTTCCATCAAGCGTCGATATCGACGTCATCGGCTTCTATCGCGAAGAGACTATCTCTGCCGCCTGTGTCTTTGTCGTTCGCGAGGGCCGAACGGTTCGAACTTGTGAGTTCATCCTCGATAAAGGCCTGGATGTCGACGAGGAAGAGCTTCAATCGGGCTTTCTTAAGCGCTATTACGACGAGACGGCCGATATTCCAGCCGAGATCAATCTCTCTGTCGAGCTTGAGGATGCTGAAGCGTTGGGGGAGTGGCTTGCGGGCAAGCGCGAACGCTCTTGCCATCTCCATAGGCCGCAGCGCGGCGAAAAGCACCGCCTGCTCGATATGGCTTCCAAAAATGCGCGCCATGCCCTCATGCGCTACATGATGCGCACGGGGTATGCTGACGATCGCACCAATCAGGCGCTCCTGGAGCTCGAAAGTGCGCTGGCGCTGCCTGCGCCGCCGTTGCGCATCGAGTGCTTCGATATCTCGACGTTGCACGGCACCTTTACCGTCGCTTCGATGGTGGTATTTACCAACGGTCGTGCCGACAAGGGCCAGTATCGTCGCTTTAAAATTCAGGCCGAATTGGACGAGGCGAACGACTTCGTATCGATGTCCGAAGTTCTGGGGCGTCGCTATGCTCCCGAGCGCATGGCGGACGAGCGCTTTGGCTCGCGCCCCGATTTGCTCGTTGTCGATGGCGGCAAGCCGCAGTTGACCGCTGCAATTAAGCAACTTGAGGCGCTCGGCCTCGATATACCAGTTTGCGGCTTGGCAAAGGCCGATGAGGAGGTTTTCGTGCCGTGGGACGAGACTCCCGTCGTGCTACCGACCGGCTCCGCTTCGCTTTATCTGATCAAGCAGGTTCGCGATGAATCCCACCGATTTGCGATTACGTTCCACCGCGAGTTGCGCAATAAGGCTATGACGGTTTCGGTGCTTGACGACGTTCCGGGCGTGGGACCCACTAGAAAACGTGCCATTATGCGCCATTTTGGCTCGATGAAGCGTTTGCGCGCGGCAAGCGAGCAGGAGATTGCGGAAGTTCGAGGCGTTCCGGCCGATGTCGCCAAAGCGGTCCACGAGGCACTTGTTGCATGGAATGCCGAGCGCGCCCAGGCATCGGCCAGCCGTTCCGAAAACTAAACGTGCTTCTAAACAACTGATATACATGATTGGCCGATTTTCAATCATTTATTTCGCGGCGATTACCTGTCGATTTCGGGTTTTATTAACGCTAAAACGTTTGACTAGCCATGGTGAACAACCCTGCTATCCTGCGGGTTGACGAAGACTGATATCTCACCTCGTCGATACATACTGTCTGGCGAATCGTTTGTCAATGAATTCGGTGAACGGTAGTAAATACCGTTCAAGCGTATGTATGTATCGGTCGCCGAGCGCGGCACCTCAGTTGGGTCCGTCGGTAGGTAAGGTATATATCGTCCGCAAGTTGCGCGGGGGCAAGTCTAGGTGCTCCCGGGTAAGATTCTCTATTGATAGGAGAAGACATGGCCATCATCAACAAGGGTATGTCCAGGCGTTCGTTCCTCGGCCTCACCGGCAGCGTCGCTGCTGTCGCAGGGCTTGGTCTCACCGGCTGCGGTGGCAGCTCCAACGACGAGGGTTCCGCTTCCGGTTCCACCGATTCCGCCAACCGTGGCGGCGGCGTGATCACCGCTGGTTCCGCTTACGCTCCGTCCAGCTTCGACCCCGCCAGCACCGGCTCCGCTGTGGGCCTGGGTGCTAACTGGCACGTCATCGAGGGCCTCTATGGCATCGATTACCACGACTACAGCACCTTCAACGAGCTCGCCACCGACGATCCCAAGTCCGTGGACGACACTACCTTCGAGGTCACCATCCGCAAGGGCGCCAAGTTCTCCGATGGCACCGAGGTCACTGCTGACGACGTCGTTGCCTCCTACACCGCTTGCGCCGCTTCTGCTACCTATGCTCCGTTCTTCCAGCCCTTCGAGTCCATCGAGGCCAAGGACGCCAGCACTGTAACGGTCAAGACCAAGGTCCCCAACTTCTCCCTGCTCAAGGATCGTCTGGCCATCATCCGCGTTACCCCGGCTACCCAGGCCGAGGAGGATCGCGCTAAGCAGCCGATCGGCTCCGGCCCCTGGATGTACGACTCTATCTCCGATACCGAGATCACCCTGGTTCCCAACCCCGAGTACAACGGTGAGTATGCTGCCGAGGATAAGAAGATCCAGTACAGCATCCTGACCGACCCCACCGCTCGCGTTACCGCTCAGCAGGAGGGCTCCACGCTCGTTATGGAGCTCGTCACCGCTGATGCCGTCGACCAGCTCGAGAGCGCCGGCTGCAAGATCGATAACGTCCAGGGTTTCGGCACCCGCTTCATCATGTTCAACGTCGCCAAGGAGCCTTGGAACAACGTCAAGGTCCGTCAGGCCGTCATGTACGCGCTCGACACTGAGAAGATGATTACCAACACCTTCGCCGGCCTTGCTACCGCTGCCAGCTGCTACCTGCCCAAGAGCTTCACCAACTATCATGAGGCTTCCACGGTGTACAAGACTGACGCCAAGAAGGCCAAGAAGCTCATCGAAGAGTCTGGCATCACCCCGGGCGCCATCACCCTGCGCACCACCGACAACGAGCAGATCAAGGGCATGGCCGCTCAGGTCAAGAACGACCTCGACGCCCTCGGCTTCGATGTGACCATCCAGACCGATACCTCGCCGGCCACCTACGCTGCCATCGACGGCGGCGAGGCCTACGATATCCTTCTCGCTCCTGGCGATCCGTCCTGCTTCGGCGCCGACCCCGACCTGCTGCTCAACTGGTGGTATGGCGACAACGTCTGGATGCAGACCCGTTGCCCGTGGAAGGATTCCGCTGAGTGGGCGAAGCTCCACGGTCTCATGGACGAGGCTCTTGCCGCCGAGGGCGACGAGCAGCAGAAGAAGTGGAACGAGTGCTTCGACATCATCGCCGACAACGCTGTTCTGTACCCCGTTGTCCACGTCAAGACCGTTTCCGCTTCCTGGGACGATCCGTCCACCGCGCCCAACGGCGAGGCCCTCGATGGCTTCAAGGGCATCGGCACGACGAGCATGTCCTTCAGGGGCGTCGCGACCGTCAAGGCCTAAGACTCGCTTGAGTCATATGTGGGGCGTCGGTCGTAAGGCAACGTCCTCATAGTTGAAACAAAGACCCGGGCGGCCTCGATGTCGCTCGGGTCTTGTAATGAGTATCCATACTCATATACCAGTTGGTCCTACCGACAAAAGAAAGGGGAGAGAACGTGAACAACTTTCTACGTTTGATTGGAAGGCGTCTCGTGGCGCTGCCGATCATGGCATTGGGCGTCACCGTCCTGGTGTTCTTCCTTATGTCGTTCTCCAAGACCGACCCCGCCTATACGGCGTTGGGTGACGGTGCCTCGCCCGAGGCGGTTGCCGAGTACCATGAGAAGTATGGTCTGGACGACCCCTGGCCCGTGCGCTACGTGCGCTACATGGGCGATCTGATCCATGGTGACATGGGCACCTATGGTGCTGCTCGCAACTCTGTTGCCAAGCGCATCTCCACGGCCCTGCCCGTCACGATGCAGCTGACCTTCATCGGTCTAGCCATCGGCGCGGTCGTCTCGTTTTTGCTCGGCGTCATCGCGGCACTGTATCGCGATAAATGGCCGGACCAAGTGATCCGCGTCTTCTCCATCGCCGGCTTGGCAACCCCGTCGTTCTGGCTTGCCGTTCTGTTGATCCTGCTGTTCTCTTCCTACCTTAAGGTGCTCCCGGCGTCCGGTGCTCTGCCTCACTTCACCACCAACCCGGCTGGCTATCTGGGACGTATGATCATGCCCGCTATCGCCCTGGCATTTCCGCTGACGGGTCAGATGACTCGTATCGTGCGTACCGCCATGGTCGAGGAACTCGACAAGGACTACGTCCGCATGGCCCGTGGCGCCGGCGTTCCCGAGAAGGTCGTCGTCGGCATCAACGTTCTTCGCAACGCGCTGATCACCCCGGTCACCACCCTCGGTCTTAAGATCGGTTACCTTATGGGCGGTGCTGTCGTCATCGAGGTCATCTTCAACCTCCCCGGCATGGGTACTGCGATTCTGCAGGGCGTTCAGGGCAACGAGGCGAACCTGGTTCAGGGCGTCGTCATCGTCGTTGCTCTTGCCTTCATCATCATCAACATCGTGGTTGACATGCTCTACCTGCTCATCAACCCGCGCATCAGGACGGTGTAGATTATGGTAAAGATTCGAGAGAAGCAAACCGAGCAGCTCGAGAAGGCTGCCTCCAAGGGGCTCAAGCTCGGTGGCTGGAAGAAGATGACGCTGTCTTCTAAGATTGCCGCCGTCGTGCTGGCACTGGTCGCCCTGACCGCGATTCTGGCGCCCCTTCTTGCCCCCTATAGCCCGGTCGAGATTTTCACTGCTCGCCAGGCTCCCGGCAACGGATTTATCTTCGGTACCGACGATAAGGGTCGCGACATTCTGTCGCGCATGCTCTACGGTGGTCGTTACTCGCTGATCATCGGCTTTGGCGCCACTGCCATGGCTCTGGTTTGCGGCTCGGTCGTGGGCGCCCTCGCGGCGGTTTCGCGCAAGTCCGTTTCCGAGGCGATCATGCGCATCCTGGACATCATCATGTCCATCCCGGGCATCGCCCTCGCTGCCGTCTTCGTCTCCATCCTGGGCAATTCCGTGCCGTCGATCATCTTCGCCATCGGCTTTATGTACACCCCGCAGATTGCCCGTATCGTGCGCGCCAACATCGTGTCCGAGTACGGCGAGGACTATGTCCGCGCGGTCATCGTTTCCGGCGCCAAGGCTCCGTGGATTTTGATCAAGCATGTTCTGCGTAACTGCATCGCCCCGATTATGGTCTTTACCGTTACCCTGGTCGCCGACGCCATCATCTTCGAGGCCTCGCTGACCTTCATCGGCGCTGGTATCCAGGAGCCCACCGCTACCTGGGGCAACATCCTCGCCGACGCTCGCGGTGGCGTGCTCGCTGGCCGTTGGTGGCAGGCGCTGTTCCCGGGCCTGGCCATCATGATCACCTGCCTGGCGCTCAACATCCTGTCCGAGGGCATTACCGACGCCATGGCCGCTGCTCCCTCCGCTGCCCTGGATCCGACCGACTCCTCCAAGCGCCGCGAGGCCGACCTGCTGGTCTCCGACCCCGTTCGCGCCTACAAGGAGCAGGCTCAGTCCCTGTCCGCCCGTCTTGGCGCTCTGCGTGATGTCGAACTCAAGCGTAACGACCGCCATGTGCCCGATGAGTCCGTTGAGCCGATCCTTTCGGTCCGCGATTTCTGCATCCAGTTTGAGCACCACGGTGACATCAACGTCGTCGACCACGTTAACTTTGACGTCCGTCCCGGCCAGACCATGGGCCTGGTAGGCGAGTCCGGCTGCGGTAAGTCCATCACCACGCTGGCCATCATGGGCCTGACCGACGATGACGAGCATCTTTCCGGTGAGGTTCTCTGGGAGGGCCGCGACCTGCTCAAGATGAGCAAGAAGGAGTGGTTCGGCCTGCGCGGTACCGATATCGCCATGGTCTATCAGGACGCCCTGTCCTCGCTCAACCCCTCCATGCTCATTTCCGCCCAGATGAAGCAGCTCACCAAGCGTGGCGGCACCCGTAGCGCCGAGGAGCTCCTGGAGCTCGTGGGCCTCGATCCCAAGCGTACACTCGAGAGCTATCCGCATGAGCTTTCCGGTGGTCAGCGTCAGCGCGTTCTGATTGCTATGGCCCTTACCCGCGACCCCAAGCTGGTCATCTGCGACGAGCCCACGACCGCTCTGGACGTTACCGTCCAGAAGCAGGTCATCAAGCTGCTTAACGACCTTCAGGCCAAGCTCGGCTTTGCCATGATCTTTGTTTCGCACGACCTGGCTCTGGTCGCCGAGGTTGCCCATAACATCACGGTTATGTACGCCGGCCAGGTTATCGAGCAGGCGCCCACCAAGGAGCTGCTCACCAACCCGATTCACGAGTACACCCGCGGCCTTCTGGGTTCCGTCCTGTCCATCGAGAGCGGTTCGGGCCGCCTGCACCAGGTGCCCGGCGCCGTTCCGAGCCCGCGCGATTTCCCCAAGGGCGATCGCTTCGCGCCCCGCTCGAGCCATCCGCGCATTGGCCTGGACACCCGTCCGGTCTTCAAGCGCGTGCCCGGCACCGAGCACTTCTATTCCGAGCTCCCCGACGAGGTGCTCAAGGCAAATGGTTTGACCCCTCACGCGGAGGTGATGTAGATGAGCGAGACCGCAGTCAACGGCGTCGAGCCGATCATCTTCCTTGATGACGTCCACGTCACCTTTAGGACCCGTACCGGCTCGATTCTGCACCCCAACCTGGTTCACGCTGTCCAGGGTGTAACGATTAAGCTCATGCCCGGACAGACCATCGGCATCGTCGGCGAGTCCGGTTGCGGAAAGTCCACCACCGCCAACGTCATGTGCGGCCTGCAGGCCCCCACGAGCGGCAAGGTCTACTTTAAGGGCAAGGACGTTACCAAACGTACCGCCGAGGACCGTCGCCACATGGGTCGCGTCATCTCGGTCGTGTTCCAGAACCCGGCCACGGCGCTCAACCCCCGCATGGTCGTTCGCGAGCAACTGCTCGACCCCATGCGCGTCCACAACCTGGGTACCGAGGCCGAGCAGGAGAAGCGCGTCAAGGAGCTCTTGGAGCTCACCGGTCTGCCCAGCTCCGCCGCCGAGGTTCTTCCCGGCCAGCTTTCGGGCGGCCAGCGCCAGCGCGTCGCAATTGCCCGTGCCCTTTCGCTGAACCCCGATGCCATCATCGCCGACGAGCCCACCTCGGCTCTGGACGTTTCGGTCCGCGCGCAGATTCTGAACCTGCTGACCGACCTTAAGAAGGAGCTCGGCCTGGCCATGGTGTTCATCAGCCATGACATCCAGACGGTCCGCTATATCTCTGACGACATCATCGTTATGAATGGCGGCAAGATCGTTGAGCAGGGCGAGGCCAAGCAGGTCTTCCAGCACCCTCAGGACCCCTACACCAAGATGCTGCTCGGCGCTGCGCCGTCGCTGCTGCATCCCAAGCTCGGCGAGTAGCCTCGCTTTCCCTCCCGTGCGCCCGGTTCCCTTGCCGGGCGCACCTCCGTTGCGATTTCGAAAGGTTGGGTTCACGAGCCATGCCAAGTGCTCAGGAGCTACAACAGCGATTTGGTGAATACCGAGGCGCTATGCCCCGTCCATCGGATTTCGATCTCTTTTGGAAGGACCGCATGGCCGAGGCCGACGCTGTCGAGCTCGACTACGAGATTGAGGCGGCTTCGGTTGCGGATTCCGCGACCTGTCGGTTTTTCGACCTCTGGTATACCGGCATGTGTGGTGCACGCCTGCATGCCAAGTACCTTAAACCCGTCTCGGACGAGCCTGTGCCATTGGTACTTCAGTTCCATGGGTATCCGGGTGCAAGCCGCAGCTGGTTTGAGCAGGCGTCGTTTGCGGGCATGGGCATGGCGCTCATTGCTCTCGATTGTCCTGGCCAAGGAGGCCCCTCCGAGGACATTGGTGGATTTGAGGGCACGACGGTCGCGGGCCATATCGTCGCCGGTATCGACGGCGACCCGGCCAACCTCTACTATGTCCGCCTGCATCAGGATATCCGCATTCTGTGCCGTATCGTTCGCGAGCTCGAGGGCATCGATCTTACCCGCGTGTATGTGAACGGCGCATCGCAGGGCGGCGGGTTGGGTATTGCAACCTGCGCGCTTAACAGCGAGCTTATCAATCGCGCCGCCATCCTCTATCCCTTCCTGTCGGATTTCCGCCTGGTTTGGGATTTGGACGCCGACGATATTGCCTATGAGGGCCTGCGCTATTGGTCGCGCTGGTTTGACGAGGACTCGACTTGTATTGACGAAGCCTATGCCAAGCTGGCGTACTTCGATTCCAAGAATTTTGCCCCCATGGTCAAGTGCCCCGTGCTGTTTGGCACGGGCACGGCCGATATCGTCTGTCCGCCGGCAACGCAGTTTGCGGTGTACAACAACCTGTCCTGCGACAAGCGTCATGAGTTCTTTGAAGGCTTTGGCCACGAGGAGATTCAGGATTTTGACGATCTGATCATTCCGTTTTTCTGTGAGGGAGGGGAGGCTCATGTCTAAGTGCGAGAGCAATGTTGACGAGCTGATAGTCCCCGGGCTCGTGGGAATTCCTGGAACGGTTTCGTCAAGGCTCGCAGAATATCGGGGCTGGCACGGTGATGTCCAAGCAGATGTTTCTGATTTAGAGACATGCGCTCCGAATCTTGAGATTCAAGGCCTGGCCATTACGGCAATTGACTTTGTTAACCCCTGCGCCCGTTACTCGGAGGTTTCCTTTAAGCTCGGTGACGATGCGGTCCACGCTCGTTTGATTGAGCCTGTCGGTCGTGCCCGAGTATCTGAGCGCGTGCCGCTGTGCCTGATGTTCCATGACATCGATCGGCCTGTGCGCGGCTGGCATCACATGACGAGATTTGCCGCCATGGGGTATGCCGTCCTCGCGCTGGATGACGATGTTGCTGGTGCGGACGACCTGCAGCGGGGGATTGCTTCACCCGCTTTTGTCGAGCGCGTCCGTTGGGGTTGCGCGCTGGCGAAGGTTGCGCGCAATCTTGATGGCGTGGACTCCGATCGCATTTTTGCGTGGGGCGAGGGCCTTGGCGGCGGTGTTGCGCTGGCGGTTTCCGCTCTGGACGAGCGGGGCCTTGCCTGCACGGCGGTTGCCAATCCAATCCCCGGTGGCCTCGAGGCTCTGTCGTCTCGGGTGCGCGGATCGGTGCTCATGGGCACATCGCTTATGGACACCGTGAGCGATCCCAAGGGTCAGTTTGCCGTATTCAACGGTCTTGAGTGTGACCGAAGGCATATCATCTATGCCAAATACGCTCACGAGCGCATCAATGCGTTCGAAAACGAAGTCGTCGACTTCTTTAACCAAACGTTCTACCCGTGTTCTTTGGCCTAGACGGCCTGGACACTGCCAACAAGAGTGGGTGGCATAGGGCCGCCCGCCAGACAACTAAGGAGATTCTTGTGGCAACTCAGAAATTCACCGGCGTTATCCCTCCCGTCGTTGTTCCCGATACCGAAGACCACCAGCTCGATGTTGCCTCCTTTGAGCGCAGCATCAACCGCATGATCGATGCCGGCGTCGATGGCCTGTTCTTCCTGGGATCCTCGGGCGAGGTCGTCTTCTCCACCGACGAGCGCCGTCGCCAGATTGTCGCCGAGGCCGTGCGCATCGTCGACCACCGCGTTCCCGTTCTGGTCGGCATCATCGATACCGAGACCGAGCGCATGATCGAGCATGGTAAGGTCGCTCAGGAGCTGGGCGCCGATGCGCTTGTCGCCACCTGCCCGTTCTATGCCCTGCAGGGCATGACCGAGGTCGAGGAGCACTTCCGCATCCTGCACGAGGAGCTCGACCTGCCCATCTTCGCCTACGACATCCCCGTGTGCGTCCACACCAAGCTCCCCTGGAAGCTCCTTGCCAAGCTCGGCGCCGAGGGCGTCCTGGCCGGCGTCAAGGATTCCTCGGGTGATGACATCTCGTTCCGCTACCTCGTTCAGGAGAACGAGAAGAACGGCCACCCGATGAGCATCCTCACCGGTCACGAGGTCGTCGTTGACGGTGCCTACCTCGGTGGCGCCGACGGTTCCGTCCCGGGTCTCGCCAACGTTGAGCCCGAGGGCTACGTGCGTCAGTGGAAGGCCGCTCAGGCCGGCGACTGGGCTACCGTCAAGGCCGAGCAGGATCGCCTCAATGAGATTTCGCACATCTGGGATGTCACCTCGGGCGTCCAGGGCTATGCCGGTGGCGTCGGCGCCTTCAAGACCGCTATGAACCTCATGGGTATCTTCGACAGCCCGACCATGCCGCGCCCGGTGAAGGCCATGACCGGCGAGAACGTCGAGGCGATTAAGAAGGTCCT
>CABUWA010000059.1 GCA_902495085.1 uncultured Collinsella sp. | reverse complement strand
CTTGTTCCCAACGACAGCCTCCCCATACCCGAGGCTGAGCGCAAAAGCGCCATCGCCGAACGTATCGACTCGCTCACGGGCCTCTATCGACCCAGCGAGTTTATGCGGCGCGCCAACGCATTTCTCGAGGCAAGGCGCAACGGCGCCTGGTGCATCGCCACGGTCGACATGGGCCACATGCGCCTGTTTAATGAATGGCACGGCCAGGCCGAGGGCGACCGCGTGCTCGCCGATGTGGGCACGGTCCTCAAGGACATCGAGAATGCCGATATGGGCGTCGCAGGATACTGGGGCCAAGATGACTTTTGCGTACTCATCCCCTTTAAGCACATCACCGTCCATCAAATCTACAACCGCGTTCGCGAGGCAGTAGCTAGGCATGATGACGGCGTAGGTTTTTGGCCGTCCATGGGCGTTTACCCCATCGACTCCAGTGAGGAAATCACCATCGATGCGCAGGCGAAGGCCATGTTTACCAATCGGCGCGCAAAAAACGACTTCAAGGAGCGCATTGCCATTTTCTGCCCCGCGGAGTACGAGCGCGAAGTCGTGTTCCACCGCACGCTGACCGAATTCCAGTACGCGCTCTCGGACGGTCGCATTACCTACCACTTGCAACCCCAGGTCGATATGGAAACCGGCGAGATTATTGGTGCCGAAGCGCTCACCCGCTGGATTGACAAGGACGGCTCTCTCATTTCGCCCGCAACGTTTATCCCCGCACTCGAGGATAGCGGCTTTGTAGTGACGCTCGACAAGTACATTTGGCAGGGTGTCGCCATATGGCTTCGCGAGCGTCTCGATCGCCGTCTTCGCGTGGTTCCGGTCTCGCTTAATGTGTCGCGCGTGGATATCCTTGCCTGCGACGTTGCCGAACATATGGGGGCGCTCGCCGCCCAATACAACCTACCGCCCGAGCTCATGCGTATCGAGATCACCGAGACGGCTTATACGGGAGAATCCGAGGCCGTGGATAAGCTGACCGCAGATCTGCACACCCGCGGCTTCTCGACCTATATGGACGATTTTGGCACCGGTCAGTCCACGCTCGCGATGCTCAAGAACGTCAACGTCGACGTCATCAAGCTCGACCGCACCTTTGTGCCCACCGACCGCGATCAAGGCCGCAGCACGCAAATCATTTCATCGATGCTCGAAATGGCGCAGTCGCTCCATCTACCCGTCGTGGTCGAAGGCGTCGAGACAAATGAGCAGGCGAACATGCTACGACAAATGGGCGCCCGCTACGCTCAGGGCTTCCTCTACTACCGCCCCATGCCGGCGAAGGATTTTGAGGCATTGCTCGATGGTGGCAATAACAACTGATACGCTCGCGCGCAAAACGCCACCGTCGAAGGGGGCATTTGTCTCCATTAGCTAACTTATATCCCCAATTCAAACCGAATTGGGGATATGATACAAACCGTTGTTCCGCCCAAGGAGGTTATCCATCATGAACGAGTCATATCGCCTGGGCGAGCAATCGATTATTGCCTATCTTCAGCAACTTGCGAACGGCGTCTCGACCGCTGAACTCGATGTTGCCGCGCTGCCTGCTGAGCTACGCGCCGTTGGTGAGCAACTGCAAAAGACGCATGCCATCCTGCAACAAGAGCGCCAGCTGCTTGAGCGCAACGCCTATATCGATCCGCTCACCAACTTGGGCAACCGCAACGGATTCGACCGTCACGTCGAGCAACTCTGGCACAAAGGCGACCCCTTCACCTGCGCCTATATTGACATCGACCATCTCAAGCATTGCAATGATAGGTTTGGCCACGCCGAAGGCAATCGCTATATTCTGAGCATCTGCCGCACGCTCTCCGAAACCATGGAGCACGATGAGATGCTGTTCCGTATCGGTGGAGACGAGTTTGTGCTCATCTCGCCCTCCGCAAACGAGATTGAACTCGAGCAGCGCTTGGAGCAGGTGCGTACCAGGCTGATCGAGGCGAGCTCAGGTGGCAAGGCGCCCATGATCGGCAGCTTTAGCTTTGGCTGCTCGCGCGTCGATCCACTTGCCGGCGACACACGTCGCCAGATGACGATGGATGCCGATCGCAAGATGTATCGCTATAAGCTTATGCATCGTGTGCAGCAACCGAAAGACGATGACGCGCCGCAACGCCCAATCGTTGATCAGCTTCCCTGCAACGACCGGGTGTTCCAAGCGATCTCCATGAGCTCCGAGACGCGCTATCCGTTTATCCTCAATCTCGATACGGGAGAATCGCAATGGTCGGTTAACGCCGTGCGCGATTTTGACCTGCCCTCCCAGCACCCTTTTAACTCACTCGACATGTGGCTCGCCCGCGTTCATCCCGAGGACCGCGACAACGTACGCGCCGAGCTCGACATGGTGATAAACGGCACGTGGCACTTCCACTACATGCAGTATCGCGTAATGGATGCCACCGGAAAATACGTGCTTTGTGACTGCACGGGCTACCGCTTGGACGGCACCGATACCGAGCCCGGCATGTATGTGGGCATTATCATCAACCGAAGCTTGGCAGATACGACCGATTCCGTGACCGGCTTGGGCGATATTCACGCCCTGGTCAACGCCATTGGCGAAATGCGTCGCGTGGCGCGCAAGGCTGGTTTGATCGCCATCAAAATCGACGATATCGCTCAGGTCAATGCCCGCTTTGGCTTTGATGCGGGCGACCGCGTTTTGGCAGAAAGCGCCGCCTGCCTCATGGAATGCTCGCGCGGCAAGGGTCGCCTGTTCCGCTCGACGGGGCCGACGTTCGCGGCGCTTTTCGACGACTTTGATCCCGAAGAGACCGACGCGATCGCAGAAGAAATCGAGCGGTTCCTGGGTTCTCCCGTGCTCATCGGCTCGCTTGAATATCAGCCACCCATTCGTGTGGCGACACTTCATCTGGACGCTGTCGATCGACAGCCCGTTTCCATTTTGAACGAGCTCAAAGCGCGGCTTATAGAGGCACCGCAAGTACCGGGCACCAAGCTGGACTAGCGTTGTGGGGCGCGACGTGAAACACAAGCCGTTTCGCATCGCGCCCCACGCCATCTGCCCTCTCGTGCGATAATCCTCCGCAGAAGTCACCGACAGCAGAGGGAGTTTGTGATGAAGGTTCTTTTGGTCAATGGCAGTCCCAAGGCAAACGGCAACACCGCCCGCGCACTCGCCGAGGTCGCCGAGCAGCTCAATGCCGAAGGCATTGATACCGAGGTGTTTCAGCTGGGCGCCAAGCCCATTCGCGACTGCATCGGCTGCGGTCAGTGCGGCAAACTTGGCGGTCGCTGCACCTTTGACGACGACGTGGTGAACGAGCTCATCGCTGCCGCCGAGCAGGCCGACGGTTTTGTCTTTGGCTCGCCCGTCTACTACGCGCACCCCAGCGGCCGCATCCTTTCGGCCCTCGATCGCGCCTTCTATGCAGGCGGGCATGCCTTTGAGCACAAACCCGGCGCCGCAGTCGCCGTCGCCCGTCGCGGCGGCACGTCGACCACCTTCGATGTGCTCAACAAGTACTTCACCATTAAGCAAATGCCCGTGGTTGCTTCCACCTACTGGAACAACGTGTTTGGCCGCGTGCCCGGCGACGCCGATGGGGACGCCGAGGGCCTTGCCACCATGCGAAACATCGGCAAAAACATGGCCTGGCTCCTGCGTTGCATCGAGGCAGGACGGGCCGCCGGTATCAACGCGCCCGAAGCCGATCGCGCAACGACCAACTTCATTCGATAGAGCGGCGGAGCCATGAATATTCAAATCTTCGGGACTAAGAAGTCGTTCGACACCAAGAAAGCGCAGCGTTTCTTCAAAGAACGCCGCATTAAGGTGCAGTTTATTGACCTTAAGGAAAAGGAGATGAGCAAAGGCGAGCTCACGAGCGTGATGCAGGCGGTCGGCGGTATCGACAAACTGCTCAACCCCAAAGCCAAGGACGAGGAGACGCTCGCGCTCATCCAGCACCTCACCCCTAGCCAGCGCTTCGATAAACTGCTCGAGAATCAGCAGGTTCTAGCCGAGCCCATCGTGCGCAACGGCAAAAAGGCCACCGTCGGTTATTGCCCCGATGTGTGGGGAGCCTGGGAGTAGCCTGTGTTATTTGCCGGCGCGTGGGTATAAGAGCAGGCGTTTGGCATAAGATTTAACTGTAAGCCATGTCTAACAAAGGAGGGCACATGCCCAACAAACCCGTGAAGATCATCATGCTTACCGGATACCTCGGTGCCGGCAAGACCACGCTGCTCAACCACATCCTCGCTAACGACGGCGGCATCCGCGCCGCCGTGATCGTCAACGATATCGGCGAGATCAATGTGGACGCCAGCCTTATCGCCGACGGCGGCCTTTCCGAGACCGACGACCTCATCCCGCTCACCAACGGCTGCATCTGCTGCACGCTTTCGGACGACCTTGCTAACCAGCTGCAGGGCATCGCCGATTCGGGCAACTTCGACTACATCATCATCGAGGCTTCGGGCATTTGCGAGCCCATCCCCATCGCCTACACCATCTCGAGCTTCTGCGACGAGGCCAAGGTGGGCGGCGAGCCCAAGCTCGCGCTCGACAACATCGTGGCCGTGGTCGACTGCGCCCGCATGTACGACGAGTTCAACGGCGGCCGCGACCTGCTGGCTGAGGATATCGACGAGGACGACATCGAAAGCCTGCTCATCCAGCAGATCGAGTTTTGCTCCACGCTGATCCTCAACAAGACCGATACCGTGAGCCCTGAGCAGATCGCCGAGCTCAAGGCCATCGTGCGCAGCCTGCAGAAAGACGCCGTGATCGTCGAGGCCCAAAACGGCGAGGTCCCCATGGAGGAGCTGCTCGATACCGACCGCTTCGACTTTATGCGCGCCTACAACTCCGCCGCCTGGATCGAGGCCATGGAGCATCCCGAAGAGCACGACGACCCCGAGGTGCTCGAGTACGACATCGAGACCTTTGTGTACTCGCGCCGCAAGCCGTTTGACCTGCAGAAGTTCACCGATTTTGTTGAGCAGGAGTGGCCCGACGAGGTCATCCGCGTCAAGGGTCCGCTGTGGCAGACCGGCGATCCGGACATGTGCTACATGTTTGAGCAGGCCGGCCACCAGATGCGCCTGATGGAGAACGGCCTGTTTGTCGACTCGGCGCCCGAGGGCGAGAAGCAGAAGATCATCGACGAGAACCCCGAAATCATGCAGATTTGGGACGACGAGACGGGCGACCGCATGACGAGCCTGTGCATCATCGGCCGTCACATGGACAAGGATGCGCTCATCGCCTCCCTCGATGCCTGCCTGACCGACTGGCACCGCGCCTAGGTTTATCCAAGCGGGTATTTTTCCGCCTACGTATAACCGCCAAACCACCACGAAGGTGCCCTTCGTGGTGGTTTTTCGTTCTGAGTCAAGGAGATTCATGTTCAACATTGTGCTGTATGCGCCCGAGATTCCGGCCAATACGGGCAATATCGGCCGCACCTGCGTGGTCACCGGCGCCCGCCTGCATCTGGTGGAGCCGCTGGGGTTTTCGCTCGATGACAAGACGGTACGTCGCGCCGGTCTGGGCTACTGGCAAAACTTGGACGTGACGACCTATGCCGGCTGGGAGGATTTCCTTGCGCGCAATGGCCTCTCCCCTGCCGACGAGCGCCTGCATCTGCTGACCAAAAAGGCACGCCGCACCTATGCGCAGAGTACCTACCGCGATGGAGACTACTTGGTCTTTGGCAGCGAGAGCTCGGGCATTCCCGAGCCACTGCTTGCCGCGGCGTCCGAGCGCTGCGAGCGCATCCCGATGCTGCGCGATTGTGACTCACTCGATAACGCCGAGGCCTGGGAAGCCCACGAGGAATCGCTGGGACATACCGAGGACAGCCACGAGGCCATCCTTCGGCAGGATATCTGCGGCAACTTCGTCGACCCGGACGACTACCGCATCAGCGCCCTCAACCTTTCCAACAGCGCCGCCATCGTCCTCTACGAAGCCCTGCGCCAGACAGACTTTCCGGGAATGTGACAAAGGAACTGTCCCTTTGTCACATTCGGTTATAGATAGCGACCGGTGATGCTTGCGGAGCAGGCCGCGATGTCGCCCGGCGTGCCGGCGCAGACGATTTGCCCGCCGGCGTCGCCACCGCCCGGGCCCATGTCGATCACGTAATCGGCGTTACGGATAAGGTCGAGATCGTGTTCGATCACGACAACTGTGGCGCCCTTGGCAACAAGGCCGTCGAACACGCTCAACAACACCTGAACATCGAGCGAATGTAGTCCGATCGTGGGCTCGTCGAATACGAATACGGCATCGTCCTGCACACGACCCATCTCGCTCGCAAGCTTTAGACGCTGCGCCTCGCCGCCCGAAAGCGCCGGTGTGGGCTCACCAAGCGTGAGATAACCCAAGCCCAGGTCGTGCAAGGTCTGCAAGCGCGCCTGGACTTTCTTGAGTCCCAGTGTGGCGTCGATGGCCTCGTCCACACTCATGTCCATGAGCTGCGGCAACGTAAGCAGGCTCCCGTCCTTGCCCTCGCGATGGATATGCGAGGCCGCGTCTGCATAACGCGAACCACGACATGCCGGGCAAATGATCTCGACGTCGGGCAGAAACTGCACGTCGAGCGATATCGAGCCCGTGCCATCGCACGTAGGGCAGCGCAGAGTGCCAGTGTTGTAGCTAAAGGCACCTGCCTTGTAGCCGACTGCCTTGGCCTCTGGCGTGCAGGCGAAGGCGCGGCGCAGCTCATCATGGATGTCGGCATAAGTCGCCACCGTCGAGCGCACGTTGGCGCCGATGGGCGTAGCGTCAATCAGATTTGCGCGGGCAATGCCCTCGGCATCGACCCAACGCACGTGCCCCGGCAGGCGCTCGCCGGCTGCCTGCGCCTTGAGTGCCGGAATGAGCGTCTCGAGCACCAACGTCGTCTTACCCGAGCCCGAAACGCCCGTCACCGCAACCAAGCGACCGCGCGGGATATCGACTTCGAGTGGCTTGACGGTATGGATGGCATCGGTTGCCATGCGGATATGGCCCTGGTCGAACATCTCGTCGTCAGTCACCTGCGGACGCAAGCGCTTGGGCTCTGCGCGCAAAAACGGAGCGATGCGGCTGCCCCGCGATTGCTCGACCTCGCCTACCGTACCAGTGGCAATCACATTACCGCCGTCTGCTCCGGCAACGGGGCCCATCTCGACGAGATAGTCGGCTTCCGCCAGTACGCGCGTATCGTGGTCGACAACAACCACGGTGTTGCCGTCATCCACCAGATCGCGCATCACACCTACCAGGCCGTCGACATTGGCAGGATGCAGGCCGATCGAAGGCTCGTCCAACACATAAAGCACGCCTGTCGATCGGTTGCGCACCACGCGAGCAAGCTGCACGCGCTGGCGCTCACCCGTGGAGAGCGTGGCACCGGCGCGGTCGAGTGAAAGGTAATCGAGACCCAGGTCGACCAGACGACGGGCCGCGCTCAAAAACGAATCGCAGATATCCGTCGCCATGGGCTGCATCTCGGCCGGCAAGGATGCGGACACCCCACGTACCCACTCAATCGCATCGCCAAGCGTCATGGCCGCGGCCTGTGCCAGATTGATACCGCGCACCTGGGGCTGGCGCGCAGCCTCGGAGAGACGCGTGCCGCCGCAGTCGCGGCACGGGCCCTCGCGCAAAAAGCGCGCCACGCGCTTGAGGCCTTTGTCGTCCTTAACCTTGGCGAGTGCATTCTCGACGGTATAGACGGCGTTGTAATAGGTAAAGTCGAGCGGCGTGGCGCCCTCGCCGTTTTTGGGAACGTAGAGAATGTGCTTCTTAACCGCCGGGCCATGGAACACGATGTCGCGCTCTTGAGGTGTGAGCTGGTTAAACGGCACGTCGGTGCGCACGCCCATCTCGCCGGCCACCTGTTTCATCAGATCCCACATGAGCGTGCCCCAGGGAAGCACCGCGCCCTCGTTGATGGTCTTTGACTCGTCGGGCACCAGGCTCGCCTCGTCCACCTCGCGCATGACACCGGTGCCGCCACAGGTAGGGCATGCACCGCCGCTGTTAAAGGCAAGGTCCTCGGCGCTCGGCGCGTAGAACTCGCAGCCGCATGCCGGACACGTGAGCGACAGGCCCGCAGCCACGTTAAGGCTCGGCTCCACACGCGCCCCGCAATGCGGGCACACGTGATGGGCGCAGCGGCTAAAGAGCAGGCGCAGGCTATTGTTGAGCTCGGTCATGGTGCCAAAGGTCGAGCGCACGCCCGGCACGCTCGGACGCTGGTGCAGCGCGAGCGCCGCCGGCACGTGCAAGACCTCATCCACCTGGGCATGTTCGGCCTGCGTCAGACGACGGCGAGTATAGGTGCTGAGCGCCTCCAGGTAACGGCGCGAGCCCTCGGCGTAAAGAACGCCCAGTGCCAGCGAACTCTTGCCCGAGCCCGACACGCCGGCAATACCCACGAGCTTTCCCAGCGGAATATCGATATCGATATCTTTAAGGTTATGGACGCGCGCGCCACGTACCTCGATAGCACTTGGTTGTTGCGACACCGTCATCGCTCCCCTTCCTGTTAGCCGAACGTGGCAAAGGGACTGTCCCTTTGTCACGTTACTCGCACTGTGCCTGCCTGCGCCAGTCTTCGCGGGTCAAATGCGTAAAGTACTCGGTACGCACATCGCCCATAAGCTCGCAGGGCACGTCGCGCTCAACGTGATGTGGCGTGAACCCGCATTTTTGCTGGACGCGTAACGACTTGTTATTGCCCTCATAGTATCCGCACCAAAGCGCCTTGCAGCCAAGCGTATCGAACGCATAGCGCTGCATGGCTCGCACGGCTTCGGGAGCAAAGCCTAGACCCCAGAATGGCTTGGCGATCCAATACCCCACCTCGAACTCGAGTCCGCCTCTTTGGCTGTTCGACTCACAGCGAGGCGGCATGAGCCCGATGCTGCCCACGGGCTCGTCTGTCTCAGGCAGGCAAATGGCAAAGGTATGGGGCGCCGTAAAGACCGTCCGAATGATCTCTCTGCTCTCCTCAATGCTTCGATGGGGCGGCCAGCCCGCAGCCGGTCCCACGTCCGGGTCGCTCGCGTACGTAAACAGGCTCGCCGCATCCGCCTCGCGCCACGGGCGAAGCGTCAAGCGCTCAGTATGAATCACCATAATTTAGCCTCTCAACTATCGACGTGACAAAGGGGCTGTCCCTTTGTCACGTCACTCATGCCATAAAACGCGGTCGCGGATGTACTCGCCCAGCATGGGCACGGTAAACCGGACGAGACCGTATCCGGCAGCCTCGATGACGCGCTCGCGAATCAGGCTTGCGCGATATTTACTCGCCCAGCTCTGGGTACGATCGCAGCGCTCAATGATATCCGCCATGAGCGTCGGCTTGTCCTCGTCAACCGCCATGGCCTCGATAAAAAGGCGCTGTGGACTGCGCAGCCCGTAATACAGGGGCGCGTCAACCGCTTCATAGAACTCGAAGACGGCATCCGCATGGCCATCCTCGACATCGCGCCTTTCGATGACCTGTGAGCCACGTCGGACAGCAGAGCGCCACATGTAATAGCCCACCAGCTGAACCATATAGGGATGCCCCATGCTCTTGCGTGCCGCAAGGTCCGCCGTCTCCGCGTCAACGTAAAGACCAGCGTCTTTGACCGTCTGGATATATGAATCGCGCACCTTGGGCAAAGATATCGCCCCCAGCGTACGCTGCTGGGCACGCCGCAAAAACGTCACGCTCGGCTCTTCGAGCAGATCGTCAACCATACTGGGTAAGCCGGCGAACACCAGCGCAAGACCGCGCTGGTCGCTATCGGACAAGCCCGTGGCATCCTGGTCTCCAAGCACCTGCTGATAGAGAACGGCAAGAGCCGCCAGTTCCTCGATAGACGCCGATTGCGCCTCGTCAATCGCAAACAGTATGCCCTGGCCTGGACCGAGCCTCTTGAGGCGCTCGTTGACCAGCCCGCGCAACGTCTCGCCCTTTGCTCGCGCCGCCTCGACCGACATCCGGCCAAACGACGGACCGAACTCCATTGACGTCACAACGGGTTTATTCGAGCGAAGCGCATCGGCCAGGCGGTCGCATAGGCCAAGCGAGGCGGAATCGGAGACAACCGCCCATCCGCGCTCGCTAGCTAAACGCTGCAGCTCCCGCAAGAGAACCGTTTTGCCACAGCCGCGGTTTCCCGTAATGAGCATGAGCCTGCCCGGCGCTCCGGCGCCGTTATCGAGCCCTTCCTCGAAATCTTCGATGACCGACTCGCGACCGATGAGTATCGGAGGCCGCTTGCCAGCCGTGGGCTTAAAGGGATTTGGATTCATGTCGGCCTCCTCGGATTGGCAAACCCTGGCAATAGTTATACCAACTTATACCAAGTTACACCAATAGCATACGACAAAGGAACTGTCCCTTTGTCACATGTGGCCGAAAAACTCGGCATCTGCTGCCCGCCAGGGGCGAAAGGTGGCGGGATCGACCTTTACGTGCGCCGCGGCGGGTACGTCGTACCATTTGACCGTGTAGCCGGCGCCGTGAGAGCAAAAGACCGAATCGGGCGTGTTAGGCAGATCGGCCTCGGGCTCATAGGCGGCAGTCTCGATTACGCGCTCGGCATCATGGCAAGCCGAATAGCCGGCGAACTCCAGGTACAGATGACCGCGACCGCTCGTATAGGCAGCCACCTCCAGCGCGTAATCCTGCACCTCGGATGCTGGCACGCGACCCACAAGCTTTGCCCGATCGCCCGCCATCGCCGGCGGTTCGTACTCAGCGCCCATGCGCGTGGCGTCTGAGAGCGCCCGGCCCACGCACTCCCCCGGCACCTCGAGCTCAAAGTGGTACCACGGCTCCAACAGTACCGCCGCGCCGGCCTCACGCGCCTGCATGAGCCCCTGGCGAATCGCGCGGTACGTGGCCTGGCGAAAATCGCCGCCCTCGGTATGTTTGGCATGCGCACGGCCGCCCGTGAGCGTAATGCGCACATCGGTGATGGGCGAGCCGGTCAGCACGCCCAGGTGATCGCGCTCCATGGCGTTGGTGAGTGCCAAACGCTGCCAGTTAAGATCGAGCTCG
>CABUWA010000058.1 GCA_902495085.1 uncultured Collinsella sp. | reverse complement strand
CAGGGACGTTCGGCCGTGCGCGGGCGCCCGGTCGGCGGCCCGTTCTGGGCGCGCCTCAATCGTAGCCCGAGACGGTCCCGGGCTGACAATTTCGACTGTAATGGACGTTCTTAAATGACCAGTTGTTTAAGACCGTCCCAAAAAAGCTCGTTGTTTGGGACGGTCTTTGGTGGTGAAGCACGGAGACGGCTTTACGAGGGGCCCCAGGTTGGCGCGAAAGAGGAGCGAAGCGTACTTGGGTACGCGAGCGACGAATGAACGCCAAGATGGGGTGGCTCGTAAAGCCGAGCGGGTTAGTTGAGCTTCAGGGCCTTCTGGATGGGCAGATAGAGGGCGCCGACCAGAATGGCGTTAAAGACGGCGGTCATGGCGACGACGGGCAGCATGGCGGCGGCGAGCTCGCCGACCACGCCGAGCATGGCCATCTTGATGACCATGAAGATGACGCCGGAGACAAAGGTGGTCAGGAAGGTTGCGACAATGGCGATGGCAGGCTTGACCTGACCGTTCTTGCCGGCGGCGTTGACGATGCCGGCCATGAGCATGGCGGCGATGCCCTCGGCGGCAAAATCGACGAACGGCGAAGTGGTGGTGATCTGGATCACGGCAGCCGAGATGAGGCCAATGACGAGCGCCTGGCCGATGTTGGGGCGAACGACCAGGATGGTGAGGCAGAAGGCCGAGATGATGAACTCGGGGCTGATCATGCCGCCCGAGATGCCCGAGATGGCCTTGCCGACGGTGAAGTTGAGGATGAAGCCGGCGGCGAGCAGGATGGCAAGCAGGACGAGGGCGCGGACATCGAGTTTGCCACGGTCGGCGGTCTGGACGGTGCGGGGCTGGGTGGCGGTGGTGTTCTGAGACATGGTGAAAATCCTTTCGGAATGGGAGTGCAAGAGAAAAGCGGAGGCGCGTGATGCGAATGCGATTGGGCTCGAGATAGAAAAAGGCCCCCGGTCGAAACCGGAGGCCTTCCAATCACCTAGAGCGCAAAAACAGGCGTGAGGGACTCACTGTCGACCGATCGTATTCGCATCACGCCACCACCAGTTGTTGAGAGACGTCATCGTGTTCTTCATGTCGGTGGCTCCTTTCGTGATGCCATGGCGCGGTCGCACCTAGTTGCTGTTGCGCTGCACTATAGCACAGCGAAGTGTGTGCGGGGAAATCTTTTTTGAAAAGATTTCAGGCGGGTTTCCCGCCGGTCAAAAGAGCGGGCTGAGCGGGCGAGGCTGCCATTGCTGCCTTGTCCGCTCAGCTAAGACGTTATTCCTTATTGCGACGGTAGAGGAAGTAACCGCCCGCGGAGATGACGGCAACGCCAGCGATGGCGAATGCGGCCACCATGCGGCCATCAAAACGATCGCCAGTGGTGGGCAGGCCGCCCTTGGTGTTCGTCTTGTTGGTGGTTACCGTGGTCGTGGTGTCGGACTTGCCAGGCTTCTCAGGCTTGGCGGCCGGCTGCTCGGGCTTAGCCGGCTGCTCAGGCTTAGCGGGCTGCTCGGGAGTGCCGGGCTGCTCAGGAGTGCCGGGCTGATCCGGGGTGACCGGATCGGTGGCAAGAGCATCCTTGGCGTAGGTGATGGACACCTTGAGGCCGTTGGTCTCGGTGTTCAGGTCGCTCGGGGTGAAGGGCTGGTCGAAGTTCTCAGCCTTCAGATAGGCGCGCATCTCCTGGAGCAAGGCCTTGCACTTGACGTAGGTGTTCTCGGTGGCAGCATTGCCGGCCTTGTTTGCCAGGGCGGTACGGGCCTCGGTGCCCTCGGTGGCCTGCATGACCTCGTCGACTTCCAAGTTCTGCTCGACGAGCTCGTTCTGGAGGGCGTCGAGGTAGGTGCGGACGTTGACGCCGAGCAGCTCGGGATGCTCGAAGCAGAGGGAGCTGATGTCCATGAGGACGTAATTGATGGAGTTCTCGGGTTCTTCGTTGTTTACGATGTCCGTCTCTTTGCAGTGATCGTAGGAGACGGTCTGGTCGCTGAAATACGGGCTAACCTCGGTGAGCAGTGCGGAGTAGAAGGGGATGGCGACGGAGTACGCGGCGCGGGAGAGCATTTCCCATTGGATGGTTGCGACCTCGGGATCGAGGCCATCGCGAATCTGGAAGAGGTTGATCTCGCTGTTGCTTTCGGTACCGATGGCGTAGGCGCCGTCGGTGTTGGCGTTGAGGCCCGGGGCCTTCTCGCCGCGGTTGCCAAACGCGCGGATCATCTCAAAGGTGTTCCAGTTGGATTTGCCAGGCTGGAAGAACAGGGGCTGTGCCTCGAAGGGCAGAGCGCCGGTCGTGGCGCGGGCGTTTTCGCGCGTGTCCTTTACGATCTTATAGTCGGTGCCCTCGGTGAGCGGCGCATCGAAGTAAGCGCGACCCTGGACATAACGTGTCCAAGAGTGCATGGCATTTTCGCTAATTTCCTCGCCGTAGGTCTGGGCAACGTCGAACTGGCCATCATCGAAGTACTTGGCGAAGCCCTTCTCCTTGGGCATAGATTCGATGCCCTCGGAGTGGAGGCAGTTCTCGGTGTCGTTGAGGTCAACCTTGTAGTTGAGGTTGCCGATGTTGGGGTTAAGCGAGGCGATGTCATCGGTGAGCTTCATGGCGATCCACTGATGGCCGGAAAGTGCGGCGAACAGCCAGGTCTCATTGTTGTCGGAGATGATAATCTGGTCGTTGCCGCAGGCGCCCTGGTCGTCGATGATCTTGCCGAGGAGCTCGACACCCTCACGTGCCGTGGCGCTTTCGCCCAAGATTACGCTGCCGTAGCTATATTCGCCAATGCCAGTATCGGTCAGGGGGTCCGCAGCCTTGGCGGCTGCATTCATGTAGGTGGTCAGCGTGGCGGAGCAGGAGACACCCTTCTCGTTGATGCCAGCCTCGGAGTAGGCATCCCAGCGCTCGTCCCACTGACTGGGGTGGTCACGCACATAGGTGTAGCGATACGAGGTCTTGGTCGAGGTATACACGAATGCAGACTCATCCGAGCTGTAGGTGTGACCAGGGCCAAACGAAGGCTCGATGCCAAAGTGCTTGAGGTAACGCTTGCGGTAGTCCTCAGCACGGCCGTAGTACGTATTACCGTCGGCCGTCAGCTTGTTGCCCATATAGACCTGCGTGCAGGCGAGCGCAGAGGTCGGCATGGACATGATGGTTGCAGCTCCAAAGGCGAGGCCTATGCCTAGCTTCTTGAGCGCGTTGACGGGGTGAGTTTTCCTCATTTTCCCTCCCAGCGTGCGAAAGCCCTCTGTCGCCAGAGGGCTTCAGCCAATAAAGACACCTCATTAGCGTAACGAACTAGAAACAATATTCATCTATGAAAGAAACTTACTCGATAAGCGTGATGAAATATGCGATGAGCGGTTAATTATACTCAGTTTGTAGCTTTATTTTAATAAAGACGCCCTGCAATTACTGTAGCCGAATAAAGTAGCTGGGAATGCCTGAAATGAGAATCCCCCGCTGTTTGGCAAATGCATAAACAGCAGGGGAGACGATAATTGGATGAATATCATACCAATGTGGAATTACTTCTTCCGGCGGTGGATCACGTTGATCGCATAGCCGACAAGCATGGCCAAAACGATGATGATAAAGCCGATCAGGGGATTGTCGTTCATGGGGTCCTCCTATTTACCAAGCGGTGAGAATTCGTCGACGATGAGGTCGAGGCATTGCGGAAGCGCGCGGGCTCCAAAGACGCCCGAGTTGCTGGAGATGATCTCGCCATCGAACTGCATGCCCAGCGACGGCGTGCAGGTGATCTTGGCTTCCTTGGTCTGGATGATCTTGAACTGCGGGCGGCCGAGTACCTTGCCGGCGGGGTCGAGTGCGGCGGTGATCACAGTAGGCAACAGCTGCACGGTGCGCACGGGTTCGATGACCGCAATGTCGACCATGCCATCGTTCATGCGGCAGTCGGGGAACAGGTTGATGTCGTTTTGGATGACCGAGGTATTGCCCGCCATGCAGCAAATGCCGTCGAGCTCCTCGACAATGCCGTCGTGCTCAATGGTAAAGTGCGCCACCGTGGGGTTGGGCGTGGCGAGCGCGGAGAGGAAGTAGGCGATCTCGCCGATATCGTTTTTGGTGGGGGCGGCCTTCATCATGATCTCGGCGTCGAAGCCCGAGCCGGCGATGATGATGAAGCCGTGGCGCTTCTCGTTGCCGTTCTCGTCGAGCCAAAAGAGCTCGCCCATGTCGACTTTGACCGTGCGACCGGCACGGCAGGCCTTGGCGAGCGCCGCCGCCTCGGGGGCATTGCCGATGTTGTTGAAGAACAGGCAGGCCGTACCGGAGGGGAAGACGAGCGTGGGGACACCGCACCCGCGCATCTGGTCGAGCACGTTGGAGACAGTGCCGTCGCCGCCCGAAACGACCACGCGGTCAAACTCGCGCACGTCTGCCACGGCGTCCTCGGGCTCCATGCCATCGCCGATAAAACGCATCACGACCTCGTCGCCGCCCTGCGCGAGGGCGTGCGTAAATGCGTAGATTTCATCTGAGCTGGGGCCCGATGCCGGGTTGTGGATGATAAGGCAGCGCATACTTACGTTCCCGTTCTGTGACTAACCGAGTATAGTTGTAAGGCAATGCCGATATCCTACCCGTGTTTTTCGGGCCTAACCTTATTCGATGGGTTGATATGTACATTTCCACACATCAGGCTCTACTCGACTTTTGCCAGCGCGCCCGTGAGTTCGACGCGATTGCCGTCGATACCGAGTTTTTGCGCGAGCGCACGTTCCATCCGCGTCTGTGCTTGGTTCAGATTGCCACCCCTGCCGAGAGCGTCGCGGTCGATCCCCTGGTAATCGACGACCTATCGCCGCTGGCCGAGCTTATGGCCGACGAGAGCGTGACCAAGGTCTTCCACGCCTGCTCGCAGGATATGGAGGTTATGCTCCATACCGTAGGCGTGCTGCCACGACCGATTTTCGATACGCAGGTCGCCGCCGCCTTTTTGGGCGAGCGCCAGCAGATTTCGTATGGCGCGCTTGTTCAGACGTTTTGCGGCGTCTCGCTGCCCAAGACCGAGTCGCTGACCGACTGGTCGCGTCGCCCGCTGACCGATAAGCAGATTGAGTACGCGATCGATGACGTCAAGTACCTGATCGTCGCCTATACCGAGATGATGAGCCGCCTGCGCGAGCTGGGCCGTGTGGACTGGGTGCTCGACGAGCTGCGCCCGCTGGCTGACGAGTCGCATTATCGCGCCGATCGCCACGAGGCGTTCCGCAAGGTCAAACGCATCAATTCGTGCAGCCGTCACCAGTTGGGCATCGCGCGCGAGCTCGCCGCCTGGCGCGAGGACCGCGCCGAGCGCCGTAACATCCCGCGCAAGTGGGTCATGTCCGACGACACGCTGCTGGCGCTCGTCAAGCGCAATCCTGTGCGCGTTGAGGAGTTCCGCGGCATCCGCGGCACCGATCAGCTGGGGGAGCGCGATGTGGACGGCGCGCTCATGGCCATCAAGCGCGGCGCGAGCTGCCCGCACGATCGCCTGCCACTCATGGTGCGCGGGCATCGCCAGATCTCTCCGGAGTTGGAGAGCGTGACGGACCTGATGTATGCGCTCATTCGCCTGGTTGCCGAGCGCTCGGGCGTGGCGACCTCGGTCATCGCCTCGCGCGATGACCTGGCCGACTATATTGAGCACCCCGAGCAGAGCCCCCTGCGCGAAGGCTGGCGTTTTGAGCTTGTGGGCTCGCGCCTGGACGATCTGCTCTCGGGCAATATGGGGTTGACGGTGAAGGACGGAAAAATCGAATTGCTGTAGGGAAGCCTAGCCGTTTGAGTGGGTAAAATGCCTCCAACGTGTAACTTGATTCGGAGGAATTCGCATGCCCTGTTACTATGGTTACGGCTTTGGCATCGACCCACTGTACCTGCTGGTTGTCCTTGTTTGCACGGTGCTCGGTCTTGCCGCGCAGAGCTATATCAACTCGACGTACAAAACCTGGTCCAAGGTTCGCTCGGACGGCGATACGGGTGCCACGGTCGCTCGCCGCATGCTCGATGCCAACGGTTGTAGCGCTGTGGGTATCAAGGGTGTCGCTGGCGAGCTCACCGATCATTACAACCCGCAGGACAACAACCTGTATCTGTCGGATGCCAACCGTTCGGGCGGGTCGGTCGCAAGCGTTGCCGTCGCCTGCCACGAGGCGGGCCATGCCGCCCAGCGTCAAAGCGGCTATGCCATGATGAAAGTACGTACCGCCCTCGTGCCGGTCGTCAACTTTACCCAGAACACCTGGACCATCGTGTTGCTCTTGGGCCTGTTTATGAACATTGCCGGGCTCACATCCCTCGCGTTGATCTTCTTCTCGTTTAGTGTACTGTTCCAACTCGTTACGCTGCCCGTCGAGATTGACGCCAGCCGACGCGCCGTGGCGTACATCGAGCAGTCGGGTATGAGTTCCAAGCAGGTCAACGGTGCCAAGAAGGTGCTGACGGCCGCCGCGCTTACCTACGTAGCCGCAGCGCTCACCTCGATTATTCAGCTGCTCTACCTTATGGCTCGCTACAACAGAAACTCCAACCGATAACAAATTGGGTCGCTGGGCGCCGTGGGGATTTGTGTCCCCGCGGCGCTGTACTATGTGTTGGACTTGAATTTGCGCAGGGCCGAAGCCCTTGTGCACGATGACGAAAGGAGGCTGCGTGGCAGGCTGGAATCTAACCGGCAATAGCGTTTCCGCCGAGTTCGACGAATCGGATGAGCAGGAGCGTAAAGAACTTAGCGTGAGCCAGGCGGTGGAGATCGCCGCTGGCGCGCTCGATGCCATTCCGCAGCTGAGCGTTTTGGGCGAGGTCACGGGTTTCCGTGGTCCCAACGCCCGAAGCGGCCACTGCTACTTCCAGATTAAAGACGACTCGGCCGCCGTCGACTGCATCATCTGGAAGGGCGCCTACCTTAAGCGCACCTTCGACTTGCGCGACGGCATGCAGGTGAGCTTTAAGGGCAGCTTTAATCTCTATAAGGCCACGGGCCGCATGAGCTTTGTCGCTCGCTCATTCTCGCTGGCGGGGGAGGGTCTGCTGCGTCAACAAGTGGCGCAACTGGCCGAAAAGCTACGCCGCGAGGGTCTGATGGACGAAGCGCGCAAGCGCCGCATACCGGTGTTCTGCTCCCGCGTGGCGGTCGTCACCTCGCTTTCGGGTGCCGTAATCGACGACGTCAAGCGCACGTTGCGTCGTCGCAACCCGCTCGTCGAGCTCGTCTGCGTGGGCGCAAAGGTCCAGGGCGAGGGTGCACCGGCAGAGCTTATTGAAGGCTTGCGCCGCGCCGCCGCCATCACGCCGGCGCCCGACTGCATCTTGCTGGTGCGCGGCGGCGGCTCCTTCGAGGACCTCATGACCTTCAACGACGAGGAGCTTGCCCGTGCAGTGGCTGCCTGTCCCGTGCCCGTGGTGACCGGTATCGGCCATGAGCCCGATACCTCGATTTGCGACATGGTGAGCGACCGCCGCGCCTCCACGCCCACGGCGGCGGCAGAATCGGTGGCGCCGGCTATGACGGAGTTGGCCGATGTGCTCGAGGCGCGCCATCAGCGTCTGGGTGCCGCGATGGCATCGATGATTGGGTCGGCCCAGGTCGACCTGGAGATGCTCGATCAGCGCGGTCGCCGTGCCTGGGATACCTATACGGCTCGCCTGGGCGATGCGCTCGATGCGGCTGCGTGCCGCCCGTGCCTCAACGACCCCACATTTATGGTCGAGCGTCGCGAATCGGAGCTTGCGCTGACCGCCGATCGCCTGTCGGGTGCCATAGTACGCTCGGTCGGAGCTTTCCGATCCAGCTTTGAACGCCTGCCCGAGCATCTGGTTGCAAGCACCTCAGGGCTCGATGGCAAGCGCCATGCGCTCACGCTCGCAAGCTCCCGTCTAGAGCATCAGGGGCGCACGATGCTCAGTAAACCCGCGTCCGACCTGGGCCGTGCAGCGGCTTCGCTCGATGCTCTGTCGCCGCTTAAGGTACTTGCCCGCGGTTACTCCATCGCGTACAGCGATGACGGCGTGGCTACGAGCGCCAAGACCTTTAAGCCGGGCGACGCCATCCGCGTGCGCATGGCAGACGGCAACGTAGCAGCAACGGTCGATACGGTCGAGTAGGCCGCGTTTCATAGCGATAAACCTTTAGGAAAGGAAACAGATATGGCAGAGAAGACCCCGGTCGAGCAGCTTACGTACAAGCAGGCTTCGCAGGAGTTGGAGCTCATCATACGCAGCTTGGAGTCGGGCGATATGGAGCTCGAGCAGTCGCTCGAGAGCTATACCCGCGGCGTCGAGCTCCTCAAGAGCCTGCGCACCCGCCTGTCCGATGCCGAGCAGAAGGTCTCGGTGCTCCTTAAGGACGTCGACGGCAACGACGTGCTCGCCGACGGCGAAGCCGCCAACACGGACGACAACCTCTCGTTCTAACCATCCCGACCAAATATAATTACCTTGGTCTGTGAGAAAGGAACCAACCATGTGCGATTGCATCTTCTGCAAAATTGCCAACCACGAGATCCCCTCGACCGTTGTCTATGAGGACGATCAGGTCATCGCCTTCGACGACCTCAACCCCCAGGCGCCGGTCCACACGCTCGTGATCCCCAAGAAGCACTACAGCGACATCGCCGACAACGTACCTGCCGAGACCATGGGCGCCATGGCTCACGCCATCCAGGAGGTCGCTAAGGCCAAGGGTCTGGAGGACGGTTTCCGCGTCATCTCCAACAAGGGCGTCAACGCCGGTCAGACCGTCATGCACTTTCACATGCACGTCCTCGGCGGCAAGAACCTGGGCGAGAACCTCATCTGAGGGCGCGTGGGCCGTCGACTTGGCTGCCTTTGGAGTAATCTATGCAGCTTTCTCAACTCGAATACCTTCAAGCGGTAGCGAACTATGGTGGCGTGCGTAAAGCAGCTCGCGCCGTTCATGTGAGTCCGCAGGCCGTTTCGTCGGCAATCAAAAAGTTGGAATCTGAGTATCAGATCGTTTTGCTCGACCGATCGGCGGGGGAAGCTGTTTTGTCTCCGGCGGGCAGAGAATTTGCGCGTCGTGCACGCGTGATCCTGGCGCAAGTCGACGATCTCAAAAAGTACGCTCAATCGGGGAACGGCAGCGTTTCGCCCGACGGCCATTTCCGTCTTTACGCCCCCTGTCTTCACGGGCGGGGGCGCCTTTTTTCCGAAAACTGGTACGACTCGTTTGAAAGCTCGCACCCTCAGATTCACCTTGATGCGTGGCATCAGCCAACGGCTACATGTTTTGAATCACTTGTGCTTGGCATTTCGGATGCGGCCATCTCATTTGAGGAACCAAGGGACAGTGTCCTTTCTTCGAAATACTTGGGTGAAAAGGAGCTCAAGGTTCTTTCGTGCCCAGCTGGTCATCAATCTGTGGGTGCTATGACCGTTCGTGAGTTACTGGGCGGCAGGCTCGCTGTTCCAATTAATTTGTCGCCCTGTCTCAATGCGATTAATCAATGTCCCGAGGCTCAGCTGGTTAATTTCCGCTTTCGCGATGTCGAATACGGAAACAGGGCGCAGGCTGAGTTTCTTCAAGCCGGGGGATTGATATTGAGTTTTTCTGGCTCTTCTCTCGCATCAGATGGACTGGAAGTGAGCGAGTGCTCCATTGAAGGCTCGCATGACGTAGCCTTGCCCATCTACTTTTGCTATCGACAAAATGCCTGGACCGATCGACACCAGACGGTATTTCTTCACCTATTGCGTCATCTCGCTTCGTGAGGTCATTTGGCCTCGTGGCGTCAAGTGAATGTTGACGCCTTGTAACACATGACTGACGGCTCTGCCCTCATGCTTTTCCAAGATTTCGATTTAGATTGCTGACTCTTGGAGGGCGGAGCATGAAAAACCGTACGGTTTTGCTTTATATGACGTTCGTTTTTCTGTCGAACTTCAGCACTATTTTGTATTTTCTGACGGTTTACCTTGAATTCGTCGGATTCTCGATGGTGGCGATTTCAAGCATGATGATTGCATATCAAGTGAGCAAGTTCATCCTTGAAGTTCCCACTGGCTATATTGCCGATAGGTTTGGACGAAAGACAAGTGGTCTCGTTGGCGTCGTGGGGATGCTTGGATACTATGTCGCCCTGCTTCTCGTCCGTTCTCCTCTGCTTTTAATCGGCGCGTTTGCTCTCAAAGGTTTTGCCGTTGCATGTGTGAGCGGATCCATAGAAGCGATTTACATTGACAGCGTCTCTCAGGACCAGCTCGTGAGACTTAATGTCGTTGAGCGATTTGTTTTCTATGCCTCTTATGCCATCTCCGCTTGCGTGGGCGGTTTCATTTCGTCTGTCGGTGCATATCTCATTGGTCTTTCGGCAGATATCAGCGCAATGGTGTTGACGTTGGTTGTCGTTGTCTGCATTCCTGAGATGCGAAGAGGGGGCACTGCGGGGACACCTGAGCGTGGAATTAGCCCGAAGATGATCGGTGCCGCTATTGCGTGCAATGGCATTCTTCGTTCAGCGTTCATCATGGACTGTTCTCAGGCGTTTGCTTTTGTCGCCTTGGAAGACTTTTTCTCACTGCTGCTTGCGGGTCGCGGAATGAATGCCATCGCTTCAGGCGTGACCATTGCGGTCCAGCTCCTTGCCTCCGCCTCCATAGGGTTTATTGTGCCCAGTGCGATTACTCGTGTCGACAAGGGCCGTTTTGCGCGTATATGCGGCATCATTCGCTTAGTATTGACAGCTTTGTTTTTGATTCCCCTTACTCCGGCTAATTTGCTGCCCGTGTTCTATGTGCTGCAGACGGTTGCGTACTCGTTGTTTGCCCCAATCAAATACTCAGTTTTCCAAAATGCTGCCGATTCTTCGATGCGCTGTTCACTGATTTCGGTTCAAAGCCAGATGGTGGCGGTGGGTGCTGTTCTTTTCTATCTGCTCAACGCTGTGTTGAGTAGCGTTGCGGGCATTCGAGTCGTATTGCTTGTTGCGCTCGGGATTTCTTCCCTGGTGTATATCCCCGCGCTATTTCGTCTTACAAGTCAAAGGCCATGAGTATTTAGGCACCGATAACTTATATATCAACGCAATAAACCCGAGCGCGAGGGCGTTTGGGTTTATTATTGAAGCGTATGTAACCTGGCGGCGCCACACCGCCTGTTAGTAGGGAGACACATGAACGTTCT
>CABUWA010000057.1 GCA_902495085.1 uncultured Collinsella sp. | reverse complement strand
TCGCCCTTGCCGAAGGTGCCGGAGACGGGCTCGCCGTCCCCGTCGGTCAGCGCGACCGTGAAGCCGAACTCGCGCTGGCTGTCGCCGCCGACGACCGTCTTCTTGACGGTGAGGCTGCCGGTCTTGGCGGTGTTGGTAAAGACCGCCGCCTCGACCGTGCGCTCAGCAGCGTCGCCCGCATCGTCGGTCAGCTGTGCAATCTTGGTCTTGGCAAACAGCTTACCGGCGCCATCGTCGGCCACCGTGACGGTGGCACGATAGGTGGCCTTCGAGAAGATGAGCGACGTCTCGTCACCCGACGGCTCGGTAATCACATAGGTATAGGTACCGGGCTTGGTGTACTCGATGGTACCGAAGTTGCCGACCTGGGCATCCTTGTGCAACTCAATCGTCGACACGCCCTCCTTGGCGCCCTTGGGCATGGGTGCCTCACCCTGGGCAGTCAGCATCATGGTAAAGGCATCCGCCTTAGTCTAGTTGCGACCGGAGATCTTCTTTTGAACCTTAAAAGCGTTCTCCACCTTTGTGGACTCCACGCTGTAGACGTTAGTGAAGCCCACCTTCGTCGCCTGTCCGACGGTACCCTTCTGGGGGTTCGCCTTATCGACAACCGCAAAGCCGTCCTCGCTCGTCATGAGCTCACCCTTGGAGTCGAGCTCCTGCACCTCGTAGTGCGCACCTATGGGCAAGGTAACCGTGACGGAGCCGCCGGCCTTAAGCGCGATGGTGTCACCGCTCTTGATCTGTCCGCTTACATAAGTGCCGTTGGTGCCATCGGGGCGACCGGCGTACGCAAAGGTGCCGGCCAGAGGCGTTGTGCCATCGGCCTGGTAGAGCAGCACCTTAAAGGTAAATGCCTTGTTGGGCGCGGTGATGCCTTCGGCGGCCGTGACCGTCTTGCTCAACGTCAGGCGCCCGTCAGAAACCTGATCGGTGGTGGTGTTGGTCTTGACGGCAGGGTTGTTGCCGACCGCCACCGACGCCTGATTGGAGATGTCGCCCGAAGCGCCACCGCTCTTAAACGCGTCCTCGGTCACGCGAACCTTAAACTGAACCGTGCCCTCCTTGCCTGCGGGAACGTCCTTCAACGTCCAGGTAAGGTTGCCGTCATTGCCCTTGGAGCCGGCATCCTTATGGTCGCCGGCGAACTCCACGAACTCGGTTCCCGCGGGAACGGCATCGGTGATCGTTACCGTGGCAGACGCGCCCTCGGTGTTCTTGTAGCCGATGGTGTAGGTGAGTTCGTCGCCCAGCGCCACGCCCGACCCATTCGAATCCTGGACATCGCTCTCGGACTTCTTGGGTACGAAGTTCGTCGTGGTGCCGGTATAACTCTTGCTCTTGTCGCCGACCTTAACGGTGGCAGTATTGTTGATGGTGCCAACAGCGCCTTGGGCACCCTTCACGGCGTCCTCGGTAATCTTGACGTGCACGCGCACCGAACCGTGGCTGCCCGCAGGCTGCTCACCCAGGTTCCAGGTGAGCAACTGACCGCTCGCGGCGCCCTTATCGGCATACTCGCCCTCAAAGGCCTCGAACACGACGCCCGTGGGCAGCTCGTCGGTCACGGTCACGTTGGCCGAAACCAGATTACCGGCGGCGTCGGCCTCGGTATTGGCCCAGTTGATGGTATAGGCGTAGGAGTCGCCCACAGAAAGCAACTGCCCGTCGATGTCCACATCGGGCTTCGCGACCGTGCCAATCGTCTTGACCTTATCACGCGTGTTGTGGAAGACGATCTTACCCTTCTCGGTACCATCGCGATAGGTCACCTTGGACGTCAGATTGCCGTCGTTGTGGTCGGTCACCTCGAGCAGCACTCGGCACGTCGCAGACGTATCCACGGGACGCACACCCTCGGGCAGGTTGGCCATGCGCTCCTTTGCCACCAGGTTAAAGCTGTAGGTGGTGGTGTGGTCGGCATTGTGACGCTTGGTGGCAATGCCATCGTTGACGGCGCCGGCGAGGTCAATCGTCTGCTCATGAGTTCCGCTGGTAGCATCGCCAAGCTTAAAGTTAACCTTACCAAAGTCGACCGTAGCGGTACCGTCCTCGTCCGCCCGAGTCGTGCCCTCATCCATCTTTTCGAGCGAGCCGTCGGCCTTCTCGGCATACAGGTCAAACGTATACTGGCCAGTCTCGATCTTGTCGCCGGAGTCCATCACCTTCTCGGCAGTAAGACCGTCGAATGTTCCGGTCGCAGCGTAGCTGTTGGTAAAGAACACCTGAGCCTTGGCGGTACCGCTCTCGGAGCTGAAGATCTTTTTCTCGTGGGGCTCTTCAGCTTCATTGGCGTCATAGTGCTTGGCCGTGGTCACGGTATAGAGCGAACCATCGCGGCGATTATTAACCGCAATCTCTACCATCCAATAGGTGGAGTCGTATGTATAGCCGCCCTTGCCGCCGCCATTCTCGACAACCTTGTAAGTAAACGTCTTACCCGCATCTTCCGTCGCAAAGGTCAGGCCACCCAAAATGCCGGTATGGGACGTGCCATCGGCCTGCGGCTCATCGTTTGTCACGGTGAGCTTGCCCTCATCTGCGCGCAGCAGCTTGTTGAGCTTATCGGTCGAGGCGGCGTCTTCGCCCGTTACCGTAAAGCCAAACATGCCGGCATGCAGGTCGTGCCCGTTGAGCGTCTTGACGATCTCCAGACCGCCCTGGAGCTCGTAGCTCGTCGAGGTGCGATACCTATTGGTGAAGATGAAGCCTTCCGAGCCGGTCGCGCCATCGGCGCGGGCCACAAGCTTGCCGCCCTCATCGGTTGCGGTAATGGTCAAGGTATAGATGTGCGCGTCATACGTCCACTCGCCGAGGCCGCCATTCGGGGCCAGCTCGTTAATAGCAAACTTATACGTGCCCGGCTTGTTAAAGGTGAGCTTCGAGAAGTCGAGCTTATAGTGCTCCCCGTCCTTGAGGGCCGCCGTCGTTTGCTTCTCCTCAGCGTAGCCGTTCTCCGCGCTCATCGAAGAGCCGGTGATGAGCTTGCCATCGATGGCAGTCTTAGTAGCATCGTCAGCCGCGGTCATAGCAAAGGTGAACTTGCCCGGAGCATCGGCACCGGCAACCACCTTCGTCACGGACGGGGTGTAGGTTGCCGCCTCGGTGACCGTATAGGTGTTCTTGAATTTGACCGTCGCGACACCGGTGGACGTTGCACCCGACGGATAGATCCACTGGCCCTCGAGCTCGTCCTTGCCATCGACCTGCTTGCTTACCGCTGTCGTGACACTAAGCGTACCGTCGCCGTTATCCGCTACGACGGCCCTAACCGTATGGATCGTCTTGTCGTACGTATAGCCCGTCGCCTTGTCGTCAATCTCACTCACCGTATAGGTGAACGTCTTGCCGGCATCATCCTGAGTGAAGGTCAACCCACCCGCAGGTATCAAACTCACGGTCTTGGGGGCGTCGGCCTCGACATTTGCGGTCTCAAAGACTTTGCCGTCCGTGGAAATGCCAACCTTGCTGGCAGATGTCTCGTCAGCAGGCTTGACGATATAACGGAACGTGCTCTTAGGCGAGCCAAAAATGGTCGCATCCTTGGGATACGTCAACGTCTTCTCGATCTGCAAACCGCCAGCGGCGCCATAGTCGAGGCTTGCCGTGTAACGGTTCACAAACGAGACAGTAGGCGTCGTAGCGCCGGCCTCACTTGCATCGTACTGCTGCACGTAAGTATTCGAATCTTGCTTGAGCTGGACGATCTTTTCGTCCGTCAGCGCGCTCGCGTCGGCACCGTCGCCCAGCAGTTCCGTCACACCCGCGCCCTTGAGCACGGTCGTCACGGCGTAGAGCTTAGCGGGGTCGTCCTTGCGTGCTAGAACCTTGACGAGCACAATAGCGTCACCAGTGTAGCCGGTGTCATAGGCGTAGCCGGCAGCCGCAGGCTGGTTCTCGCGGATGCGATAGGCAAACGTATGGCCCAGATCCTGCTCCGTGAGTGTACGAGCAAAGAGCTTCTCTTGCCCGCTTGCGCCCACCACGGCACCGGACACGCCGGCCCCCGCAGCCTTATTGGACAGGCTAGCCTCGGCGCCGTCGACCGACGTCTGAACGCCGTTGTACCAAAGGCCCGTCACGGCAAAGGTAAACTGGCCCGCGGCAGAAGCGCGACCCTCAAGGGTCTTGCTGACCGTCACGCCATCAAAGGTGCCCGACGCATGGTATGCGTTGGTAAAGGCGGCCTTGTCAGCTACGGCCTTGTCCGCATCGGAGGCGCCGGTGTTGGCGTAGGTCACGCTCGACACGCGCAGCTTGCCCGTGTGGTTGCCCGACTCGTCCAGATCGGTCACCACGACGGTCGCGCGTGCGGTGTGCTTGTCCATGGACATGCCCGCCTGGCCATCCTGCGCAGCTTTCTCGGTGATGTTGAAGCTAAAGGTGCCTGCGCGGTTGAACGTCACGGTCGGGGCGGCTTCGGTGCCAAAGGCGAACGAGGCCACGCGCCCCGTCGCGGGCGCACTGGCGACAGCCCGGTTGACGCCGATGGCAACAGCCCCATCCGTTACCGCCTGCTTTGTGGTCTTGCCCAAACCGGTCGCACCGGCATCGTCCGTAGCGGCAGCAAGGTTAAAGGCATAGCTCTCGCCCTGATTCCAGTCACGACCGCTCACGGTCTTTTGGCCCTGCAGGGTCACGCTCGTGGGCTCCACGCTATATATATTGGTAAAGGAGGGCGTGACATTCTCGTCCAGCTGCTTTACCGAGTTGTTTTCTGCGGCCTTGTAGTACTCGACCGAGGTCTGGATGCCGGCACCCTTCTTGTCGTTGCGCACCACGGCGTAATAGACCGATCCATCGTAGGTCATGCCCGTAACGCTGCCGCGATTCTCGGCGAACTTGTAAACGTAGGCGCGTCCCGCATCCGCCTTGGCGGTATAGGAGATTTCTGGCCACGTCACCGTGCCGTCGGCGTTGTTGCCCACGGTTGCGATGTTGCCCTCGGCGCCCTGGGGCATGGGAGCCTTGATGCTCGTGTCGACCTTATCGGGATCGAACGCTGCATTGTCGTCCGCATAGCCGCCCACACGCTCGAGTTTAAAGCTAAAGGCGTTCTGGGAAAGCGGGAAACTCCCGGCGTTGTCGGTCAGGTTCTTTTGGGCATGGATGATGATGCTATGTTCGTGCGTATCGTAACGGTTGGTGAAGGTTGCGATCTTATCGGCAACCTCTGCGGTAGCCGGTTTGCCCGCGTCGTCACGCACCTGCTTCACCTTTACGCTCTTAACGACCAGTGCACCGGCGTGGTTATCATCCACCTTGACCGTCGCGGTATAGACAGCAGCGGAGTAGCTTATTCCATCCGCCTTGGCATTGGAGCCGGGAATATCCTCCGAGATGGTATAGGCGTAGGTACCCGGCTTGGTATAGGTAATATCGCCAAACGTCGCCGGCTGGTCGTTGGTGAGCTCAACCGTAGCCACCTTGCTCTTGGCGCCGCTGGGCATGGGGACGCCGTCGTCGGCTGTAAGCTGCACGGTAAAGGTATCGCCATCGGCCCAATTGCGGCCCTCGAGCACCTTCTTGGCGCTTAGGCCATTCTTTACGGGGCTGACACTGTATTTGTTGATGAACTCGAGCGTGTTGCTCGCGGGAATCTTTCCGTCCACGAGCGCAGCGATTGAACCCGTTATGGTGTTGCCGGTTCCCGACTGCTTCTCGCCGCCGACCATGCGTCTCACGAGGCTAAAGCCAGCCGGAAGCACCGACTCGTCGGCAGAGCCGGTTACGGCGTTGACGATGCTCGCCAGCACATTGCCACTGGACACCTCGCCCTTGGTGGTGAGCTCGCTCACACTGTAGTTGTCACCCTTCTTGAGGTCGTATACGCGAATGGTCTCGCCGGCCTTGATGGAATGGGTGTCGCCGTTCTTGAGCCTAAAGGAATTGCCCACAGCGTTGCCGCTCGCATCGAACACATGCGCCTCGTAGCCCTCCTGGGACTCCGGCAGGGTGAACTTAAACGTAAAGGTCAGATCGTTGTCGTCCGCATCCTTGGTGGGCGCAGTAAGACCAGCATCCGCCGTCACGGTCTTAGTCACTTGCAGGCGTGCCACGCGACGATCGGTATACTGCACGGCCGTTGCCGTGGTAAAGAGATGGTTGAGCTGAAGCGTGCCCAGATTAGTACGAGTCTTGGAGGCATCGTCTATATATGCTGAATCGTCTTCTTGATAAAGAGCCATGCGGTTTACGCCCGTATCGGCAAAGATCGTCGCCAGCTGACCGTCGCGATCGCCACCATCCTCGACATAGCGCAGAATGGTCTTGGTGCCCTGCGCCGTCTTGTCATAGCGCATATGCATCAAGTTGCCCGCAAGAGAAGGCGTCACGCCTTGGGCTGTGCACGTCTGGCCCCATGTCAGGTTTCCGTTGGCGTCAACGGCCGCACTCTGCAGCTTGCCCTTGATGTGCGTAAGCGTATTGTCAATCGAGTCGGGGGAGCCAAACTGCGCCAGGGAGGCGATCAGCGAACCCGGGCCGCTCATGCTGAGCACGCCATCGTTCTCTTCGCCGGCGTCCACATATACGCCCGAGTCGTCCACGATTACCTTGGTGATGGTGTTGTTGATCTCATGGCCATCTGGACTTACAGACTCACGCAGGTAGTACGTACCCTTGATAAGGGGCGCATGCTTCGCCGAATCGAGCGGGAAGCATGCAGCACCCTTAATGTCATACGGATAGGTCATGCCGTTTGCCTGCACGGTGTCATACGGCTCGGCGCCCGATTTAATGGCATACGTTCTAGGACTATCGCCGGTAACGTCCTTGGCCTGGTACAGCTCAAACGTTGCGCCGTTCACGGGCTTGCCCAGGTCGTCGACCTTCTGCACAAACAGACGGTTCTGAACGTTGGTGAGGTGGATCACCGTAGAGAACTGCCTGTTTATCGTTTGATATTTGACCATAGAGGTGTTGCCGATGGTTGCCCCCGCCAGAGACGATGCCGTGGTGTGATACACCGCCACGGTATATTCCGCCTTCGGCTTGTCTTCATCTTGCAGCATGGCGGCGTACGTCTCGATATCGCCAGGCAGCGACCTAACCGTTACCTCGTAGTCGCCCTTGGTGTTGACGCCAAAGACGCTCGTGTCCGCCGATTTGGCAGCCTCGACGGCGCCAGGGATGCCATGTGCGGAGCACAGCATGTAGCCATCGAGCGGATTGCCCGTGACTGCCGTCCATGCATTTTCGTCCGTGTCCGCCTTGCTTTTATCGGTGCGCTTGAGCACGACAGCAAATGTCGTACCCGAGCTAATGGGTTTGTCCTTATTGTCTTTTGTTTCTTTGCTAAGGGAAATGGTCTCCTTGGCAGCCAGATAACCACCGTTGAGCCACATGCGGCTGCCCGTCCATTGCGTTACGCCATCGGCCATGGTGACCGTCGTTTGCGGCGCGACCACCACGCCGCCCGAACCGCTCGCCGCAGCCTCTTTGTACTGCAGATGCAGCTCACCTGACATTGCGGTAGTCGATGAGGTCAGACTCGAGCGATATCCCGCGGGCAGGTCTGTCTCTTTGAGTACAAAGTAGTTATGTCCATCAGCATGCTGGTTATCAAATGAAAGGACGGAGCCGTCGTCCGACTTCAGAAGCACTAGCCGACCCTTATCGTCCGTCGTACCTTGAGCGATGGGATCGCCCTGCGTCTTCCAGCTGGCATCCGACTGATACAGCGCAAACTTGGCGTCCTGGACTGCCTCGCCGTTCTGATCGACCTTCTCGACCTCGGACGACGGCAGCGTGGTGAGATTGAACTTAAGCGACATATTCGATGCGCCCGCGCCGCGCTCCAGATAGAAGAAGCTCAGCGTGTGCTTGGAGCTGTTGAGGAAGGTGTTGCCGGAGAATCTTCTGTTTGAAGTATCTGCGCCGGCAGCTTGGAACATCGCCTTAATGGTGGTGTCTTGAATTGTCTTTTCGGGATCATTTGCATTGTCAACATGACCGACATGTACGGCACCGGTGGCGAAGTTGATCTTGAGCGTCGCCTTCTCGTGGATGCCACCAAGATCGCCCACGAGCACGCCGTCGATATAGACCCAGACGTCGTCGTCACCCGAGAACTCAAAGATCATGTCGTTGCCATCGGTGGTCTTGCCGTTCGTCGGCTGGACGAACTCCGTAGTCATGGACATGCCAAAGTGATGGTTGAGGCTCGTGCTTCCATCAATGATCTGCTTAGGGGAGAGGCTGTTGCCCTTCTCATCAAAAACCTTGTCAGCCGAGTCGAAGGGGAAGAACTGGCCCAGATTTGCATCTGATACGCCGCCCTTATATACACCAGCCTTATTGTAGACGTCAAAGGAGTTAGTCGTGTAGTTATACACAGCATAGTTGCCGCGAGAACCATACGAGTCGTAAACGTAATAGCCCTTCTGGAGCTGGAAGAGGCCTTTCACGTCGTTGTAGACAGCCTTACCCTTTTGCCTGCCGTTTGCTTGGCTGTCGTTATTAAAGAGATAGGCCAGCGATTCATCGGTGCAATCGCCTTTCGTGCCGTATGAGGTATAAGTGCCGGCGTTGATCGCCGGATAGCCATTTACCAGCGTGTTCTTTACAAAAGAAAGGCGTCCAAAGCCATCAATGACGCTTCTGCCCGTCCACTTGTTAATGCCCGTGCCGCCACCACCATTGAACTTGAGCTGATGGTCTTTATTGATGCCGGTGTTGTCATTGCCATTATTGTTGTTTATGTTCTTCGAGCTGTCGTTATCGCCATCCACGACCCAGTAGTCGAACAGATTGACCGTGGTGCCGGTGGGATTCACCGTCTGCACGGTGTGGTTGCTCAAGGGAACTGTCTGGTCGGCCGACGCGCTCGTCGCACCGAACATGAGCGCACATGCCGCCAGCGGGACGGCCAAAACCCTCAGGACACGCTTTGCGGTATTGGTTTTCTTGCCAAAAGGCTTTAGCATTTCTCGAGCTCTCGCACACGCGCGATTCATGAAGGCCCTCCCCAAATCCATGAGGACGGCAAGCAGCGGCTCATTATATATGTGTCGTCGTCCCCATCGATGCAAATATACGCCCCCCCCCGCGCAGAAACGCAAGGCAGGACATCGCAATATACTTAAAATTGTAGCAATTCGGGTGACCCGAAATTTCGCCTCGGGTTGCCACTCAGGCTCAAAATCGAACCACTCGCGCCATCGACATGCCCCAGTAGGACAAAACGACCGGCAATCTTTATCCCCCACAAACCACAAAGTAGCTAATTTGGGACGGGGCTATTTTGACTACCCGGGCAAACCGGGCTCCCGAGGGAATTAGTTCTAGAGGCGGGCGAGGTCGTAGGATTGGGCGGCTGCCTCGCCGGCACAGATGAGGTTGGTTGTGGCTTCTTGCGGATCGAGTGCCTGTTCCAGGTCCATGGGCTTGCGGCAAATCGGAAGCACCAAGTCGATGCCCTGCTCGTACACCGCATCCAGGTTGTCGGCACGACCGCCCACGACGGCAACAACCGGCTTGCCACACCGCTTGGCACGGCGTGCCACGCCCACCGGCGCCTTACCGGCGGCGGACTGCTCGTCCATATTGCCCTCGCCCGTTATGACCAGGTCGACATCACGCATGCGTTCGTCAAACCCAATCAGATCGAGCACCGTCTCCACGCCCGAGCGTAGCTCCACACCGAGCGCCAGTAACGCCGCGCCCAAGCCACCGGCAGCGCCCGCGCCGGGTACACCGAGCACCGAGCCAAATGTCCGTGCGCCCTCGGGTGTGCGCAACAACCCCTGGGCTCGAGCTCTGGCAATCGCCGCATCGAGCAAGCGACCGTAGCCGACCATCCAGCCGTCGTATCTGCGCAGCACCTCGACATCATCCGCCGGCAGGCCCTTCTGCCCGCCAAACACCGCCAGTGCGCCTCGACGCCCCACGAGCGGATTCTCGACATCCGAAAGCACAACGATGCGAGCATCATCCAAAGCCTGCAGCGCGGGCGCCAAATCAACGCTCGCCACCTGCTCAAGGCCGGCAAGACCGGGGGCGACATCGCAGTCCTGATCATCGACCACACGCGCGCCCAGCGCCTGCAGCATGCCGGCGCCACCGTCGTTGGTGGCGCTGCCGCCCAGACCAATATAGAGTGTCTTTGCGCCCATGCGAACCGCGCGAAGCATGAGCTCGCCCACGCCATAGGTTGTGGCCGCCAACGCCGCCGACTCCGTACAAGGCGAATACCCAATGCCGGCCGCCTCGGCCATCTCGATGACCGCGGACTTGTGCTCGACATCAACCAGCATCCGGGCAGACACGCGGTCGCCCAAGGGCCCTGCGACCTCGCAGGTTGAGAGCTCGCCACCGCAGGCGGCAACGGCATCGAGCGTTCCCTCGCCACCATCTGCCAGCGGCAATGCGCGCACCTCGGCATCGGGCCAAACGCGGCGCACGCCTTCGGCAACCGCCGCCTCCGCCTGCGCGCTCGAAACGCTGCCCTTAAAGGAGTCGATCGCCAACAGCACACGGCGGGGTCGGCGGCACGCAGGACCAAAGTCAACCGCCGTGCCAGCATCCTCACCGGCACCTGCAAGCGCTGCGGCGTGAGCGGCGTGTGCTTCAAGATCGGCCCCACAACCGCAATCAGCGCCGCCCGCTCCGCGCAGACCGCCAAAATAGCTACTCAGCAGCTCGCGGCATTCATCCGCCAGGACCCCAGCCGTCACGTTAAACCGATGATTCAGGCGCGAGTCGGCATTCAGGTCATACAGCGAACCCAGCGCGCCCGCCTTGGCATCACTCGCGCCATACACGCAGCGCCCCACGCGCGCGTTGACCATAAGGCCCGCGCACATGCAGCAGGGTTCCAACGTCACATAAACCGTACAGTCGAAAAGGCGCCAGCGGCCAAGCGCCTGGGCAGCGGCGCACACGGCCGCAAACTCGGCATGAGCCGAAGGGTCCTGGTCGAGTTCGCGCCGATTGTGCGCCCTCGCGACGATCTCACCGTCGCGCACCACTACGGCTCCGATGGGCACCTCGCCCACCGCAGCGGCGGCGCGCGCCTCCGCCAACGCCTCGCGCATGAACTTCTCGTCGATTTCGGTGATCGTCATCGTTCGCCTTCCCTGTTGCAAATTCAAAACGATGCTATCATTACGACTCACGGAGAGATGGCAGAGCGGTTGAATGCGGCGGTCTTGAAAACCGTTGAGCGCGAGAGCGTTC
>CABUWA010000056.1 GCA_902495085.1 uncultured Collinsella sp. | reverse complement strand
GGCGCTCAAGGCCGTCGCGAGGAAGCGGCTCAGGGCGATATACGCCGTGATGCGCGACCGGGTGCCCTACCGGGAGTAGCCCCGACGGTTGACAAAACTATAGGAACACCCAATGACTATGAAAGGTATCCATGGAAACGATCATCAACGTCGACGATGTCTCGTTCTCCTATGGCACGCAGACCGAGCAGGCGCTCAGCCACATCTCGCTCAGCGTGAACAAGGGAGATTTCATCGGCATCATCGGACCCTCGGGCGCCGGCAAGTCCACGCTTGCCGCCTGTCTGTCGGGTGCTGTGCCCCACCACTACACCGGCACGTTCTTCGGGTCCGTCATGGTTGACGGCCACGACACCTGCGAGGTCTCGCTGACCGACGTGTCGCAAATCGTCGGCAGTGTGCTGCAGGATATCGACACGCAGATGGTCGCCTCGGTCGTCGAGGACGAGATGCTCTTTGGCCTCGAGAACTTTGCCGTTCCCCACGACCAGATCGAGCAGCGCGTGAGCGAGACGCTCGAGACCGTCGGCATCAGCGACCTGCGCGACCGCGAGATCGCCACCCTCTCGGGCGGACAGAAGCAAAAGGTGGCCATCGCCGCCATCCTCGCCATGCGTCCGCGCGTCTTGGTTCTCGACGAGCCCACCGCGGCACTCGACCCCGCCAGCTCCACGCTGGTCTTCGAGACGCTGCGTGAGGCAAACCGCATACTTGGAATCACCATCGTCGTCGTTGAGCAAAAGGTCGCCCTGCTCTCGGAGTACTGCAACCGCGTGCTCGTGCTCAACCATGGCGAAATCGCGCTGCAGGGCGAGCCACACGAGGTCTTCGCGCATACCGACGAGCTCCGTGCCATCGGCGTCGACTGCCCTCGCGTCACGCGTATCTTCAATAGCCTCGAGGCCGATGGCCTGGTAAGCGGCACCCCCTGCTTGGATGTCGATGAGGCCGAGCGCCTGATTTCGGGCATCGTCGACCCCGCACACGCGGCTATCGAAGCCCAGGTGCCCGCCGGTTCCCCGCATGCACCGTCGTTGCGTCCTCATGCCAAGGACGCCGAACCCGTACTCACCTTCGACCATGTTGAGTTTGCCTATCCCAATGGCGGAGCCGCCGTACGCGACCTTAGCCTGACGCTCTATCCTGGCGAGCTCGTGGGCATCGTCGGCCAAAACGGCGCCGGCAAGACCACGCTCACCAAACTGCTCACAGGCCTGCTTAAGCCCGCCTCGGGCAGCGTGCGCGTCACGGGACTGGATACCGCAGCCGTCCCCACAAGCCGCATTGCCCGCGAAGTCGCAACGCTCTTCCAAAACCCCGACCGCCAGATCTGCAAGGACACCGTGCTCGACGAGGTCGCCTTTGGCCTGGAGCTTGGCGGCATGGACCGTGCCGAGGCTCTGCGTCGTGCCCAACTCGTCATCGACCGCTTTGGCCTGCCTGCCGATGAGGCGCCGTTCTCGCTTTCGCGTGGCCAGCGACAAATGGTGGCGCTTGCCTCCGTCGTAGTGGTTGAGCCCAAGATCGTCGTACTCGATGAGCCCACGAGCGGCCTTGATTACCGCGAGTGCATGACCGTCATGGAAACGGTGCGCACCATGGCCGAGCGTGGCTGCGCCGTTATCATGGTCTGCCACGATATGGAAGTCGTCTCGGATTTTGCCGAGCGCATTGTGGTAATGGCCGACGGTCGCATCCTCGACCGCGGCCGCACGCACGAGCTATTCTCGAACATCGATCTCATGCGGCGTGCCTACGTGGAGCCTCCCCAGGTTATTGAACTCTCGCGTCATCTGGCATCTTCCGTCTCGCCCGCTTTTGCGCAGGTGAGCGAGGTCACCGATGTCGTTCGAATTACCAAGGAGATGGTCCACCGTGGTTAACGTCATCGACTACATGCCGGGCGATACGCTACTGCATCGCCTGAACCCCGTCGTCAAACTGGGCCTCGCCGCCGCCATCATCGTCGGCATCTTCTTGTCCGACACCTACGTGGCACTGCTGGGCTTTTTGGCACTCACCCTTGCGCTGGGTGCCTATGCCGGCGTCGTCAACCGTCTGTTCTCGCTGCTCAAGTTGCTGATTCCGCTCGCGCTTATCATGCTGGTGCTCCAGCTGGCCTTTATGCGCGATGGCAACGTGGTGTGGGGCTTTATCACCGACACGGGTCTCATCACAGGATCGAAGGCCTGCCTGCGCCTGCTGGGTGTGGCGTTACCACTCATCCTCATGCTCATGGTGACCAAGCTCAACGACCTTGCCAACGCCTGCGTCGAGGTGCTGCACGTGCCGTATCGCTATGCCTTCACCTTTACCACGGCGCTGCGCTTTGTGCCGGTGTTTGGTCAGGAGATGAACGCCATCATGGAGGCGCAGACCGCACGCGGCGTCGAGTACGACACCAAGAACCCCATCAAGAAGCTAAAGCTCATGCTGCCGCTGTGTGTGCCACTGCTCATCTCGAGCGTGGGCAAGACCGATGCCACAGCCTTGGCGGCAGAACAGCGCGGCTTCTATCTGCGTACGCGCGCCAGCTCGTACAAGCGCTACCCCATCAAGGGCCTGGACATCGCCGTGCTCATCGTCAGTATCGCCCTCATCGCCATCGGCTTCCTGTTCTAGTTCGCCACCGACAGCAACCGCCCAACGCGAAAGGCCTCGGCTCGCACCAAACGAGCCGAGGCCTTTACTGTTTCACCAGATAAAACCTACCAAAATTAACCTGTCCCTTTTTGACAGGTCGAAAGCTAGAGGCGGTAGGGGGCGCCACTGCGGATGATGGATTCGCGCACCAGGACATCCATGGCGTCGAGGGTGATCTCGGGCATCTCTCGGTACTTCTGTAGCACCGAGAGCTCGGTGCAGGCCAGAATGACGCGGTCGCAGCCGCTACGGGCGAACTCCCACATCACGCGGTCGAACTTATCCATATCGGGCTCACGTCCGGCCTTCACATCATCGTAGATAAGCGACATCACATCGTTCTGACGTTTCTCGCTGGGATAGACGACCTCAACACCCGCAGCCTTACATTCGCGGCCGTAGACGCCCGCGCCCACGGTTCCGTCGGTGCCCATGATGCCAATCTTGTGCACCGGCTCGGCCGGCATACTCAGGTTGGGGTCGAACTCGCACTCCCCCATCACCGCACCGGCCAGAGCATAGCGCACCGACTCACGCGGCATGTGGATAATCGGCACCTTCGTAAACGACTGGATCTGGTCGTAGAAGTAGTGCGACGTGTTGCAGGGAATGGCAATGTGCGCACAGCCCAGCGACTCGAGTGCCTGGGCACACTCTTTCATGGTCGCCAGCAGCTTGGCATGCTCGCCGGTCTTAATGGCCAACGTGCGGTCGGGCATGGTCGACTTGGAGAGCACCACCATGTCGATATGTTCCTGATCGCAGGCAGCAGCCGTATGACGCACCACCTGGTCGTAGTAATACGACGTGGCCTCGGCGCCCATGCCGCCGATAACTCCCAGCTTTTCCATCGCCGCCTCCTTGGTGACGCTTGCGCAATTGCGCGTATCATACCCGCGCCCGCCCGATGCAAACCGGACGGGCGCCGCACTCATCTACTTGTAATACGTCTTGAACAGCTTAAAGTGGCGCAACTTGGTGTGCCACATGCGCAGCCAGCGGTTAAAGACAAAGTCGCCCTTCATAAACGAAGGGTCGGCGCCCTTGCCTTCCTTGTCCAGGCGATGCACCTTAGCGCGCAGCTCGGGATCCTTGACGTACTTGTCGACGACGCCCATGGGGACGACCATCCACAGCGCCTCGTCCTGCGCCGTCACAAACTCCGGCTCAAACGGGCGGTTGAACACATACTCGTCCACCACATACTTGGCAACGTTAAAGCCGCTGTTGGTGACGTAGTAGTTACTGCGGCCCTGACGCGTGTTGAAATCGAAGAACTTAAACGAGCCGTCGCGCTCGTCGTACTTAACGTCAAAGTTGGAATAGCCCACAAAGTTCAGGTCCTCGAGTAGCTTGCGCACGCCGCCCATGAGCTCGTCATTGGGCTCGGTGATGATACAGGCGTGGTTGCCGACGCCGTGAGGCTGATGCTCCTCGAGCAGCACATGGCCCAGGCACATCATGCGCACCTTGCCGTTGCGGTCGGAATAGCTGGTGAGCACGCGCATGTACTCGTCGTTGCCGGGCACGCGATCCTGCAAGATCAGATCGTCGGTATAGCCGCTGGCATACGAATCGCGAATGACCTGTTCCAGCTCGGCGCGGTCGGCAATCTCATAGGCCTTTTTCTGGCCCTCGAACTCGTGCTGCCACCACATGATGCCGTCAGAAGGCTTCAGAATCATCGGGTAAGGAAAATCGATCTGGTCGAGCACTTCGGCAGGCGCCTCACCCTGGGCATTGAGCATCGCCTTGGTAAAGGTAAACGTGTGCGGATAGGGCACGCCATGCTTCTCGCACAGCTCGTAGAAGATCTCCTTCTTCTGGCACTGCTCGAGCATGCTGTAGGGCGCGTAGGGAGCGACGATGTTGTCCGCCAGCTCATGAGCATCCTTGGCCTGAGCCACGAGGGCAACATAGTTGTCGCCACAGCCCACAAGGACAATCGTCTTGTCGGCATGCGCTTGGGCAATGCCGTTGACGGTTTTGAGCATCACGGGCATGGTGTCGATATCCACGTTGGGCGTGTAGTCGATAATCTGGCTGCGGTACGCGGGACCCGTCTGATACTTGCCAAAGACCAGACTCTTGACCTGGTACTCCTCGTAGAAGGCGCGCGCCACCGAATAGGCGTTGATGTCGCCACCGAGCAGCACGGGAATGAACTCGCGCTCTGTAAATTGCAATGCCATGGAAACTTCCTATCATGAACTGCCCACACAATGGGCGGTCTTTGCGCAACTGATTTATTCTAGCGTGCCAAGCCGCCGGCGCCCAAAGCTCCACCGTATCTATGGCAATCGATGTAATCGTCCAGCACGAAGACGGCGCTCACCGTTGTATGACAATGGGCAATGAACCTACCATTGTTGTAGGATTCAGCGTATTGACATCCTCGAGCGAAAGACGCACACGTGCCCCAAGACCATCCGACCGATAATCCCATCCTCAATGCCGCGAGGCGCGAGCTGGCAGAACGCGCGAAAGCGACCGCTCCCCTGCGCACGGCAGACGCCGCCTACAACGGACCCGCCCACATCGTCTCAATCAACACGTCGGCACACAAGGGCACGCGCAAGTCGCCCGTCGCCGATGGACACGACACCGTTATAGAGCAATTTGGTCTCGCCACCGATGCGCACGCCGGACATTGGCATCGTCAGGTTTCCTTTTTGGCCGCAGAGTCCATCCAGACGACGCAGGCTCGCGGACTCGATGTGCGCGAGGGTGACTTTGGAGAAAACTTCACCACCCAGGGCATCAATCTACTCTCGCTCCCTTTGGGCACGCAGCTCAAGCTTGGCAGCGAGGTGCTCGTCGAAATCAGCCAAATCGGCAAGGTCTGCCACACCCGTTGCGCCATCTACTATCTCGCCGGCGACTGCATCTTTCCGCACGAGGGCATTTTTGGCGTGGTACTAAAGGGCGGAGAGGTCCATATCGGCGACGATATCCAGGTAGTCAAACTCGGCGACGGCACCTGTTCGTTCACCCCTACCGAAGCCCTCGAAGAGATTGAGCAGGCTCGTCAGGAGGGCGCGCTGTAGCTGTAAAACCCCACGTTGAGATAGCTTTTACAGCCCTAAACTCCTCTCAAACAGGCCCCCGTAACGTTAAAGTTGAACTCTATGGTTTCTCAACAATTCATCATAACTGCAGGTCAAAGCCAAAGCCTCAAGTTCAACTTGACCCTTTGGAACCTTTAAGGTTCAAGTTGAGGTCGAAAGCAGTAGTAGAATACCGTTCGAACCATAACCTACGATTGATTGCAGAGGGACTGGATGCAGCATTCGAATCATCGCACCGCAGCGCTCATTGCGTCGAAGCCGGCTCGTATCATCACGAGTGCCGCGCTCGCCGTTGCGCTGACGGCCACGCCGATGCTCTCCCCCGTTGCGGCGTATGCCGCCTCGCAGGCAACGCAGGACCAGCTTTCCGCAGCCCAGCAGAAGATCGAAGCCGCCACGAGCGCCTACAACGACGCCCGCACAAAACTCGATGACCTGCAAAAGCAGATTGACTCCAATGAGGCAAGCATCGAGGAAATCGAGGCTAAGCTTCCCGAGCAGCAGGCCAAGGCAAGCTCCGCCATGCGCGATCTGTACAAGTATCAGAAGGGCACCAATCCCATCGTGAGCTTCCTGGTCAACGCGCAGAGCCTGGGTGAGTTCATCACGACCTGCAAATACACCAACCAGATCACGAGCTCGAGCGTCGACGAGATCGAAGAGCTCAATAACATGCAAACCGAACTCGAGCAGAACAAGGCTGAGCTCCAGCAGGCCAAGTCTCAGCTTGAGGCTGAGCAGAAAAACGCCGAGGATGCGCTGGCGCAGGCCCAGCAGCTCCGCAGCGAGGCACAGGCAAAAGCCGAGCAGGAAAATGCCGCCGAGCTTGCCAAGCTTGAGGCCGATAAGGCCGCTGCCGCCGAGAAGCTCTCGGGCGAGGGCGTAAGCGGCAGCAATTCCAGCAGCCAGGCCAACAACGCCAACACCACCATCGACACCACGCCGAACAACTCGAACAGCGGCAACTCCGATTACGACTCGTTCATTAATGAGTGGACGAGCCGCATCGACAACTACCTTGCCGGCTCCCCCATGGCAGGCCAGGGCTATAACTTTGCCGTTGCCGCTTGGAACACCGGCGTCGACCCTCGCTGGTCCCCCGCCATCGCCTGCATCGAGAGCACCAAGGGTGCTTATTGCGCCAATTCTTACAACGCCTGGGGCTGGAGCGCCCGTGGCGGCGGTTGGCGCAGCTTTGGCAGCTGGAGCGAGGGCATCTCCGCTCACGTTGCCTATCTGGGCGCCAACTACGGCTCCACCCTTACCCCGGCAGCGGCCAAAAAGTACTGCCCGCCCACGTGGCAGGACTGGTACAACAGAGTCGCCGCTCAGATGAACCGCATCTAAGTGCAACTGCAAAGGGCCCCAATGGGGCCCTTTTCTTTTAGGTAGCGGAGGTATCAACGACGCCGGTCGCATTGGCAACCGCGACTATGACGATCATACATAGGAGCAGCACACCCAACGCCTTGAGCCAGAGTTTCGCGAGCTTCTTGCCGCGATAGCTGTCGAGCAATGCGAATCGCCGACGAAGACGGCGCTTATCGAGCAGCGCAAAATGCATAAGCACCATAAGGCCATCGACAAAGAAAAAATACTCGATGATGAGAAGCCACGTCGGGTAGCTTTGGTTTGCTCCGGTGGGATGAAAGACAGCAAAGTGACTACCGGCAAAGAACACGAGCAGCGAGAAGCAGACGAGCGTATTCCAAATACGCCCCAGAGACTCCGGAACGCGAGAGAGCAGACCGCATGCAGCGGAGGCGGCAGGCCCAGGAAGCCCTGTGGGGTTCTGGAGCCCTTGGGGCGTCAACACCGTCTCCGAGGCCGGAGTACGGACAAGCACAGCCGCAGGAGGCCGCACGGGGCGACTCAGATCGTATGCCGCGCGCGTCGCCCGTCCCAACGCTTCCGCGCTCGCAAAACGCTTGGCCGGGTCGAGTGCCATCGACATGCAGACGGCATCGGTAAGTGAAGTGAGAATGCCGCGCGCCTCGCATTGCTCGCGCATGTCGAGCCCCGGTTTAGGGTCGACTCCCGTCAAGCAGAAGAACAACAGGGCGCCAAGTGCGTAGACGTCGCTGCGCACACTCGTCTGCCCAAACCCATACTGCTCAGGCGGCGCATAGGGTCGCGTGCCAAACTTGACGGTGTCGGCATCGGCGCCATCGCGCCATACGCGCGCGATCCCCAAGTCGATAATCACCAGCGATGAAAATGTCAGGCCGTCATCAGGCGTATAGTTGGCACCTGTCACGATGATATTCGACGGCTTGAGGTCGCGATGGATCACCGGCGCCGACGTCTCCCCCGCTATTGCAAAACCGGCGTGGAGCTCGCCCACGGCATCGCATAGGGCAGGATACAATTCACGCGCATAATCGGGAGCGGCTCCCAGACGGTCCACCAGCGCCCCGAGCGTCTCCCCTTCGATGTATTCCATAACCACGTTGAGCTCGTCGCCCACACGACGACAATCGACGATTCTGGGCAGGTGCTCAAAACGCCCGCCTGCCCGCTGAGCGGCAAACAGACGCTCGTATGCCCCGCCGATTTGAGCCGAAGCATCGATGCGTTTACGGACAAAGGGGCCGAGCGAACCGCCGCCGGTTCCTTCAAAGTACACAAGCTCGGTTGTTTCAACGGACGAGCGCTTAAGTACACGCTCCACGCGATAGCTGTCGTCACGATCGAGCGACGCCAGGTGCTCGGCAAGCGCTGCGGTCAGCTCGTCATCGGAATATGTTGGGGTCTGATTATCCATAGCCTCCATCATAGCGCAGGGCGCAGACACCCCATGGCATCCGCGTCCCGTTCGTTTGCATCGTTGTTCGGCAGCTCCGCCAGCTCAGATATCAGCCGCTAACTCACCGTCTCCTCGCCAAAGCGATACAGCTCCTCGTTGACCTTTTGGAGGCTGCACCCGCGATCGATGCAAAAGATGATAATCGCATCGCGGCGGTCCTTGCAGTTAAGGACGCTTACCCCTGCAGCCGTCAGCGCACGGTTGGTCTCTTTGAGCGTCAGCGCCATCGCAAAGGCAATCTGCAGCACCTTATTGCGACTCGGATGACGCGCACCGGTAAAGATCTGATAGCCAAAGGTCTCATTGAGATCGGCCATACGAACCACGCGCGAGCGCTCCAAGCCCTTTTCCTGCAGTAGCCGCTTCAGATAGTCCGAAAGCGACGGGGCGGCAAAGTCGTGTTCTTTGATATAGCCATCGATGTTTGGCGCGTCGAGAAGCTCATTGAGTAACTCGTCAGTCAGCTTTTTATCGGGCATACGACCTCACCTCCCATACGGCGCAACGGTAGCGACATGCTAGGCCAACACCCAGCTTGCAGTGGCAGACTTATCAAACATGTTGGCAAAATACAGTGCCTTCTTGATATCGCCATCAAAGTAGATATTGCCCGCCACAGAGCCGCCAGCGGCAAGGGTACCAGACTGTAGCTCATCGGAGCCCTCGCTGTAGTAACCCTGATTCTGCTGAGCGCCGTTGGCGTCCTCGCCCTTCCAGTCGTAGATGTTGTAATCTGCGCCCTCATCGCCATTGTTGACGTACGTGACGTGAATGCCCGTCATGGTCGAACCGTCATAATTTGTGAGGCCGGGCTGGACGGAATCGACAACGACGGAAAGACCGGCAGCCGTGGTCACCGTCGCACCAACCGCCAGGTCAGTCGTAGACTGCTCTTCCTTCTTCACCTCTTCCTTCTTGTCGCCATCACCAGCGTCCTCGGTGACGGTCGCCTTATCGCTACCACAACCGGCAAGAAGACCGGCAGTCCCCAAGGCGACGGTGGCGAATGCGCCCAGTGCAGCGCGACGGCTCAGCAGCACTTCGTTTTCGAGCTTATTCATCATGCATCCTTCCTACGATCCGGCTACCGTGCCGGCACACAGCACATCGTAGGAAGGATTAAACTTGAATTCATTAGCTGAGAGCTAAGGTTGCCATATAGAAGAGCATGAAGCGCGTGTCCATCGCCGATGACACCTCGAGGCTTGCCAACATCGTTCTTAATTTTATAAACTGGAATTGTTACACTTAAAAAAGCGGAATTTCACCGTCATAGTTTTCTGCTTTTTCCAATAGCGGTCCTTTAGCCCCCATCGTAAACGCGATGTCGCTGCTGCGGATAGAGAGCAGCTCCATTCCGGGTCTCACCTTCAAAAAGTCCATCATTTTCTTCGTAAGAAGAATTTGCCCCTCCTGTGAAATCTCTATCCAGCAGTAGGAACGCCCCTTGTATTTAATAAATTCGCCAGAACCTGCTGAGTAGTCAAGCAACGGTGGAGTATCGTCCAAAATGTGACCAAGCTTTGACGGATGCAAAAGGCCTTTCCGGGTGACGCAGAAGCCACCGGTAATCTTACTTCCGGTAAAAAGATATACTTTTCCTTCATCTGCAATGCGATATTCTTCCATTGCCTGTGGCGGAATCCGCAATGTTCCATCCGTCCGAATGAGTGATTTCCCGAAAATAAATTTTCCTCCCTTATTCATTTGTGGCATAAAAACACCTCCTGAAATACCGATTTTCCAACAATACAAGCAGGAAATTTTTTATCATCTGTATTTTTTTCTTTTTCTTATGAGTCGAACCCAAGCAAAGAAATGAAGAACCAAGACATAACCATGCTATAGCCATAGAACTTTCATTTCCACTCGTAAAGCCAATAGCTGACGCTATGAAAAACAGAACTGATGCAATGTAAAAAATCGAGCGAGCCTACAAACTCGAGCAGGAAATGGCCGTGGTCGAGCGCGACGTTGACACGCTTTTGCGATGAGCTGGCATGGGGCTGGCGATCGCGGCCTGCATCCCCGTGTTGCTGGCGGCGGCACTCTCACGCCAAACGCTTGCGCATTCGGATTGCTACACAACGAATGAAACATATTGACGTGGAGCGCTGTTCATTCAGAGTCCGCCCCCTCGCCTCATCCTCAAGAGGCTCATCGAAGCCTACCCCACCGTGACGGATTCCCCGGTAAAGGTGCTCACAAGTAACAGGATAAAGAAGGCCAAATAACTGATGCTCAATAGGTAGGCGACGACCAAAAAGATAGTCCATCCAACATTGGTTTTACCGTCGGCACGACGTTGCTCGCGGCAACGATAGAGCCAAATCGTCACACCAATAGCAGCAATCAGCAACACGAGTGCCGCCGCGGCCAGTCCAGCAAGCGCAAACATCATGCCAATGCTCACAGCAATAACCGGGAGCAGCAGCAACCCACACCCGCATCCACCCGGACTATACACGGCAGTCTGTCGGCGTCGCCCCATCGTCACTCCAACCTCAACATCTTTGAACACTACAATGCGATAGCCTGCTGGACAGGAATGATCTTATCCAGTTCCGGTTCGATGCGCCTCTTCTCCGCCTCGAGATCAAACGTTATCTGGGCGCGCAGCCAATAACCATCCGTCAGGCCAAAGTAGCGACAAAGGCGAAGGTCGGTGTCGGCCGTCACACGACGCCTCCCCAAGACAATCTGCCCAATGCGTTGAGCCGGAATCCCGGTCTCCTTAGCAAGGCGATATTGAGAAATGCCCATAGGGACAAGAAATTCCTCTTTGAGAAGCTCGCCAGGAGTCACCGGCGGCAGCAAATCGGGCGCAGTCTCATCACTTGTGATAATCGACGATTTCGACATTCCAAGCCATCCCCTGTCTCCACTCAAAACAGACCCGATAGCGCTCATTAACACGGATGCTATATTGACCAGCGCGATCGCCCT
>CABUWA010000055.1 GCA_902495085.1 uncultured Collinsella sp. | reverse complement strand
ACCGCCACGACGACGGAGGGGAGCATGTTGGCCGTGCGGAAGGTCTGAGGTCGAATAAGGTTAACGCCAACACAGAAGATGAGCATGGAGCCCACAAGCGAAAGGCTGTCGAGGGCTGCCGTAGTCATGATGGGGGAGAGTGCGCCGGCAAACAGCGTGATTGTCCCCTGGAACACAGCGACGGGCAGGGCGGAGAAAATGCAGCCGCGGCCAAGCGACGCCGTCATGGTGCAGACGATGATGCAGTCCAGCGCGCCCTTGAGGGCAAGCGTGGACCAGTCGCCGAGCAGGCCGTCCTGGATCGATCCCACAATGGCCATGGCGCCGATACACACGGTGAGTGAAGTCGAGACAAAAGCGTTGGTGAACTCGTTATCGCCCTCGCTGCCGGTTTTGCGCTTGAGCCATTCGCCAAGGTTCTCAATGGCGGCCTCCAAGTTGATGGCCTCGCCGATGAGCGAGCCGAGGGCGAACGAGACAATGAGCATGGTGGTACCAGTGGTCGCCAGCGCCTTCCCATCGATAAGGAGCATCTTTTGCATGGTGCCGCCAAGGCCGATAAACAGGACGCACAGCCCCGATGCTTTCATGAGCGTGTCTTGAATGCGCGGTGTAATGAAGCGGCCGCCCGCTAATCCCAAAAGACCGCCCGCAACTAAAAGCACAACGTTGATGATTGTTCCCAAGCCCGGCATGAGCCCTCCTGTATTGATGCCAACGTGGCAATCGTAGCAGAACGAAATGCGAGGCACATCGCGACTCATCTAATACGTTATATAAGTGGTATTAGGAATGGTGCGCAGCATTTAAGCCTCAGGTGGTTGTCGGGACATAGGGATAGTAGTCAAAGCGCAACGTCATAAGCCGCTGTGGGGATTCAATAGCCGCGGCGATGATATTGGCATCGCGGGCACGATCAAACCCTACGAGTTCGATCTGATACGAGACGTCTTGCATAATGTCCAGACGTCGCCAGGCTAGGAGTGTGTCGCCATCGAATTCCAAGGTCTTGCCTCCGTCTGGGGCAACGGCGTATAGACGCAGTTTAGCGGTGGTTACAGGGTCGACAACCGTGACCTTTTTAATTTCGTTTCGAGTATTCTTGGCGCCCAACAAGGTGAGCAGTGTTGGGGCCACGACCTCGCCCGATGGCAAAAAGACGACTTCGATGGATTCGGGAAATGCGATGATGGCCGACTTGCGGACGGGCTGATTGGCGGCGGCAACTTCGATGTTCGCAGCGTCGATGACCTCTGTGTGGTCGAGCGCGGCAAGCACGCAGCAGTTACCCTCATCAATTTCTTGAGGATCAGCAAGCCCCAGGCTGTCCGCGAGCTCGGGGTCGTTTGGAACGGCAGCGGGCTCATTCGATGCTTCGAAAGAAGCTGGGACGCTGTTTGTCGGCGACGGCGTGTCGCCCGCACCTGCTTCTTTGTCCGCGCTCTCTTCTTGTATGGTTGCATTGATGGGTTCGTCGTTTGAGGGGAGCGTCTTGGCGTCAAGCGCGGAGGGGAGAATTCCGATGGCTCCTGATCCGTTCCACTCCATTTCGAGAAGCGCCGGGTCGGCAAGAATGCGTTGCCTGCTTTGCGCGTGGGCATCGATTTCAATAGGGCCTGCCTCTATCCCTCGTGTAAGGCTGAGTGATCCGGCTGGCTTCTCGAAATGAGCGTCTGTGTCTTTGGTGCTGACGGCGTAGAACAGCAGGGACGCTTCTCCCGCCGCGATGGCATCGGTACCGGCTTTGGTCAGCCGCAACGATGCCGTGAATGAGAGGGTGGGCTGCGCATCATCTGCATTCGCGGCGGCGCAGCCCAGACATATACCGCCTCCTTTCTCAAAAAACGTACCGTCGAAGGCGACCTTCGCTCCGTTCGCCGAGTCATCGACCGAAGCGATGTCGATGCGCAGCTCTAAATTGCATGGATCGCCATCCGCATCGAGCACAACCGAGCGCCACGTGCAGACGGTGCACCCCGCCTGGGAGCCGTTTGCCTTGTTCGAACGCTTGATATCCACGACTATCGAGCCGTCCGTATCACGACGAAGGCATCCCGAGGTTGAGACCGCGGCCTGTGCGATCGAAAAACGCTCGCACGCAATGGTACTCGACGGATTTGGGGCGGAACTTAGGGCTGCTGGTAAGGAGTCTGCCATGACGGGAGTCGCCCAAGCGGCGACAGGCGTTCCGGTTGCGAGCGCGCCGCAAAGTGCGACGACGGGCAAAAGGTTCTTCGATGCCATGGGGTCTCCTTAGCTAATTTAGTGCGGCCTGTCCGTGTTTTGTTTCTGGCTGCGTTTGATGTGCAGACCGAGGCCGGCGGTTCCCGCGCCTGCTGCTGTGGCGCCTGCTGCCAAGAGCCAACGTCCATCGCCTGTCTGCGCCAACGGTTCTTCGCGGTCGCCGCGGTCGAGCTCCGAGAGGTCGACCGTCACTTGTGTGGCGGCCTGCGCCTGTTCTTGCTGGGCAAAGGCCATGGCTGGCCCAAACGCTAGGATGCTGACGGCGGCGGCCAGGGCGACGGCCTTATGCCGTGTGCACACCGGGCTCGACCGTCCAGGTGATCGTTGCAACCTGATCGCCTTCGCCGGTTACGTGGAAGATGTCGCGCGTGACGCGGGCGACGTTTCCGCTTGTCTTGAGCTTAATTTTGTCTGTGCCGCCGGCAATGCCCTGGTAGCCCATGTCGAAGGCTGCATTCTTGGAAAGATCGAGGCCCGTCCCCTGCATTGCGGCGCTGGCGTTCTGGAGTGCGCCGTCGGGGCCGACCTTAAAGTCGATGGAGTTCTGCGCGGTTCCGGCCTTGGCGTCGGCAGCAATGGTCCAGGTGTTCATGGCGTCGATCTTCATGTTGGTGACATGGATGCCGTAGGCCGAATGATTGTCGATGGTGGTCGCGTCTTCTGAGGGGCCCTGAAGCGTGCCGTCGGCCTTGGCGACGAAGGGAATAACCGTCGGAACTTTGAACTCAACGTTGTCGATCTCGGTCCTGACCATTACTTTCGTGGTTCCAACGCGCCCGGCCGCCATAGCTGGCGTCGGGGCAGCGCCCATTGCGAGCGCGAGCGCGAGCCCTGCGCCCACGACGAGCGCTCTGGCTCCGTTCATGTTTCTGGTGATGTCCATGGTCGTTCCTTTCTATTCGCCGCGGGCCGTCCCCGCGATGATTGGACGAATGCTGGTGAATTGCGTGCGGTGCCGCGTCGGCCGGAAAAGCTAGTTCTCGGCTTGCTCAACCCGCACCTTGACACGTGTCGGATTGCCGTGGCTGTCGAGGGTCTTGGCATCGAGTGCCTGGATCTCGATGTACGCCTCGCCTTCTTTGATGTCGCCGGCGGGGCACGTCTCGATTGTCTTGCCGGTCTCGACCACACCGGATTCGTACATGGTCTCGTCGTTTTGGATGACGCGGAATCGCTGGGGAAATTTATTGTCTTGGACGTTTTGCACGTTGACGCGCAGCTTGCCGTCCTCCTGCAGCTGAGCGACCGGCGCGACCGAAATCGTCATCATGTTGTCGCGGACGATAGCGTCGAGCTCATCTTGGATTTCCTGACGCGTTTTGCCCTCGGCCGTCGTAACCGAAGCGCCCGCCTCGGGTACGGGCTGCGACTGCCAAGCGTATAGTCCTACGGCGACAAGGGCGCAGACGATGGCCAAACAGGCAACGATGAGCTTTTTGCGACGACCCAGGCCTACAAAGTGGGGTGGCCTCTTCGCGCTCATGCGGCATCCTTGGCGGTATAGATGCGCGCAAAGGTGGACGGGTCCGCTCCAAAGAGCATGTGAAGCATCAGGCGGCGCGAGTAAGCAAGCTCGTCGAAGTCGGGAGGGAGCTCGATGTCGTGGATATGCGCGATGTGGTGGGCGAGCGCCGAGAACGACTCGGGGTCGCAGATCACATCGGTGGTAACGTGGTAGACCGTCGTATCGGGGAATGCCTCTTCGTCGAAAGGCAGGAGATGGGGATCGTCGTCGACTTCGATGGCGATGCCGTACTGGGGCCAGTAATATGCCATGGGAACCTCCCTGCTTCTTGGGCCAAAACTTCTATCGGTTTTGGCTGTCGATGCCGACCGTATCAGTCGCAACTTGACCAATTTCTGACCAAATGCTTGACGGATTGGCGTCTCAGCAGGTAAAAGGCGGCAAAAATTACTTCAACTTTTTTCGGGCGACAATCGAGCGATCGGCGACGGCGGGGCCATATGTGTCAAAAGCATCGTCTGCCGAGGAAACCTTGCCGCTCGCCGAATTGCACGAACGTAAAAATCGCCAATTATGGAGACGGTCTCGAACACGTCGACGAAACGATGCGGTAACATCTCCCTGCAAACACTGTAGTTAGCTAAAGGGGGAGTTCGCGTGTCTGCAACCATCAAACCCTTCACCGACGAGTTCGAAGAGTATGGCCGCGATGAGTCTCGCACGTCGGGCGAGGCCTCGAGCATCTCGTTTCCGACAACGGAAGACGAGGTCCGTGCCATTTTGGAAAAGCTCCATGCCGAGCGTGTCCCGGTAACGGTTCAGGGCGCCCGAACCGGCCTTGCCGCCGGTGCCGTGCCCCACGGCGGGCATATCCTCAATACTTCCCGTATGAATCGCTACTTGGGCCTTCGCCGCGATGAACAAGGTCGCTTTCTACTGCGCGTGGAGCCGGGTGTTGTGCTTTCTGAGCTGCGCAAGCAGCTGGGCAAGAAGGTGCTGCCGACTGCTGGTTGGGACCAGGCATCGCTTGAGGCCTACGAGGAGTTCCAAGAGGCCCCCGAGCAGTTCTTTCCCACCGATCCCACCGAGACGTCTGCCTGTCTGGGCGGCATGGCGGCATGTAACGCCTCTGGTGCCCGCAGCTACGCCTACGGCTCCTTGCGCCCACATATCACGGGACTCCACGTCGCGCTGCCTGATGGCGATTTGCTTGAGCTTCAGCGCGGCGAGGCTTTTGCCCAGGGCCGCCACCTGTCGCTCGTGACGGCAGCGGGCCGTACGCTCGAGCTCGATCTTCCCGGCTATACCATGCCCAAGACAAAAAATGCCTCAGGCTATTTCGTTGCGGACGAAATGGACGCCATCGACCTCTTTATCGGTGCGTGCGGCACACTCGGCGTCATTACCGAGCTCGAGATCGCCCTGCAGGCGGCGCCTGCGGTCGTTTGGGGTGTGAGCTGCTTTTTCGATAGCGAAGACAAGGCCGTGTCCTTTACCGATTCCGTGCGTCCCGTCCTGTCCCATGCGGCTGCCATCGAGTACTTCGACGCTGGCGCCCTGGATATTCTACGTCGCCAGCGCGAGCAGTCGACGGCGTTTGCCTCGCTGCCGGCGCTCGACAAAGACGCCAAGGTCTGTGTCTACGTGGAGCTCGACTGCGATGACGAGGCCCAGGCGACCGAGGAACTGTACCACCTGGGATGGGTGCTGGAGCTTGCGGGCGGCCGCGACGATGCGACATGGGTCGCGCGCACCGAGGTCGATCGCGAGTGCCAGCGATTCTTCCGCCACGCGGTGCCCGAGAGCGTCAACATGCTTATCGACGAGCGTCGCCGCACCGACCCCACCATCACCAAGCTGGGCTCGGACATGTCGGTGCCCAATGCACGCCTTGCCGATGTCGTGGCCCTCTATCGCCGCACACTGGCCGAAAGCGGGCTTGAATCTGCTGCCTGGGGGCACATCGGTAACAACCATCTGCATGTGAACATCCTGCCGCGCGATGCGCAAGACTACCGTCGCGGTGGCGAGCTGTTTGCCCAGTGGGCTGCGGAGGTAACGGCTATGGGCGGCGCCGTCTCCGCCGAACACGGCGTCGGCAAGATCAAGGCTGGCTTCTTGGAGACGATGTACGGCCACGAGGCCATGGTCGAGTCGGCGCAGCTCAAGCTCCAGCTCGATCCTGCCGGCCAGCTGGGTCGCGGCAACCTGTTTGCGGAGAAGCTCTTGGATGAACTCGTCCAGAAAGGGGGCGCGTGAATATGAGTGATTTCCATATGGTGGTGTGCGTTAAGGCCGTGCCGGGCAGCACCGAGGTCAAGATGGACCCCAAGACCAATACCATCGTGCGCGATGGCAAGCAGGCGGTCATTAACCCGTTCGATGCGAGCGCTCTGGAATGCGCGCTGGCGCTGAAGGACGACTTTATCGGCTTTGGCATGGACGTGCGCGTGACGGTGGTGTCGATGGGCATCCCCGCGACCGAGTCGCTGCTGCGCGACTGCATCGCTCGAGGTGCCGACGACGCGCTGCTGCTGACCGATCGCGCCTTTGCAGGTGCCGATACCCTGGCAACCACCTATGCCCTCAAGTGCGGCATCGAGGCGCTCGACGAGGACTTCGACCTGCTCATCTGCGGCAAGATGGCGGTGGATGGCGATACGGCCCAGATTGGCCCCGAGCTTGCCGGTGCTTTTGAGATTCCCTGTGTGACCGACGTGAGCTGCGTGCAAAGCGCGGGCTTTACGACCTGTGGTTCACTGGCGCTTGTTCACGGCTGCGATGCCGGCGAGGAGACGGTGTGTCTTGAGATGCCGTGCGTGATGACGACTGCCAAGGAGATTGGCCAGTTGCGTATGCCGAGTATTGCCGGTATTCGCGCGGCGGAGGAGGCGGACGTGCGCGTGGTCAGTGCCGCCGACGTGAACGCCGACCCCGCGCGTTGCGGTCTTGCCGGGTCGCCGACACAGGTCGTGCGCTCGTTTGTGCCCGACCGTGACCAAACGTGCGAGGACGTTGACGGAACGGCGTCCGAGCAGGCGGCAAAACTTGCCAAGATTATCGAGGGGATGGCATAGATGAGCGGACTGATTATCGATAGCGAAGCCTGTATCGGCTGCGGTCGCTGCGTTCGCGCCTGTGCCTCGGGCGGCATCGTAGTGGAAGGCGAGCGACCCAGCCGATGCGCCCGCGTAACCGACGGCTGCATCCTATGCGGTGGGTGCGTCGACGCCTGCCCTGTCAACGCTATCTCGATCGAGCGTGACGAGGCCGCTGGTGCGGTTGACCTCGATGCGTATCGAGACATTTGGGTATTCGTGCAGACCGACGAGCACGATACGGTGACTCCCGTTGCCTATGAGCTTATGGGCAAGGGCCGCGAGCTTGCCGATGCGCGCGGCTGCCGTCTGGTGGCATTGGTCGGCATGAGCCCCGAGAGCTCGCTCGAGGAGCTGGAGCATCTGGTCTGTGCCGGTGCGGATGAAGTTGTGGTCTGTCGCGACGAGCGTCTGTGTCAAAACGACGCAGAGACCTATGCCCGTCTGATTTGCGATTTGGTGGCCGAGCGCAAGCCCGAGGCCATCCTCTACGGCGCGACCGCCTTTGGTCGCGAGCTGGCACCTGGTGTCGCCGTACGTTTGCAGACGGGCCTTACGGCCGATTGCACCGTGCTTTCGATGGATACGGAGACGGGACTGCTGCAACAGACGCGTCCGGCGTTTGGCGGCAACCTAATGGCCACCATCGTCTGCCCCAATCATCGTCCCCAGATGGCAACGGTTCGTCCCGGCATCTTTAAGGCGCCCGACTTTGACTACAACCGCTCTGGCACGATCACCCAGATATCGCTTGCGGATGATGCTAAGGCCCGTGTCGAGATCTCGATTCCCGCCGAGGAGTGGGGGCGGCAGGCTTCGATCGCCGATGCCGAGCGCCTGGTCGTGGTGGGTCGCGGCATTGGTTCCAAGAAAAACCTGCCGCTGATGCGAAGGCTCGCCGAGGCTCTGGGAGCCGAGCTTGGTTGCACGCGACCTGTCGTGGAGGCCGGCTGGTTGGAGTATCGCCATCAGATTGGCCAGACCGGCGTATCGGTTTCGCCCAAGCTTCTCGTGAGTATCGGTGTTTCGGGCGCCATCCAGCATCTTGCCGGCATCGGTGGGGCGGAGTGCATTATCGCCATCAATGAGGACCCGGATGCCCCCATTTTCGGCGCTGCCCAGTACAAGGTTGTTGGGGACGCCGTCGAGGTCGTCGAGGAGCTGCTGGCCCAGCTTGAGCGCTAGGCGCGCGCCAGCCAGTCGCGCATCTCGTCCTTTAGGCGGCTCCAGGTTGCCTGCGTGGCGGGGTCGGTAAAGGGCTGTGTAATGCCAAAGGGCGCGTCGAGCAGGCGGTGGATATCACCCTGTTCGCGCGCCAGCGCACGGCTTGCCGGATAGACGAGCTCAAACATAAAGCAGATAAGCCCCACCAAGAAGTCGGCGGGCTCATCGCGCTCATCGCGTGCGACGCAGCGGTGCTCGTCAAAGGCGGCAAGTGTCGGCGACGAGAAACGGCTGCCGAGAAACGTCTTCTCGTCCACCTTGAGGATAGTGTCGACGGTGCTGTCGGCGATGGTGCGCATAATGTCGATCTTGTCACCATCGCGCACGATATCGCAGAAGCTTCGCGTGCGCACGTCGAGCTGCGCGGGTAGACGGAAATCGCTGTGATAGGCAATGCTCGCTCGGATGAGCTCATCTTCTGCCGGGTCATCGATAAAGTCGCGGATGCTCGTTACGGCGGGTGCATCGGCGGGATTCTCGCCAAAGAGGACCTCGATGCCCAGCGCCGCATGGCTCATGCTCTCGGCGTCCTTAAAGGTGTCCCAGCGTCGCAGCTGCTCGAAGCGGCCCATATCGTGTAGCAGGCCGCAAAGCCATGCCAGGTCAATATCTTCTGACGACCAGCCCTGCTCGCGCGCTACGGCATCGCATGCCTCGGCCACGTGGTACGTATGCTCGATTTTGAGCGCGATGCGTGGGTTGGTGGCGTCGTAGGCATCGGTGTAGCTTTTGAAGGCCGCGCGCGCCCGGTCTCGATCGATAGCTGTCATAATGACTTCCTAAAAAGTTGTGTCTTTCGATCCGGTGGCAATTGTAGGTGAACTCGGTTGCTGTCGGATGATGATTCTGCCGTGTCGCTACATGCGGTTCGGAGACCTTGTCAGGATGAGAAGCGTATGGTGCTCAAAATCGTTAGAACCGTCTGGCCAGTGATGCTTACCTATGTTGCAATAGGCGCGCCGTGCGGAATGATCATGGGGCAGACGGGAATGGAGCCCTGGATGGTCTTTGCCCTGAGCAGCACGTTTGTGACGGGCAGCGGCCAGTTTATGATCTGCAATCTTTGGCTGGCGGGTGTACCGGCGCCTTCGATTATCGCGAGCGTTGCCGCCATCTCCTCGCGTTTTGCGCTTTACTCGGCATCGATCGCGCCGCATCTGACGGGTGCCTCGAAGCGTCAGACGCTGGCTGTTGCCGCGACACTTACCGAGGAGGCATATGGCATCTCGCTTGCCAAGTTGGTTGAAGGGGAGGATTGGGGCCCGCGCGAGTCCTTTGTGCTCAACGTGATCCTCATCGCAACATGGGGCGTTTCGTGTACGATGGGCGCCATCGTCGGCGCCGTTGTCGATGTTCCCACCGCCATTGCAGCTTTTGTCTGCACCTCGCTCTTTATCTGCCTGCTCTTTTCGCAGCGGCTGTCGCGCGGCAACGTTGTCGCGGCGGTTTCGGGCGCGGTGTCCGTCGCCGTATGCAAGTTCTTGGGGTGGACGAATATCGCCGTGCCTGCAAGCGTGCTCGTCGGCGTTGCCGCGGCGCTTGTGTGCGATGCTCTCGCCGAAGGAAGGGATGCTCGCGATGCCCGTTAATGAGTTTTTGGTCCTATGGCTGTCGTCATGGGCGGCCATCGCATTTTTCCGCATTGCCCCAGTGTTTGCCTTGCGCGGGAGAACGCTGTCGCCCCGCGTTACCGAGGCCTTGGGTTATATTCCGCCCGCTGCCTTTGCGGCACTGGTCGCTAACGATTTGATAAGCCCTGGCGCTTTCGACGCCGGCTTGTGGCAGGGCTTGATTCCCTGGATTGCGGCTGCCGGTGTCGTGGCGGTGGCAATCAAGACAAAATCGATGCTGTGGTGCTGCGTCTCGGGCATCGTACTCTATATTGTCTTGAGCCTTATATAGGGCTGGCGTCGCGGGCGCCGAATCTCGTTCCATCCCAACTTGTAGAATTTTTCACCGAGCTGGTCTATTTCTTCTGGTACCATGGTCAAACTTTACTGTAGCAAAGCGTGACGTGGGCTTTTGTACCCCGTCAGCGGAAATGGGGGTTTCATGGCACAGGAAGCAACCGCCAACGAGCAAAAGAAATTCAAGGTCCCGCGCATCCCGGGCGACATCATGATCTATCCCATGATCGTCGGTCTTTTGCTAAACACCTTCTGCCCGCAGGTTTTTGAGATCGGCGGCTTCTTTACGGCTGCCTGCCGCGGTGGGTCCAATACCATCGTCGCCGCGATCCTGCTGTTTGTGGGCGCCGGCATCAGCTTTAAGTCCACGCCGGGCGCCATCAAGACCGGTATCGTCGTGCTGATCCCCAAGCTGGTCGTCGCAGCGGCTCTCGGCCTGGGCGTGGCATATTTCTTTAACGACAACTTCCTGGGTCTGAGCTCCGTGTCTATCATCGGCGGCATCACGTTTTGCAACATGGCGCTCTATACGGGCATCATGGGCGAGTTCGGCGATGAGTCCGAGCAGGGCGCCGTCGGTATCCTGTTCTTTACGGCCGGCCCCGCCGTCACGATGATCATCCTCGGTGTCTCGGGTCTCGCCAACATCCCCGTCGGCACTATCATCGGATCCATCCTGCCGCTTGTTATCGGCATGGTCCTGGGCAACTTGTTCCCGTTTATCAAGAACCTGCTGGTCCCCGGCGCCAATCCCGCGATCGCTGTCATCGGTTTTCAGCTCGGTGCGTCCATGAGCCTTTCGAGCTTCATCACCGGCGGCATTTCGGGCATCCTGCTGGGCCTCATCACGCTCTTTATCGTCGGTCCCATTACCTTTGCCTTCGAGCACCTGTGTGGCGGCAACGGCAAGGCGGCCGTTGCCTGCTCCACCATTGCCGGCACGGCCATGACCACGCCGGTCGCCCTCGCCGAGGTCGCTCCGCGCTATGCCGAGCTTGCGCCCACCGCGTATGCGCAGATCGCCACTGCCGTCATCATCACGGCAATCATGGCCCCGATTCTGACTGGCTGGGTCGATAAGAAGTTCTGCCACGGCAAAGAGGATCTGTCGGTCGAAGGCGTCGAGGCTATTGAGGAGGCCGTCGCGACCGACATCGACGGCGAGTAACGGCCGTTACCGATAATTGATTCCGGCGTGCAGTTCGCGCCGTCCGAGCGCCCGAACGGAAACTGTTTTGCAGTGATGTTCGGGCGCTTTGCTATTATTCCCCTTACCCCTGCAGAGAAAGGGGCGTTTGGCGCCTGGGCGCGACTCGGGCGATTCTGGCCACTTGGATATAGAGGGAATGGCACCTGGTGATTAAGGCACTCAAGATCGAGATATTCCTGCTGTGCATGATTATTCTTATCGGACTTGCCGTACGAAGTCGTCGCTCCCTGTTCTCGAGCACCCAGCAGCTTTTGTTTAGCATGCTGGGCTACACGTCTGCTGCCTACATTTTCTTCGATATGATCTGGACGCTCTCGGACGGCGTGAGCACTCCTGT
>CABUWA010000054.1 GCA_902495085.1 uncultured Collinsella sp. | reverse complement strand
GGGGTTCAAAGATTTTCAAAAAAGCGGTCGGCGCGCAGTGCGCCGACCGCCGATATAAGGGGTCTGATGATTTTTACCAGCTAGGGCCTCTTACTCGTCTAGGAGATCTTCTGGCATGTCGTTGCCGTCGCCTAGGTCGACTGGGGCCTCTTCGGTGTCGGCTGCGGCCTCGGTGCCTTCGCCTTCGGGCTTCTCTTTGGCGGCCGTCATCCGGGCTACGGCGCAGATGCGGTCGTTGTCGTCGACAGTCATCATCTTGACGCCCTGGGTGGCGCGACCGGTTTGGCTGATCTCGTCGGTCTTGACGCGAATGACCGTCGCACCCTCCGTCACGATGAACAGCTCATGCTGCGGGCCCACCGTCTTCATGGCTGCGAGGTTACCCTTGCGCTCGGTCATCTGGATGGTGTAGACACCCTGACCGCCGCGGTTCTGCTCCGGGTAATCCGAGACCGGCGTGCGTTTGCCGTAGCCGCGCTCGGTAATGACAAACAGGTCGCCGTTACCGTTAGTAATCTCCATGCCAAGAACGCTCACGCCTTCCTTCATGCCAATGCCGCGGACGCCGCTGGTATCGCGACCGGTGGCGCGCACCTGGTCCTCGGGGAACATAATCGCCTTACCCGCGGTGGTTGCCATGATGATCTTGTCACCCTCGCGCACGCGACGTACAGCGAGCAGCGCGTCGTCGTCCCTCAGGTTGATGGCGATCAGGCCATCGCGGCGACTACGGTCGTAGGCGCTCATCACGGTCTTCTTGACCATGCCGCTCTTGGTGGCAAACATCAGGTACTCGTCGGCGGGGAACTCGCGGCAGCTGATGACGCTCGCGATCTTCTCGCCCTCCTCGAAAGGCAGCAGGTTGACGATCGCGGTGCCGCGCGCCTGGCGCGTGCCAACAGGCAGCTCATGCACCTTCAGTCGATAGACTTTGCCCTTGCTCGAGAAGAACAGCACGTACTCGTGCGTGGATGCGATAAACATCTCGTCGATAACGTCGTCCTCTTTGAGATTGACGCCCGACACGCCCTTGCCGCCGCGCTTTTGGGCGCGGTAGGCGGCCACCGGGATGCGCTTGACATAGCCGGTGTGGGTGATGGTCACGACCATGTCCTCGTCGGCAATGAGGTCCTCGACGTCCAGGTCCTTCTCAACCTGGCTGATCTCGGTACGGCGCTTGTCGCCGAACTTCTTGGAGATCTCGCGCATCTCTTCCTTGATGACGCCCAGAATCTTCTCCTCGTGCGCCAGCAGGTCCTCGTAGTAGGCGATGGCGCGGCGCAGGCCGTCCAGCTCTTCCTGAATTTTGTCGCGCTCCAGGCCGGTCAGGCGACGCAGCTTCATCTCGAGGATGGCCGTGGTCTGCTCGGGCGTAAAGCCAAAGCGCTCGATCAGGCGGCTGCTGGCCTCGGAGTCGGTCTGCGAGGAGCGGATAATGCTAATGACCTCGTCGATATGGTCAAGGGCCATCAGGTAGCCCTCGAGGATATGGGCACGCGCCTGTGCCTTCTTGAGGTCAAAACGGGTGCGGCGGGTGACGACGTCGACCTGGTGGTCGATGTAGTGCTGCAGCATCTCGCGCAGGCTCAGGCATTTGGGAACGCCGTTGACAAGCGCCAGGTTGTTGGCACCAAAGGTCGTCTGCAGCGAGGTGTACTTGTACAGGTTGTTGAGTACGACCTGCGGGATGACGCCCTTCTTGAGCTCGATGACTAGACGAATACCCTTCTGATTGGACTCGTCGCGCATATCCGAGATACCCTCGATGCGCTTGTCGTTGACGAGCTGGGCGATCTTCTCCTGTAGGGTGCCCTTGTTGACCATATAGGGAATCTCAGTAAAGACCAGGCGGCTACGGCCGGTCTTGGTGGACTCCACATGAGCCTTGGCGCGCACGGTGATGGAGCCGCGGCCGGTCTCGTAGCTCTGCTTAATGCCAGCACTGCCCATGATGATGGCGCCGGTGGGGAAGTCCGGACCGGGCATGATCTGCATGAGCTCGTCGACGGTGGCGTCGGGGTTGTCGATAAGGTAGCACGTGGCCTCGATCGCCTCGGTGAGGTTGTGCGGGGCGATGTTGGTGGCCATGCCGACGGCGATGCCCTGGCTGCCGTTGACCAGCAGGTTGGGGAAACGCGCGGGCAGCGCCTGGGGCTCGGCGAGCGACTCGTCGTAGTTGGGCTGCCAGTCGACGGTGTCCTTCTGCAAGTCGCGCAGGAGCTCCATGGCGGGCTTTGCCAGACGGCTCTCGGTGTAACGCATGGCGGCGGCGCCGTCGCCGTCGATGTTGCCGAAGTTGCCGTGACCGTCAATGAGCGGCGTGCGCATGGAGAACCACTGTGCCAGGCGGACCATGGCCTCGTAGACCGCGAAGTCACCGTGCGGATGGTACTTACCGATAACTTCGCCGACCGTCCAGGCCGACTTCTTGTGCGGACGGTTGGGGTAGATGCCGCTCTCGTTCATTGCGTACAGGATGCGACGGTGTACCGGCTTTAAGCCATCGCGCACGTCCGGCAGGGCGCGCGCCGTGATGACCGACATCGAGTACTCGATAAACGACTGCTTCATCTCGTGGCCAAACTCCGAAATCTGGAGCTGGCCGCCGTTGATATCCTCGCCGGCCGAGGCGCCACGGTCGACTTCGCCAAAGCTCTCCTCGAGCTCACCGTCGTCGTCTTCTTCCTCATCATCATCGGCATCGGGGTTATAGGCGTCCGGGTCGCCGTCCTCGCCCTGCTCAGCACGGGCAAGCAGGCGCTTCAGATCGTCGGGCATGCCAGCGTCGCCAGCCTCGTCCATACCCTCGTTATTGTTGATATCGTCTGCCACGTTACCTCCTCATGGTTTGCGTGGTCCACTAGTTTCCCTACCGCGGAGACGGATTACCAGGCATGCCGGGCAACCCTCCTAGGTTTTCCAGGTGCCCCAGGTTGCCCTGAAGGATGAGGGCGCACGCCTTGCGTGCGGCGCCCGAAATCCTGAAGGGCAAGATGGGGTGCCTGGGAAAGCTAGGCGTCTAAGAATCGAGCATCATGCGCATGCTTTTCGATGTACTCACGGCGATAGCCGACCTCGGAACCCATCAGTTCGCGCACGGCGCGGTCCGCCACCACGGCGTCCTCGATCGACACACGCTGCAGGATGCGGGTCTTGGGGTCCATCGTCGTCGAGGCAAGCTGCTTGGGGTCCATCTCGCCCAGGCCCTTGTAGCGCTGGACAGTGTAGCCCTTGCGCTTCTTAGTGATCTTGCCATCCTTGGCCTTGCCGTCCTCGTCGTTGTCGTCGGGATTCAGTCCCAGGCTCTGGATGGTGTCGCGCAGAATCTCGTCTTCGGGCTGGCGGCCGTTGGGATACACGTAGTGAATCTTGTTACGCACCTTGATGCCAAAGATGGGCGGGCAAGCAACGTAAACGTAGCCGGCGTCAATCAGCGGGCGCATGTACTTGTAGAAGAACGTCAGCAGCAGGATGCGGATATGCGCACCGTCGACGTCTGCATCGGTCATGATGATGATCTTGTGGTAGCGGGCCTTGGTGATATCAAAGTCGCCGCCGTCGCCGGCGCTCGTCGTGACGCCGCAGCCGATCGCAGTGATGAGTGACTGGATGGTGTCGCTCGAGAACGCACGATGATCGCCCACGCGCTCGACGTTCAAAATCTTGCCGCGCAGGGGTAGGATCGCCTGGATGTCTCGGCGACGGCCGTCCTTGGCCGAGCCGCCTGCCGAGTCGCCCTCTACGATAAAGAGCTCAGTCAACTCGGCGTCGCGCACCGAGCAGTCGGCGAGCTTGCCGGGCAGCGACGCCGTCTCGAGCAGGCTCTTGCGGCGGGTCGCCTCGCGCGCCTTGCGGGCGGCGTTGCGCGCCTTGCAGGCCTGTTGGGCCTTCTTGACGATCTCGCGAGCGGGCTTAGGGTGCTCCTCGAGGTAATCGGCAAGGCCGTCGGTCACGATCTTGAGCGTCAGCGCGCGCATATAGGAGCTGCCGAGCTTTGCCTTGGTCTGGCCCTCAAACTGCGGATCGGGCAGCTTGACCGAGATAACGGCCGAAAGGCCCTCGCGCACATCGTCGCCGGTCAGGTTGGCGTCTTTTTCCTTGAGCAGGTTCTGTTTGCGCGCGTAATCGTTGATCACGCGGGTGAGCGCGGTGCGGAAGCCCTCAAGGTGCATGCCGCCCTCGGGGGTGTAGATGTCGTTGGCAAACGACATGACGTTCTCGCCGTAGCCGCTATTCCACTGCAGGGAAACCTCGACCTCGCCCATCTTGGCCACAGGCGCGTCCGGGTCCGATTTGCCCTCGATGTAGATGGGCTCCTTAAAGGCCTCGGGGACGTCCTTGCCCTCGTTGAGGAACTTGACGAAGTCGATGATGCCGCCCTCGTAGCAAAACTCCTCCACGTGGGGAGTCGCCTCGCGCTCGTCGGTCAGCACGATCTTGAGGTTCTTATTGAGGAACGCCGTCTCCTGCAGACGGTTGTGCAGCGTATCGAAATCGTAGATGCAGGTCTCGAAGATCTCGTCGTCGGGCCAGAAGGTGACGGTGGTGCCCGTCGAATCCGAGGTGCCCACGACCTCCATCTTCTTGACGGTCTTGCCGCGCGAGAACTCCATCTCGTAGGTGTTGCCGTCGCGACGAACCTGAACGACCACGCGCTTGGACAGTGCGTTGACGACGGAGATGCCCACGCCGTGCAGGCCGCCCGAGACCTTATAGGCCGAGTTGTCGAACTTACCGCCGGCGTGCAAGATCGTCATAACGACCTCAAGCGTCGGAATCTTTTTAACAGGGTGCTCGTCGACGGGGATGCCGCGCCCGTTGTCGACGACCGTGATGGAGTTGTCGGCGTGGACCGTCACCTGGATCTCGGTGCAGAAACCGGCCATGGCCTCGTCGACGGAGTTGTCAACGATCTCCCACACCAGGTGATGCAGACCGCTGGCGCTCGTCGAGCCGATATACATGCCCGGGCGCTTACGAACGGCCTCGAGACCTTCGAGAATCTTAATCTCGCCGCCATCGTAATCGTTTTCGTTTGCCACACGTCCTCCTTCAGTCAAGAAAATGTGTACAGCCTTACTAGTTTATCGTAAAAAAATACCCTCGGGAACGAGGGTATTTGGCTCTACAAGGCCACCAGATGCGATTTAAGGCTCTTTTTTGCTTTGCACGCCCTTGGCCCACTCGGCACTGGCTCTCATGGCGTTCTCGAGGGCCTCGCGCAGTTTTTGGTCTTCGATGGGCGCCACTTGGCGCTCAATCTCGGTGCGCTCGGCATCGCTGAGGTCGGCGTGCGGGGCCGGCGGGCGTTCGGTCGTCGCCGGGCGCAGGCGCTCCTTGGCGGCGGGCGGCGTGTGACCGGGCGCGGTGGTTTTGAACACCAGGCCGTCCACATGCGCACCGGCGCGCTCCATGCGCGCGCGAATGATCTCGCGCAACAGCGTCATTTCCTGCGTCCACGAGGGCGAGTCGAGATACACCAGCAGCTCATTGGACTCGGGCAGGTAGCGCAGGCCCGTCACATGCCGTCCCTCGCGCGTGCCCGAGCACACCGCGTTCCACGCACGATAGACCGCGCGCGACTCCTCGGCAGCCTCCATCTGCGCGCGGCGCTCAGGCGTCGCGGCCGCCAGGATGCGCTGGCGCTCTGCGTTTAAAAACCCACTGAAGGCGACCGTTTCGCTCTCGCGCTCGTAATTAGCACGTCTCACCCATGCTCACCACCTTGGCTCGATCAAGCAGGTCATCGGTAAAGTACCCCAAGTTGGTCGTGGTTATGACCGTCTGGATATCATCGCCGATCAGCCGCAGGAAAGCACCGCGGCGTTCGCCGTCGAGTTCGCTCATCACGTCGTCCAAAAGCAGCAGCGGGGCGGTGCCCAGGACATCGCGAGCCACGGCCACCTCCGCCACCTTCCAGGCCAGCACCAACGTTCGCTGCTGACCTTGGCTGGCAAACGAACGAGCGGAACGACCCGCTACGGTAAACTCAATCTCATCGCGATGCGGTCCCACCAACGTCACGCCGCGGCGAATTTCCTCGTCGGCGTGCTCATCAAGGGCAGCCAGCATGCGCTCGTACGCCCAGCCCTTCAGCTCTTCGCGATCCTCGACCTGGGGCAAATCCCCCAGCGTAGACGTATAGGCCACGTTGGCAGCCTCGCCGGACGCCACTTGCCCGTAGGCAGTGCGCACATGGCCCGCCAGCCGGTCGAGCAGGGCCAACCGGTGCACGAGCAGGGCCGAGCCCGCGCGGGCAATCGAATCGTTCCACGCGCCGAGCATCTCGCGGCAGCACCAGGTCTCCTTGAGCAAGGCGTTACGCTGAGTCACGCAGCGCCCATAGGTGCTCGCAAGATCGGCATAGCGTGCGCTCAGTTGCATGCCAAAGTCATCGAGGGCGGCGCGGCGCACACTGGCGCCTCGCTTAACCATGTCCAGATGGTCGGGGCAAAACAGCACGCTCGGCAGAACCCCGCGCACACCGGCGGCAGAGCATCTCTTGCCGTTGCGGCTAAACGAGCGTTTACCGTCCTCCGCGCTCAATCCCATATCAAGCACGCGGCCGTCGCCCTCGAGCCTCAGCTCGGCCTTGCACGAGCCCACGCCGTCATGGACGAGCTCGGCTGCGGTCGGATGCCTAAACGAGGCGCCGCTCGTCAGCAGCTGCAGCGCCTCTATGAGATTGGTCTTTCCCGCCGCGTTGGGTCCCGCAAGTATCGTCACGCCCTCGTCCAGAGCAAGGCGATAGCTATCGAAGCTGCGGTAGTGCGCGACGGAAAGATCGCGGGCGAACATGGTCATGGCGCAGCGCTAGATGCGGACCGGCATAACCAGGTACAGGTAGTTGATCTTGTCGTAGGACTTGAAGATGCCCGCCTGCGAGTAGCTCTTGAGCTCCAGCGTGATCTCCTTCTCCTTGGACAGGGCATTGAGGCAGCCGAAGATGTAGTGGTAGTTGAAGGCGATGGTACCCGACTCGCCCTCGGCCTCGACATCGATCGTCTCCTGCGCAAGGTCCTGGTCATTGGAAATGGAGGACAGGCCCATCTGCCCGTTCTCGACATCGATCTCGAACTTGACAGCGGGGTTGGCGCTCGCGATAACGGCCACGCGCTTGAGGGCGGCGTTAAAGGCGGCGACGTCAATCTTGACGCTCGTCACGCACGAATCGGGGATGAGCTGCTTGTAGTTGGGGTACACGCCCTCGATGCGGCGAGACACGTAGGTGGTGTTGCCGGCCTCGAAGACGACCTGGGTGTCGGTAGCCCCGATCATGATGGTCGCCTGGCTGGCCATGATGTTCAGCGCGTCGTTAAAGGCGTCGGCCGGAACGTTGAGCTCAAAGGAGCCCTCGAGGGTCGAGGTCTCGACCTGCGTATCGCACACGGCCAAGCGGAAGGAATCGGTCGCCACCAGGCGCACGGTGTTGTTCTCGACCTTCATGTGCACGCCGCCCAGGATGGGGCGGGCCTTGTCGGTCGAGGTGACGCGCCACACGCGGCCGACCATTTCGGACAAGATATCGGTCGGCAGTTCCACGGCGCTCTCGATGGCATAGGCCGGAAACTCGGGGAAGTCATTGGCATCGAGCGTGTTCAGGCGGAACGAGCTCTTCTCGCAACTGATCAGCACCTGGCGCTCGGACAGCTCAAAGGTGACCGGGGCATCGGGGAGAGTCTTGGTGATATTGGAGAGCATCTTACAGGGGATAACCATCTCGCCCTCTTCTTCGACATGCGCCGCGATGCGATGACGGATCGAGATGGTGTAGTTAGAGGTCTGGAATTCCAAGATGCCGTCTTGCGCCTTGACGAGCACGCCCGACAGGATGGGAAGGGTGGATGCCGAAGCGACACCCTTCATAACGACGCCGATGGCTTGTGTAAGCGAGCTCTGGCTGACGGTGAACTTCATCTTTTAATACCTTTCTATAGATATAAATATCTTAATAATAGTAATAGCACTGACGAAACTGTTGATTACTCCCAAAGACGCAGGTCAGACCCAGAAAGAGAATCGACAGCAACCTGTGTGCAACAGGGGTGGTTTTCCACGTTCAAAACCTGCGCAAAACTTTTCATCACCGCGGGTTGGGTTTTAGACACCTTATGCCCGTGGTTTCGACAAGTTTTCAACAGGTGTCTCTATTTCCCTACGAGCGCAGTGTAATTTTATCGCGCAGCGACTTGAGGTCTTCGGTGACGGTGCGGTCTTCCTGGATCATCTTCTGGACCTTTTTGTAGCTCGTGCTGACGGTCGAGTGGTTGCGGTTGCCAAATTCGGCGCCTACCGCCGTGGTCGTCATCTCACACATCTCGATGGCCAGGTAGATGGCGATATGGCGTGCTTTGGCGATATTGGCGTTGCGACGCGGGCCGATGAGCTCCTCGTGCGTCACGCCGTACTGCTCTTCGATGACGGACTGAACCGTTTGCACGTTGATCTTTTTGGCCGATGTGTCGAAGTACTGGCTGGCGATGGCGTCGATATCGTCAAAGGTGAGCTCCCCGCCCTCGCGCTCGCGGTCGCCCGCCTCGCCGGCGCAGCGCTCGCAGAAGCTCTCGAGTTCGCGGATGTTGGTGCCCGAGACCTCGGCCATGTGCTTAAAGTGCTCATCGGTCAGGTGCCCGCCGTCGCCCCCGTAGGCCGCCAGCAGCGAGTCGTCGCCTGCCTCGGGAGCGGCGACGATGGTGTTCTCGTAATAGCGCTGCAAGATCTTGTATTTCATCTCGTAGCTGGGCTCTGCGACCAGGCAGAGCATGCCGGCGTTGAAGCGGCTGGTCAGACGCTCGTCCATGCTCAGGTCCTTGGGGGCGCGGTCTGCCGCGATGACGACCTTCTTGTTGTTGCGGATGAACTCGTCCATGAGCTGGAAAAAGTAGTCCACGCTCGCGCGCTTGCCGATGATGTTTTGGATGTCATCGATGATGAGCACGTCCACGCCGTGGTACGCCTGCATGATGGGGGCGTTGCTCTTCTTTTGGCGGTCGAACTCGGTCATCAGGTCGTCCAGGTATGCCTGGGAGTTGGCATACTTGACCTTGATCTCGGGCGACTTCTCGGCGAGCTCGTTTTTGATGGCAAGCAACAGGTGCGTCTTGCCCAGGCCCGATTTGCCGTAGATGAACAGCGATGTGCATGTGCCGCGCTCGTCCGCGAGGGCGGCAAACTTGAGTGCCGAGCGATAGGCATGGCTGTTCTCGGGGCCGTAGACAAAGTTCTCAAAGGTAAATTTTGAGTTCGCGGCGAGCGGGGCTCCATCCGTATTCTGCTCGGCCGGCACGGTCGGTGCTGGCACGGGTGAAGCGGGGGTCGCAGCTTGCGTGGATTTAGTCGGCGCTCCGCCCTTCATCTGGTTCATCATGCGACGAAAATCATCGGCCGAGAGCGTGTTCTTGATTGCAATGCCCGAATCCGCGCCCGCCGCCGCGTCGTGAGCGATGGGCATGTGCGTGACGGGTGCGTTCGTTGACGTCGCCGCCGCGGTCGGCAACGGTGCCATGGTTTCACGGGAAACATCACTGTGCTGGTGCTCGATTATCGGCACGTCGCCTGCGGAGGCCGGCACCGCCGGGGAAGCGGCGGGAGCCGTGGCGGGCGCCGTCGCGGCAGCGGATTCCGTCGCGGCGCCTTGCGGTGCCACGATGTCGAGCGCAATCGGTGCAAAGGCGATTTCTTCCAGATAGGCCTCAATGGTCGGCTGATGCTTTTTGAGCTGCGCGATGGCAAAGCGCGAGGGGGCCTCGATCGTGAGCGTATCTTCGGTCAGGCTTATGGCGCGCGATTGCCCCAGCATGTTGATGAGGCGTGCATCTTGGCCGTCGCGCTGGCAAAAGGCGATGGCATCCCCCAGGATGATGCTTGCTTCCTCGTCCACTGTCTCTCCCGTTCTTTAGCTCTGAGCTCGCACGCGAGCGGCGCCGAGTTCGGTCAGATGGTATTTCTGGCCATGCTTGATGACCAAGCCGGCCTGCGCCAAGTCATTGAGCGTGCGTGACCAAGTGGGGGCCGAGTTTCCAAACGCCCTCGCCAGATCGGTTGCACCGCACGCTTGATTTTGCGCCAGATAGCCCAGCGCGGCGTTGCCGCGATCGCTTACGAACACGTCCGGTTGTGGCTGCGCATACTGATTTGCTGCATTAGGATACATCATTTGAGCTGCTGGTTGTTGAGAACTCTGCATCGGCGGCATTTGCTGTTGAAAACTTTGAGGCCACTGTTGGTAAGGCTGCGGAGGCATCTGCTGGGCCCAGGGGTTGTACTGCTGCTGCGGCATCTGCTGGTACGGCTGCTGATATCCCTGCTGGTACTGCTGCGGGAACTGCTGGCCATACCCCAGTGGCGGCATCTGCTGATATGGATATCCCTGTTGGTACGGCTGATAGCCCATTTGCTGGCCACCCGGCGCCCCCGTCGCCTGCTGCATTGCTGCTGCATCCTGATCCGCCAGCGGCATGGTCTCTGGCGTGTTTGTCGGCATCGACATCGATGCCGCCCGGGGTTCTTGTGTAGGTAGCATTCCGGGCTGCTGCATCTGTCCCACGGGGGGCTGCATCTGCTGCGTTGCCATGGGCTGCTGCGCAAAAGCTCCCGGCAGGGGATATGTGGGCTGTTCCGTCTCGGGCCGCACGGCAGCGCCGCGTCCGCCGGCACGCTCGATTTCCTGCACGCGTTTAGGGTTCAGGCTTACCGTAACCACGGTGCCGTTGCCCATGTTGTCCTCGATGGATACGGCACCGCCGGCGTTTTCCAAATACTCCTGCACCATGGGAAACCCTGCTCCGGTTCCACGGATATAGCGCTTCATCTTGCTGTTTGCGCTGGTAACGCCAAAGTCGAAAGCGCGTTCCTTGTCGTCGATGCCTGGTCCTTGATCGGCAAAGCGGATGGTGTCTCCGCCGTCCAGAATCGAGATGATGGGCTCGGCAAAGTGCGCGTGGATAAAGTTTTCGACAATCTCGCGGATGACCATGAGCGAGATATGGCCGCCTTGTTCTTTCATGCACTGGTAGACGGTGTTGGTCGTCTCTTCCAAATACGTGCGGACATCTTGCGGATCAATGACGATCACACGCGGTGTCGACAACATGTCGTCATAGACGGCGATGCGCGCAGCGTACATGGCTTTCGGCCCCTGCGTGGTCGTCTGCTCGCCTTCCGCACGCTCTTCGCGCACGCCGGTGATGTGCTCGTTGTCGGGTGCCGGGTCTCCGGAATCGACCATGGTGTAAAAGTCGTCAGACATGCCACTCGCAATCTTCCAAAAGGTTTCGAACAAATAGTAGCTCACCGTGCAATGTTTCTCATCTTTCGACAACTTTTCAAAACCTGTTGAAAACTTTGGAAAACCGACGAAAAGTTCTCAACATTGCCAACATGACCTGTTGAAAACTCGATGAAATATCGTGAAAAGTTGCCATGCGCCGCTAAATCGAGCTTGGCTTATGGGGGAACCGTGTGAACTGCGCAACCTTTTACCTTTGATTTCTTGACATTTGAACATTGATTTCCCTACAATCTTCAAGCTCACGTGTCTATATCTGCGTCCGCGTCCCCGCGGACACTCGAAATGCAGCAGGAGGAACTTAAGATGAAGCGTACGTATCAGCCTAATAAGCGTAAGCGTGCCAAGACCCATGGCTTCCGTGCCCGTATGGCCACTAAGGGTGGT
>CABUWA010000053.1 GCA_902495085.1 uncultured Collinsella sp. | reverse complement strand
GGGGAAGGGAATCGAACCCCTGACACGAGGATTTTCAGTCCTCTGCTCTACCAACTGAGCTACCCAGCCATTTGAGGTGTGCCTTGTTTCAAGGCTTGATTAGTATAACCAAGGACGCGTTCCGGTCAACCGAGAATTTTAAAAAAGTTTTTGAGCACAGCCTCGGTTCTATAAATCGGCACGTCAGAGGCATCAGCCGGCAGCAAGAAGTTTTTCGCTCAGTCCCTTAAGCCGGCACGCGTTGGAGAGCAGGGGTCGAAACAATGATTGAAGGACGCTCTAGTACGGCCCAGGCGCCGGGGCAGGAGCACATGCGCCAAGGACAAACGTTTTCGTAGCGCGCGAGGATATTGCCGTCGCGATCGATGAAGGCGATGTCGATGGGATAGGCCATAAAACACGTATGGACCGAAGAGCAGCGTGGAAACGCCATGACGAGCGGCAGGCCGTTGGCGGCAACCGGACGCCGTCCCAGCATGCCGCGCAGGCGCACGACAAACGACTCCGCCACCGCAAACTCGGCCGGCGTCCAACCCAGCCTGTTGAGTGCCCGCGCGTAGGCGATGTAGGACGAGACCGCGGTCACATGACCACCCCCGGACGCCATGGATCGACCGTCACCGCGCGCTCGTGCGACAACGTTGTCGGCGCCCCCAGCGAAACGCCAGCGATGCTGAGAGAAGTCGGCCACGGCTCATAGTGCATGGTGCAGGTGTAGGTCCTAAACGTACCAGATAGGGAGAGCAGGCCACCATCCGATGCCTCCGCGCCTTGCTCGCTCGACACTTCGATCCGCAAGTCATAGCCTTCCATGGCATTCAGAATTTGAGTCTGAACCGTCGCCGAGGCATCGGCAGAGCTTTCGTCGCCCTCCCCCTCCGACGCCACGGCGTGCGCCAACACGATGTCGGGTACCACGCGGTCGAAGCGCGCGACAGCGCTGGCAAAGATCATGACGTTGTACACGATGAGTGCCAGCACCAGCAAAACGGGCGTAACCACCGCCATCTCCACCGTCGCTTGGGCGCGCTCCTCGCGCAGACGCATGCGGATACTCATTACGACCCACCGCCCAGAGCGCCAACCAGCGTGGCGACATCGACGGTGAGTGGGATGGAGCCGCCGCCGGGCAGAGGAATCTCCGCAAGCGTGAACACCGTACCGCTAATGGTGCGTTCGACTTGATATTCCAACGCCTCGCAAAGCGCCTTGGGATCGGTCACGCCCAACGGAATACTTCGCAGCTTGTCTTGCGCTTGAGAGAGACCAGCAATGTCAGACCCCGGACTCTTAATGACGTTGGCGGAATCGGTCAGCACTGGCTTTCGCAGGCGCAAGTCGCACGGTTCCAGACCCAACGCCGCCATGGACGCCGAAACGGTATCGCCGAGCCACGATGCGATGGAACCCAACGCGCCGCTGCCCCCTCCTAGGCCTTTAATCATCTCGTCCATAAGTTCGTCGGCCGAACCTTGGATATCACCGTATCCTACGAGCAGCCGTCCCCAAACATCCATGACGCCGTCGAGCACGCCGGCAACGCCGCCCGAGCGTTCCTTCAATGTCGAGAAGAATCGCGAAAGCACGTCGTTTTGCGCCGTCGCTTCATCGGGCGCCAGCACCGCGGCAGAGATAGCACCGCGATCGCCAAGCCTGACTGCCGTGTTAAACGAAGAGTTGAGCTCATCGGGGCTCGAAATGGCACCCGAAACCGCAAGGGCAACCACGCCGTTGCGGCCGGGCGGGGCGATACGCGGGCGCTCGCCGGAAAGCTCCTTGATGGCCTGGTCAAACGCATTGCCCGCACGGTCGGCCTCGTCCTCGGTCTGACACATGAGCTCAAGCTCTTTGTTGCGGCATTCGACGTAGTCTTCCAGGGCCTCTTTGAACTTATCGAAGTGGTACTCGAAGCCCCTTTCGACAGAAGTCGTTGCAATCGCAACGTACCCTAAAGACGACACACCGAAATGGCATTCGCTACACGTTTCGTGACCGTCAAAATCTGCGACGGATGCCAGCCCACCCGGCTTTCCTTTTTTGTAATTTGGACAGTCAGTCCCATAATGCAAATAGGTAACTTTATCTACTTCACTCGTGGGCCAACGCGCATCGGTATAGAGTTCAGTCGTCCGCGCCTCATCTGGATTTCGCGGAAGGAAAGGGATGCGGGCGGAAACTTTGCCGTCCTTTTCAGTTATATATGCCCGCTCGACTTCTTCGCTCGCATAAGCGAAGAACACCTTTCGTGCAGCAGAATCTGCCTGTTTTTCCGGACCCTCGCCAAGCGGTTTCTCATTTGCCAGGCGCTGGCGATAGTAGGCCTTCGCGCGATCGAGCGCCACTTGCGGTTCCCACGTAACGCTCGAAACGTAATGCGGATTTTGAGCACCAGAGAGATCCGTTAGACTTTTCACACGCTCCCACATGCAAGAACAGCTGCTGACCGAGCCCTTGTCAGACCCGCCACAATCCGCCAGCCAAGCGCGCTCTTTAGCCTTCGCCGTGTCCTCAGAAGCCTTCCGCAGCTCCTCGGCCGCACGCTCTAAATCATCTGATGTGTCTTTAATGGTATCGGTCGAGATCTCTGACCCTTTGAGCGCGGCGAAGTCCGATTCGGATGTCCTGGGCACGGCAAGCGCCGTACCGGTATAGGTCACACTATCGGTATCCTGCGCCGACACCGCCTGCGTGGCACGCGCGGCAATCAGATACGGCAGAGCCGTCTCGATTTTCTGTAAGCCTTCCGATGCGCTTTTGGCAAACTTGTTGCGCGTTTTAATGATCTCAATCCCGGTGTCGACCATATTGCCGGCAACTGGTTCGGCACCCGGGATGAGGATGGCGACCAGGCCCGTCCCGATCGTGGCAAACCCCGCCAGTCCCAGACTCAAGATGCTCGCATCAACCACCGTGGCAGCCGTGTGATAGGACGACACTACGTTGGCACCCGCCAGCGCGCCGCTATCGGCCGCCACCTGGGTATCCCCGGCACGCGACATGCTCCATATCGCTGCGGTCGACGAAAACAACAACGTGAGCACCACTAGGATGACCACGGCAGAAGAAAGCGTGGTATAGGCACCGTCTTCGATAAACAGGTCGATACCGGCTCGACCCATAAAGCCGCCTCGCTTGCGATGGCAGCTCGGACGGCGCGTCAAAACGCGTCTAGACCAGAAACGCTTAATCCCATGCAGCAATCCACGAATCATAATCTCCCTCCAGCCATTCGGGACGCGATTGATACGAGACATCGACCTTGAGCTCAACGTAGCCGTCCTCGGCGGTACCACCCATAGCCTGCGCAAACGCACCGATCACAGGCAACGGCTTGACCTCGCCGGAAACGGACACGGACGAGACGCCACCCGCACCGGCCCGGCCAAGCTCGATATCCCACGACAACGGCCCGCCGGCATGAAAAATCGAAACGTTGGGCACTGCGACAAGCCGGCGGCGGGTGAACTCCTTAAGATCGTCGTCCTCCGCCGTCGTCGTGGTCATGAGCCGCGCGGTCTCGGCGGCGGCAGACTCCATGACCGCGCGCGTATAGAGCAGGCACACCGGCTGCAGTGCGAGAAGGATGAGCGTCAGAAACGTCGGCAGCAAAAAAGCGACCTCGACCGTAGACTGCGCCCGGTCCTCGCGCGCGATATCAATACAACGCAATGTCCTTAGCGCCCGCAGCGGCGTCGATAACCGACGTCGAGGCAACGCCATGGGATGCCGCTCGCTCAACCAGCGCCGCCAAGCGCCCATCGGTGCCAGCACGCCAAAGCCCCGCGATCGCCAGCACGATCGATAACAGCGCCACCGTGACGATGGCGTATTCCACAGTCGCTTGGGCAACCTCTTCACGCAGAACGCCATACATTTCACGATCCCTCCTTTGAGCTTATTGTTTGCGGGACCAGGCGCACGGCGCGCAGACGACACGAAGCATCGCCGGTATCCGCGGCAACCGTCACCATATCGACCCAGCCGCGTCCGTCACGCACGATAGCGCCCCACACGTTGCCCTTGATGTCGAGATAGCCGCTCAGAGCAAGTTGTGCCGTGGGTACCTCGCGATAGGCACGCAGCATATCCGCCGCCGCTTCGGTCATCGGTCGGTCCTCGGACCATGCAAGCCGGACCGCAATCGCGTTATCCTCAGGCGAATCCGTCGCAGTGCCAGACCGCTTGTCGAGCGTCCGCAGAAAGGTTTGCGCCGTGACAGCGACATCCGAATCGTCCGCATCTCGCATCTCATCTTTTTGAGACGCCACCGCCGAATCTGAACCTGAATCGAAGGCGGCCCCAGGACGCTGCTGCCGCGCGGCGTTAAGCCCCCAAAGCACCGCCGCTATCGCCACGGCCAGGCAAGCAAACACCAGCAGCACCCCGATGGGGCGCTCGCCCTCTACAGGCTGTTGATGCCCTCGCTGATAGCGTTCCATAGATCTTGGACCTTGCCTTTAAATGCAACGATGGCAATAATCGCGATCACCACAAGCACGCCCACCAAAATGGCGTACTCGGTGGTACCCTGCGCGCTCTCCTCCCGCAACAGCTCCTTGGCATGCTGGCGAGCGCGGATCGCCCGGCAAAAAGCCCAGTTCCAAGCCTTGTCAGCAACTTCGACCATCGTGTTCATGTATTCCTCCCTACATCATCCCGCCTGCTCCCAGCAGCGGGCCCAATATGGACAGAAGCAACGCCGGCAAGATGAGCGTGCCGGTGGGAATCAGCAGCTTGACAGGCGCGCGCTCGATCTCGCGCTCGACCGCGGCGCGATGAGCCGCACGGATCTCGCGACTTTGAGCGGCCAGCGTCTCGGCAAGTGGGGCACCCAGGGCGAGCGCCTGCCCCACCGTGATGGCAAAGGTCTCGAGCGCTCGCACGTCCAGGTCGCGCGCGGCGGCCAACAACTCGTCCTCACGCGTGCCCACGCCCACCTGCCACGCCATGCAGGCCCGCTCAAGACGAAGAGCCAGCACTGACCGACGGTTGGCGCAGAAAATCTCAAGCGCCGCATCAAACGAAAGACCGGCCGAAAGACCCAAGCGCACAACATCGATCATCTCGGACACTTCGCCGAGCGACACTCGCGCCGGGCCGCCCGCTCCAACCGCGCCCTTCACTCGCGCGGTCAGAGCATCGACCACCGAGCGACCCGCGACAGCGACCAGCACCGTCTCGCGCTTGCAGGCCCCTGCGATCTTGCGTGCATCCGCCCGATCCAAACCCGTCGCGATAAATACACTCAGGGCGCACAGGCAAGCCGCAACTGCAACCGGGGCGCTCATAGCTCCACCCGCATAATGCGCCGGATAACCACCAGGGCAACGGCGTTGAGGGCAAGGCCCAGCACCACAGCGCCCGCGCCGGCAGGCGTCGCAAGACCGCGACGAAAATCTGCCGAAAGCAGCGCCAACACCGCGCACATGCCCGCCGGCATCGCCGCGACCATATGCGCCGACATGCGAGCCTGCGACGTCTTGACATCCAGGCGGCGCTTGAGCTCAATGCGCTCCCCCACCATGCTCGACGCCTCGGACAGTAAGTCGGCAAGCGGAGCGCCGGTGCGCTGAGATACCTTAAGCGCCAAGGTCACAAGCGAAAGGCCGGGGGCGTCGATGCGCACGAGCAAGTCATCGAGCGCGTCGGTCGCCGAGATGCCGCAATCGATCGCCGCCGCCACCCGCAAAAACTCGGTATGTACCGGCTCTTGCGCATGAGCGCCCACAAAGCGCATGCCCTGGGCCAGCGAATGTCCCGAGGCAAGCGACATGGAAAGTGCGGTAAACGCCTCGGGCATGGCCTCTTCTGCATCGTGTTGCTCGCGCCGGCTCTCAAAGCCGTCCCGAGCGGCGCCAACGGCAATCGGAGCAACAAGTCCCAAGGCAAATCCGAGTGGCGATAACGACACCATCGTTAGTAAAACGCAGCAGACACCGCTCGATAGCAGCAGAAACGCCAAACGCCCCGAAGCATCTTCGATCACGAGGCCAAGGCGATGCGCCGGAGCCAGCGATGTCCACGAACGGGCGATCTTTTTCAGCAGATCGTTTTCCACCAGCTCACGCGGCAGCCTCTCTGCCACCGTCTCGAGCGCCTGACGCGCCAGCTCCGCCGGCGGCACCTGCGGCACACGAGGTTCCGCCCCGCACGCCGTCGCAACAGAAAACCCTGCCAAACCCCCTACGACGAGGGGCACAGCGACCTCCATTCGTCCACCTCCTCTTGTGTGAGCGTCCCCGACCGCAGGCCTTCTGCGATAAACGGCGGCTCGCGGTCAAGCGTCCAGGTGCGCTCGGCGGCATCGAAAGTCACATAGCGCTCGAGCTCTACGCCGCCCGACGCGGCGCGACGCACCCCCGAATACGAGGAGACGAAACGCCTGCCATCGGCGTGGCGCTCGGACATCACGATGCCGTCGAGCGCCATGGCAATCTGTTCCTCGATGAGCTCGCTCGGCAGATCGATGCCATAACGTGCAAGCAACGTCAGACGCACCACGGTCTCCTGTTCTGAACCCGCATGAAGTGTGGTGAGCGACCCGTCGTGGCCCGTGTTCATGGCCTGCAACATGTCACAGCACTCGGCACCGCGCACCTCGCCCACCACGATGCGGTCGGGGCGCATGCGCAGGGCATTGGTCACCAGGTCGCGGATCGTCACCGCGCCCTCGCCCTCAATTGAAGCCTCGCGCGCCTCCAGGCGCACCACGTGCGGATGATGCGCAAACTTGAGCTCGGCAGAGTCCTCGATCGTCACGATGCGCTCGCCGGTGGAAATCTCGCATGACAACGCGTTGAGCAGGGTGGTCTTACCAGATCCAGTGCCTCCCGCAACCGCCAGGTCCTGTCGCAGCGACACCGCGCACGACAGCAGCTGCGCATACCAAAGCGGCAGCGACCCCAGCCCCACGAGCTCGTCCAGTGAGCAAATGCGGTCCGAGAACTTTCGGATGGTGAGAATCGGTCCGTCAATCGCCACAGGCGGGATCACCGCGTTGACGCGATAGCCCGTTTTGAGGCGGGCGTTGACGATGGGGCTGCGCTCGTCGATACGACGGCCAAGTGGCGAGATGATGCGGTCGATAAGCACACGGATCTGCTCATCATCCTCAAACGCATGCTCGATGGGGTACAAGACGCCGCCACGTTCAAAGAAAGCCGAGCGGCAGCCGTTGATCATGATCTCGGTAACGGTGTCATCCTCGATGAGCGGCTGCAACGGTCCCAAGCCCACCACGTCATCCAAAATCTCGTCGATGATGGTCTCGCGCTCGGGCGTCGCCAGGTCGGTCGCTTCCTCCACGTTGAGCGCCGCCTCCACCGCGGGACGCAATTCCGAGCGGGCAAGCGCCGGGTTGATATAGGCGCTGATACGCGCCACTTCGTCGTAACCCATGCGGTCCATCACGGCGCGCTTGGTGCGTCGTTTCACCGCGCGGCGACGCCCCGCATCTACAGGCGCTGTCGCCGCTGCAGCGCCGGCAGCCTTAATCCTTGTTTGCAAACTCATCGCGAATCACCCTCGCGCGACCAGGGAAGGCGGATACGCGGGCGCTCGGTACGCGTTGCACGGTCGGCGACCATATCGCTCCAAGGGCCGACGGCGCACCCCAGTTCCACGAGCATCTCGCGCGTGGCCTCGCGCACGCTGGACGCAAAAGCGCTGGTCTGCCCCACTGCTTCGTCAGCGCGCCCAAACGCCATGAGCGCGGCGAGATCCTGCCCGCCATCGGCGATACGAATCTTGGAGCTCAACGCACAGGCAATCTCAAAGCGCATGGCGATGTCCTCGTCTGCCCCGCGCGCACCGAACCGGTTGAACACGGCGCTCATGCGCGTGCGCGGCACACCTACTCGACTTGCCAGTTCAATGACGCGCGACGCCGATGTCGCGGACGACACCGCCGCATCGCCAACGACCAGGCAACGGTCGCTCGCCGCCACCGCAGCCGCCACGGCGTCGCCCCAAAAGACCGAGGTATCGATAAAGACCACGTCGGATTCGCGACGCAGAACATCAAGCAGTAGCTCCACCGGACGTGCCATGAGCTCGGCTTGCTCGGGCGCCGCGACGGGACCCCAGAGCGTAACGCCCGGCGCCACGCGCATCGATGTGGCTACGATATCCGGCTCGGTGAGCGCGCCCGCCGCCGACGGCTCGATAAGTGCCGCCATATCGCGCGGAGCATCGACGCCCAACAAGTCGTAAAGGTTTCCAAACATCAGGTCCAGGTCGAGCACGGCGGCACGCAAGCCCAACAGCGACGATGCGTGTGCCATGGTGGCAACGATCGTCGACTTGCCGCAACCGCCCGAACCCGAAATGGCGCAGATGACCGGAGCTCGATGCTGCGGAGCGGCAGCGTCTGCCGGCGGCATCGGAGGCGGCGGAGCGGGCGTCGGTGACAGCGTCCCCGTCTCCCCCGCCGCAACCACACGCTGCGTCCAAGCCGGCATGGCAGCCTGTTCGATCTGCGAGGCAGGCTCGTTCCGTGCAATCTGCTCATGCTGCATCAGCGACAACTCGCCGCGCCCGGCAAAGCCCTCAACTTCGTCGAGTTCATCCGCCAGATTCACGCCGTGCACGTATCCCATATGTACAGCCGGGGAATCGCCAGCATGTTGCGCCGGCCCTCCAGCGTCATCGTATACAAGGGGGTTCCGGGGGCGCCGACCATGCTCGGCTTCCGCTTTTCCATAATCATCAACACGCGGGCCTCTTGTAGCGCGAGGCGCCCCGGGTTCCCTATCAACAAAAGCATCGGGCTCAATCGTCATGTGCCGATCGGAATCAACCGCTCCCTCGCCCGCGCGCCCGTTGCCGCATATACTGTGCGCAGCGATGACCTCGGTCGCCCCTGCGCGAAACAGCCCCTCGATATCCGACGGATCGAGTGCTTCTATCAACACGACCACGCGACTCACGCGGCCTTCGGCCGTCAGGCGCGCAACAGTCTTGCGCACATCTTCGGTATCAAACAGAGACGCCGCGATGATGGCAGCCCCGCGGCGCGACGGAAACGCCCGCGCCATGGAAATCAGCCCGTCCAGGTCACCCACGCGAAGCACCTGTGCACCCGCATCACGGCCCTCGACTTCCCGCTGCAACAGCCCGTAATCGCCGCACGCGCAGCACGCAAGCCAGATCGCCTTCATCACTCGTCGCCTCCGCTCTTTTTGCCGCGCGCCGTGGCGGGAATCGTCAAGCTGACCGTTCCCTTGCCCGAAGCTCCCAGCAGTTCCTTGACGTCTTCGGGGTCAGCCGCCAGCGTCACCCATTCGATCTTGCCCTCGCGCGTGGCACCGGAATCCTCACTGGTATCGATTACGTACGCGCCGCACAGCCGATCGGTTACGCCGTCTTTTTGCACATACACATCCACGTAGCTGCCCACGCCCGTGGCGCCGCCGACCGAGTGCTCGGCATCGACCGCCACCGAAACGGCAACCTTGCCCTTAGGCACCTCGAGCTTGTGGCTCTCGGCCTTGGTGTAGACATTGCAGATCACGGCGTTTTTGGGAATACGCGAAGTCGTCACGTCGCCGCGCACCTGGCGCAGCTCGGTCACCGCGTCACGCGGCAGCAGGCTTGTCAGCCATTCCTGGGTTATGACATTGGTCTCATCGAGGGTCTCGCCCACATCGATATCGCGCGCCGCGACGCATACCTCGACGCGATCGCCACCGTACTTGGCCAAGGTCTCAGCCTGGACCTGTTCGGCTTGCGAGCGGATCGACGAGCCGTAAACCATGCAGAGCAGAGCAGCGAGCACGCCCGCGACCAGACTGATGGCGATGCGCTTGCTCTTGTTCACGGCCGCTCCTCTCATGGCAGTGCCGGGCGAATGCCCGTACCACCATTGTCTGGGCGGTCAGAGTGCAAAGCGGCGCAATCGCAATCTTGGTTTTCGATGTCAAACCAATCGCTGACCAAAAGCTGACCAGCCCGTCAAGCTCGTGGCAAGGTTTTGGTCAGCACGTCAGCAAACTGCATGTTTCGAGGCTTTTCCGCAGCAAAAAAGCCGTCTCCTGAACAGTTGGGAGACGGCTGTCATAGGAAAAATCAATTACAGATGAACATCGGGATCGAGCATTTGAGCGCTCACGCGCATGGATGACGCCAAGTTTTGGAACGTTTCCAGCCGTAGGCTGTCGATCTGCCCGGCGTCCTCGGCCTCGCGAACGGCGCAGCCCGGCTCATGGGTATGTGTGCAATCGCCAAACCGGCACGCGCGCGATGCCTCGACAATCTCGGGGAAAGCGCGCGCCAGACCTCGCTCGTGACCCACGAGCGGTAGGCTGCGCAGGCCCGGAGCATCGGCGATCACGCCGGCGTCGCCCGGCAGCGCCACCATCACGCGCGCGACGGTAGTGTGACGGCCCTGGTCGTCGCGTTCACGCACACCGCCGGTCGCCAACGTATCGTGGCCCAGCAGTGCATTGAGCAGCGTCGACTTGCCGGCACCCGACTCGCCCAGAATCATGGCACAGCTCCCGGCAGGCACGCAGGCACGGACCTCGTCCAGGCCGCGGCCCTCGGCAGAGGACGTCACGATCACGCGCACGTCCGGACCCACCAGGCGGCGCACGCGGTCCAAATCGCGCTCGAGTTCCTCGGCATCGCAGCGGTCAGCTTTGGTGAGCACCACCACTGGCTCGGCATCGCAGTCGAGCGCCAACACCAGCGAGCGCGCCACGCGGTCGAGCAGCACCTCACCGGCACCGAGCGCCTGCACGATTAGCACGCTATCCACGTTGGAGCAGAGCACCTGGCGCTCTCCACGGGCGCGGCCGCGCCAACGCTCAAAGCTCGTACGGCGCGGCAGCACGTACTCAATCACGCCCATATCGTGCCCGGGAGCGCGGCGCACCGCCACACGGTCGCCCACGGCAGGCAGCAGGACCTCGTCCTCGCCGCGCGACTTGGCAAACCCCACGGCATGCTCGGCGCGAAAGGTGTCGTCGGCAGTGGCCACCAGCGGAAACCCGCGATCCAGGCGTACCACGGCACCGAGCTGCATCTGCTCGGGCTCCTCGGCATGTGCGCAGAAATCATCAAAGGCAGTCTGCTGGGTTTCATCGACCGGCAGGTCATCAAACGCCGGAACATCCTGCAGCGCATCGAGTCCCGGCACGCTTGCCAGCAGCTCCTCAGCAGACGCGGGGGCCTCGGTCGCAAGCTTCCGACGACGATCGCGCTTAGCCCGCGCCCCCGTCGTCTTTTTCTTCGCCTTAGCCTTAGCCTTGCCCACAAGCGCCTCCCAGCACCATAAATCACAACTGAGCAGGTATTTTACCCACAAAAAAGAGTCGGTCGAGCAACCGCTCGACCGACTCACATACTTTCCCTCAGCTCATGGTCCCGAGAGGTTATCCGAAGGCCCGCCCGCCGGGAGGGGTTTCTTCTGAGCGATCCCGCAGCGCGAAGCGCGAGGACTAGCGAAGAAGAAACCCCGCAGGCGGTCGGGCCGGTGGGAAGGATGGCCTTTCGACCTACTCCTTCTCCACCGCGCGCATGATCGCCTTGTAGATCTCCATAAGCGGGATGATCAGGAAGGCCAGACCCAGCGCGGCAAGAACGCCCTTGAGCTCAAGCGTCACGGGGCCAAAGAACATCTCGGCAAGCGTCGGCTGCACGGTTACGATCACCGTCAGCACCAGCGCCAGCGCGGCGGAAGCCCACAGCCACTTGTTCTGCTTCTTCATGGTGAACAGCGACGCACGACGGCTGCGCATATTGAAGCAGTGGAAAATCTCGACCATGTTGAGCGTGATGAACGCCATCATCACGCCTTCCTCGTCGGCATTGCCGGCGATCATATCGGCGAT
>CABUWA010000052.1 GCA_902495085.1 uncultured Collinsella sp. | reverse complement strand
GACGAGTACAACAAGATGACTCGTCGTCCCGGTAAGGGCGATTCGCCCAAGCGTACCTCGGTTGATATTCAGGTCGGCACGTCCGTCCGCGTCACCGATGGCCCGCTTACCGACTTTGATGGCAAGGTCTCGGAGGTTAACACCGAGGCTGGCAAGCTCAAGGTCACGCTGATGATCTTTGGCCGCGAGACGCCGGTCGAGCTCGACTTTAACCAGGTCGCTGTCATCGCTTAAGTTTTCGTCCGTTCGCGCGAGCGTGCTTCTTCTGTGACTGCTCATCTCAGGAGTGCTTCTAACACGTGCGTGCTTACGATATAGCAAGTACTTCACACTCGTGATTCGAAAGGAATGACCATGGCTGAGAAGAAGGTTGCCAACGTCATTAAGCTCCAGATTCCTGCTGGCGCAGCTAACCCCGCTCCTCCCGTCGGCCCCGCCCTGGGCGCTGCTGGCGTGAACATCATGCAGTTCTGCCAGGCCTTTAACGCCGAGACGCAGGACAAGAAGGGCGACATCATCCCCGTTGAGATCTCTGTCTACGAGGACAAGTCCTTCTCCTTCATCACCAAGACCCCGCCGGCGGCTCACCTCATCAAGAAGGAGCTGAACCTCAAGTCTGGTTCCGCTAAGCCCCAGGCCGACAAGGTTGGTCAGCTCTCCCAGGAGCAGCTCACCAAGATCGCCGAGATCAAGATGCCGGACCTCAATGCCAACGACATTGACGCCGCCAAGAAGATCATCGCCGGTACCGCCCGTTCCATGGGCGTCACCATCGCTGAGTAGTAATTTCTTATGGTAACGACGGGTGCTCCGACCGGGGCGCCCGTTAAATGTGTGCAATAGGGCACACGATACGATGTGGGAGGGCTCACGCCCGTTTAACCACAGGAGGTAATGCACATGGCTAAGCATGGTAAGAGCTATAACGCCGCTGCCGAGAAGATCGACCGCGCCACGCTCTACACCCCCCTTCAGGCTGCCAAGCTCATCAAGGAGCTCGACACCGCCAAGTTCGACGAGACCGTCGAGGCCCACTTCCGTCTGGGCATCGATACTCGTAAGGCTGACCAGAACATCCGTGGTTCCATCTCCCTGCCCCACGGCACCGGCAAGACCGTTCGTGTTGCCGTCTTCGCCGAGGGCGAGAAGGCCCGCGAGGCCGAGGCTGCCGGCGCCGACATCATCGGTTCCGACGAGCTCGTCGCCCAGATCCAGAAGGGCGAGATCAACTTCGACGCCGCTATCGCTACGCCGAACATGATGGCCAAGGTTGGCCGCATCGGTAAGATCCTTGGTCCCCGTGGCCTCATGCCGAACCCTAAGCTCGGCACCGTGACCATGGACGTCGCCAAGATGGTCTCCGAGCTCAAGGCTGGCCGCGTTGAGTACCGCGCCGACCGCTACGGCATCTGCCACGTGCCCCTGGGCAAGAAGTCCTTCTCTGAGCAGCAGCTCGTCGAGAACTACGCTGCCCTGTATACCGAGATCCTGCGCGTCAAGCCCTCTTCTGCTAAGGGCAAGTACGTCAAGTCCATCTCCGTGTCTTCCACCATGGGCCCTGGCGTCAAGGTCGATCCCGCTATCCAGCGCGACTTCCTGGCTGAGTAACTAACGGTTACTGCCTGAGCAAAGCAAGCATTGCTAAAGAAACCCGGTTCTGCCCTGTGCGGGACCGGGTTTCTTGCTATCGCGTCAAAACCACCATAAAGGGGACGGTGTCCCCTTTATGGTGGTTACCAGGGTGTTCTGGCTGTTGAGGACTCGATGGCATCGTGGCGCTTGAGCTCGCGGCGCATGGTTTGCGAATTGAGCCAGGCCGCCTGCCAGCCACGGATGGGGTAGCGCGTCTGGTCGAGCTCAAACTGCGTATAGCCGCAGGCGTTGATGATCGTCGTTCCACACACATGCTGCCGCTCGCGTTGAAAGTCGCGACCATAGCTTTGGTGTACATGCCCATGCACCATGTAGTCGGCCCCCCAGGACTCAAGCGCCGTGTTAAAGCACTCAAACCCTCGATGCGGCAGATCGTCCAGATCACCCATACCGGCGGCGGGTGCATGGGTAAGCAGAATGTCGCAGCCGCCGACCATCCTCACTTTACGGGACAGCTTGCGCATACGCCTGGCCATCTCGCGCTCGGTGTACATGTTGGCGCCGTCGCGATAACGCATGGACCCGCCAAGGCCCGCAATGCGAATCCCTCGGTACGTGTACACACTGTCTTCCACGCAGATACATCCGCCCGGTGCATGACGTGCGTAGCGGTCATCGTGATTGCCACGTACGTAGATGAGCGGTTTGTTGATGACCGTAACCAAAAACTCAAGATAGTCCGGGTCCAGATCGCCGGCGGACAAAATCAGGTCGACTCCCTCAAAGCGTTCCTTGCGAAAGCACTCCCAAAGGCATCGTTCTTCGGTATCGGCTATGGCAAGGATTTTCATAGGGCAGGGACTTTCGGCTCATCGTCGAGCTGCGGAATGGTGCCTACCACGTTATCCGCCAGCCAATTCATCTCGACAATCTGCGTGCTCGGCAGCGGAGGGAAGCCTTCGATCTGTACCACGCCGTTCTGGCTGTGGAGCTCGCCGCCAAAGGGGTTGATGGATCCCTCGACAATGCCGTTGCGGAGCAACTGCACGAGTTTGCGCGTCTGGTAGGGTAGGCCCGGAGCGTAACGGATGTCGATAACGCCGGAGCTCATGCCGTACCAGTAGTTGACGGCGCGCACTTGGTTGTCATCGCTGGTCTCGTCCCACGTGCCGTGCAGAAGGCTGCGAACGATGAGCTCGTAGTAACGGCCCCAGTTCCATACCGGCATGGCGATGCCGGAAACCTTGCCATCGACCAGGCGGTGGAGTCCGTAGGCCGTGGGGTCTTCGAGCGACTTTGACATGTCAGCGCCGGTCATGACGCTCACGCCTTCGCGGCACATGGCCTCGGCAAGACCGCCGGCGGGCACATCGCCCCAGGTGAGGATAATTTGCGCGCGGGGGTCGAGCAGCGAGGCGCCGATGGCAAAGGCATTGATCTCGCTGAGCGCGCCGGATGCGAAGACCGACGCGTGGTAGCCGATGCGATGGTTGTCCGCCATGCTGGCGGCAAGGGCGCCCAGGAGGAACTTGGCCTCGTACATCTTGCCAAAGTACGAACGAACGCTTTGGTGGGGAAGGCCGATAGAGCAGTTAAGGAACCGAACCTGGGGATACTCAACGGCAGCTCTGAGCGTGTATTCCATCAGGCGGTGCGAGGTCGAGAAGATGACGTTGTCTCCATGTTTGACAGCCGTTTCCACGGCGGCGTAGAACACGTCCGGATCGTGACAGTCCTCGAACGCCTCGGTGCGCACGATACCGTCAAAGTGCTCATCGAGATACTGACGTCCTTGGTCGTGCAGACTGTCCCAGCTCGACGCCGCACAGGGGAACTCATGGATAAAGGCGATGCGCAGGGGGTTGGCCGCCGAGTAGACGGTCTTGCCCATAAAGAAGTTGAGCACGCCGGAGGTGGACTTGGCGGGCGTCTCCTCCTCGTCGACGCTCGGCGCTTCGACGAGATCGACCTTGTCCTCGTCATTTTTGCCGGCAATGACCAGCTCGCGCCAAATCTTGCACAGGCGGTTTACGACGATATCCGTCGGCGTATCCAGCAGGCGGTCCTGGTTGTACACATTGAGGTACACGAGCATGGCGTCGGCGGGCGTAATGTCCAGGTGATCGCCGCCTGCGCGAAGGTAGGCACGCTTAAAGAGCAGGAAGGTGTGGCGCAGGTAGTCGACCTTTTTCTGCGGCCATTTTTCGATAAGGTTCTGACCGAGCATCTTGGCGAGCGTTTCGTAGCTTCCCTCACGCGAGAACTCGATCTCGTATAGGGGGCAGACGCGCCAAAACGCGCAGAACTCACCGTACAGGCGGCTTTCGACGGAATCCCATGTGCCGGGGTAGAGACGGGTGACCTTGGCCGAAACTGTCGGGGCGTCCAGGAATTTGAGGACACTGACGCGTTTGTTGCCTTCCTGGACATAGAACCGATGCATGAACTCGGTGACGATGATGGGGTCGCGATAGCCCTCGGTTACCTGGATGTCGTAGAGGTTGGACCACTTGCGGGCGAACTCGGTGTTAAACGGCAGCAGGGGCATAAAGTTGCATGAAAAGGCGGACTGACGGCCTTTGGTGACCGTGCCGACGACCATTTCGAGCGGAATATCCCTTAGGCCGACATTCTCTCGCTGACCTAAGGGGAGTTGAGCAACCAAGCTATCGAGGTCCGTAAGGTATGGATGCTCGCTTTGGCTGATGGCGCGACGGCGTCCCTGCTCGCCGCGCTTGCGTGCTTGACGATAGGCCTCTTCCATGGTGTCTACTCCCTTAGTCGTTTAAACAACGATATGAACCATGGTACCACGAATGAAAACCACTACAAAGATGCCTGTCCCCTTTGCGGTGGTTTAGGCGATGATGGGGGCGATGGCGCGGATGCAGGCGTCGGCTGCCGTGAAAGTAGTGTTGTCGTCGCTGACGATAAAGATGATCTTGCCCTTGATGCCAAAGTCGCCGATCTCGCTAAAGAGCACATAGGGCTCCTTGTCAAAGCTCGAGATGGGAAGCACGGCGGTCTTGGTGGCGCTGGTCAGCTCGTCTGCCAGTGCGTCGAGCGAGGCCCACTTGGACGTGTCCTTTACGGCAACGGGCACAGCCACACGCCCAAAGGGCATGAGGTGCACGAGCGTGTTCTTGGAGATATTTGAGTTGGGGACGATGATGGTCTGCCCACAGGCATCCTCAATCGTTGTATGGCGCCAAGTGATGTCTTGGACAACGCCGGATACGCCGCCGACCTCGATATTGTCGCCGGGTTTGATGATGCCCATAAAGGTCACCTGCATGCCGCCGATAAGGTTTGATAACGTGTCCTGAAAGCCGAGCGAGATGGCGATGCCGCCGACGCCAAGAGCGGCGACAAGCGCGTTTGCGTTAATGCCAAAACAGTTGTCGAGGATAAAGCTGCCGCCAATCATCCAGATGACGGCGCGCGCGATGTTGATGAAGATACTCGATGCCGGAAGCGGGTTATCGTCTCGGTTAAGCAGATGGTTCAGGGTCTTGGATACGACCTTGGCGGCGACGGCGGTGCCTATCGCCAAGATGACGGCCCAGATGATGTTGTGGACCCACCGTTGCTCAAAGAAATGAAGAATCGGCTCAAACAATTCCATGTAGGGAAAACCTCCTAATGATCGTTCAACCATGATACCCACCAAGAAGCCCGTCCGATCAAATTCGGACGGGCTTCTGTGCTCGATATAAGGTTTACGCGGCGGGGCTGTAAGGCCCGGCGGTGTAGCTTAGCGTCGACGCTTCCAAATAATACCGAGCATGATGACGATGACGCCGCCGATAAGGCACGCGCCAACTACTGCCAGCGTGCGGTCTCCCGTTGCGGCGAGCTTACCGGTCGTCTTCTTGGTGATGACCTTCGTGGTCGTCGTGTCCGTCTTAGGCGAGGGCTTAGGCGTCGGGGCCGGTGTGGGCGTGGGGTCCACGGCTGCGGAGCCGAAGCCGATGGTGCCGGCGAGCCCGGCCATCTTGCTCTCCCCGCCGTTCTGCCCAATCAGCGCCCTCAGCGCCGCCTCGCACGTGCCCCACTCGGTGTACTTGGTGGCGTGTGCAAAGGTGGGATAGTCGGTCGTGTTGGTAATGATGTAGTTGTTGGTGGCGACGGTATAGGTCTTGGCGGGGTCGAGCGTACTGCCGTCCTTGGTGAGTGTGGCACTCACAATGCGCTTGCCTTCGGGCTGCGTCCAATCAATCGTCACGTTGATGCCGCCAAAGGAGAGAACGCTGCCAGAGTCATCGCGCCACTTGTACTTGTCTTGCGCCTCCTGCTCGGTATGGCCGGCTGCCACGTAGGCTTGCTGAAGCTCGTAGCTGTGATTACACTCGTCGCTGATTTGCAGCGAGTGCTCGAGTGCTGCGAGGAAGTCCGCGCCGGTCATGGTCCAGGTTTCCACGGTGTTGCCGTAGGGCGAGATGGCGATGACGTTGCCGGCGGTCACGTTGCCCGCCGCGATGCCGCCGCGGATGCCGCCAGCGTTTTCGATAGCGAGGTCCGCGCCCGTCAGGGCAAGATAGGAGCCGCAAATCACGTGGCCGATGGTCTGGGCCTTGGTGGTGTCGCCCTCCTTGCTGGGGCGGAAATCGGTGGTGCGCACCATTTCCCAACCATGCGTGCCTGCGGCGTCCTCGCCGTAGAAATAGTTGGTGGCGGATGTGCCGAGCACCTTGTTCGATTCGTTTTCAAAGGCCTCGTCGAGCGGCTTGATCTTGTTGCGGACGTCTTCAAGGCGGCTTTGGTAGTCGGAGCCCTTGTCGGGGTCTGCCAAAAGGTCGTTGACGTTCTTGGCGGTGTAGAGCCTCTCGTCGCTGCCGTCTGCAGGGACCGTGACCGTGTCATCGTTGGTCGTCTCGGTGCCATTCGTGTCGTACCTGTACGGAATGGAAAGCAGCCCCACCTCGGCAAAGGCGCTGCCTGCCTCGACAACGTGGATCGTCTTGCCGTCGGCTCCCGTCACCTTTTCGTTAAGGTTGATGTGCTCGTGGCCTGCGATAAGGGCATCGACGCCGGCGAGTTGTGTGGCAAAGGTCTTGGCGTCGAGCGTGTGCGCGATACACACAACAACATCGCAGCCCTCCTTGCGCAGCTGCTCTGCCTCGGTATTGATGGCGTTCGCGGCACTCGAGAAGCTGGTGCCCGCGACCAGGTCCGCGCGCAGCGAGGAACCTAGCGACTCATCCATGGCTCCGATAACGCCGACCTTAATCTTGTAGTTAAACGTGGAACTGTCCTCGCCGTCCTTCCAAGTGCGGTTGAGCGTCTTCGTGATGCTCGAGCTCCATACGCCGCTCGTAGACTTCGCGTTCGCGCAGAGCATGGCGAAGGGCGTGCCGGTGGTGCTGTAGCCGGTCATGGTGCGGAGTTTGTCCGCGCCGTAGCTCCAGTCGTGGTTGCCTGGCGTGGTCGCGTCGTAGCCGTCGGCGTAGAAGGTGTCCATGAGCTCGGCGATGCTCTCACCCTCGCTCATGGTGGCGAAGGACTGTCCGTGGAAGGTGTCGCCCGCATCGAGCAAAAGATCGGGGGCGTTGCCCTGGGCGCTATAGAGAACTGCCAGCCCGTCGAAGCCGACGGTGCCGGTGCCCTTGCTTTCGTTGTAGCTGTACTTGTAGCTGCCGTGGATGTCGTTGGTGTGCATGACGGCCACGGAGCCGTCAATAGCGGCGGGCAGGTTCCCCGCGAAAGCGAGGCTTGGGATGCCTGCGAGCGAGCCGGCAAACAACGCGGCGGCTAACGCAAGGCGGGGGAGTCTTTTCATGGCAGTTTCCTTAGTCCTTAGCCAGAATGTCTGGTCGAATATCGGATTATCGACATAATATGCGAAAACCGCCGCAAGGGCGTCTGTCCCTTTGCGGCGGTTTTGACGTTTGCGCAGGTAAAACCTGCCAAAATAAACCTGTCCCTTTTTGGTAGGTTTAGCTCAGCAGCATGCGGTCGTTGGCGAGCTCGCCGCCCGAGACCTCCTCGAACTTCTGCAGCAGGTCGGCGACGGTGAGCGACTTCTTCTCATCGCCCGCCACGTCGTAGATTACGTGGCCCTCGTGCATCATGATCAAGCGATTGCCCAGACGGATGGCGTCATTCATGTTATGCGTGACCATGAGCGTGGTCAGGTGGTGCTCGTCGACGATCTCTTCGGTCAGATTGAGCACCTTAGAGGCCGTCTTGGGGTCGAGCGCCGCGGTGTGCTCGTCGAGCAGCAGCAGGCGCGGCTTGGTGAGCGTGGCCATGAGCAGGGTGAGTGCCTGGCGCTGACCGCCCGAAAGCAGGCCGACCTTGGCGTTGAGGCGCGTGTCCAGACCGAGGTCCAGGCGCTTGAGCAGCTCAACGTACTCGTCCTTCTCGGCCTTGGTGACGCCCCACGAAAGACCGCGACGCTGGCCACGGCGCTTGGCGAGGGCCAGGTTCTCGGCGTTCTGCATGTCGGCTGCGGTGCCGCGCATGGGGTCCTGGAACACGCGGCCCAGGTACTTGGCACGCTGCGACTCGCTCAGGCGCGAGATATCGGTGCCGTCAAGCTCGATAACGCCCGAATCGAGCGGATACACGCCGGCGATCATGTTGAGCAGCGTGGACTTGCCGGCGCCGTTGCCGCCGATCACGGTTACAAAGTCGCCGTCGTTAAGGGTGAGGTCGACACCGGTAAGAGCGCGCTTCTCGGTGACGGTGCCCTTGTTAAAGGTCTTTTTGACGTGCGAGAGCTTAAGCATCTGCCTCATCTCCCTTCGTGTAGGAGCTGCGGAGCTTATAGCGCTCCCAAACCACGGGCACGCACAGGGCCACGGCGACGATCACGGCGGAGAGCAGCTTCATGTCGTTGGCGTCCATGCCCAACTGCAGCACGATGGCGCGGATAAGGAAGTACACCACGGAGCCAAAGACGGCGGAGGCAAGACGGACGCTAAACTGCGTGAGACCGCCGGGCAACAGGCGGCCGAGCACCTCGCCGATGACGATGGCGGCAAGACCGATAACGATGGCGCCGGCGCCCATGCCAATGTCGGCATACTTCTGGCTCTGGCAGATGAGTGCGCCCGAAAGGCCGATGAGGGCGTTGGAGAGCACGAGGGCGATCATCTTGGTGGAGTTGGTGTTGACGCCCAGGGCGCGGATCATGTACTCGTTGTTGCCGGTGGCGCGCAGTGCCGAGCCGATCTCGGTGCCAAAGAACCAATACAGGATGGCAACGATAGCCACGGCGAGCAAAATACCCAGGATGATGGCGACGGTGGACTGCGGCAGGCCCGTCATGTTGCTGACGGCCGAGAACACGGTGCCCTTGGCAAGAATGGGCGTATTGGATTTGCCCATGATGCGCAGGTTGATGGACCACAGACTGATCTGGGTGAGGATTCCGGCGAGGATCGCGGGAATCTCAAAGACGGTGGTCAGAATGCCCGTGACGGCGCCCGCGATGGCGCCGGCGCACATGCCGGCCAGCACGGCGAGCAGCGGGTCGACGTTGTTATTAACGATGAGCACGGCGCAGACGCAGCCGCCGAGGGCAAAGCTGCCGTCGCAGGTCATATCGGGAATGTCGAGCAGGCGGAACGTGATAAACACGCCAAGCACCATAATGCCCCAGAGGACGCCCTGCGAAACGGCGCCCTGCAATGCAATGAGCATGCTTCATACCTCCTAGGATAGGGTGGACACGTGAGTCACCATGATAGCGGTAACAATGCATAAAAGAGCTGCGGCCGGATGTTTTGACTCATCCGAAACAAGCAGGGCGAACGCCGGTCTTTGGCGTTCGCCCCTGTGGCTCAGATATTGAATAACACGTCAACGGCGCGAGTGCGTGCCCTAGACGCGCTACCGCGCATGGCGCTACTCGTCCAGAGCGGAAAGATCGATGCCCAGAGCCTCGGCCATCTCGTCGTTCTTGACGACGACCAGGTCTTTGCTTGAGAGGTGCTTGATCGCCATGTCCTCGGGCTTGGCTTCGCCCTTCAGGATCTTGACGGCCATCTCGCCTGCGGCGTAGCCCAGATCCTCGTAGTTGATGGAGAGGGTGAACAGGCCGCCGGCCTTGCACATGCCCTCCTCGCCGGTCACGAAGGGGAGCTTGTTCTCCTTGCAGATCTGGCCGACCTGCGAGGCACCCGCGGCGATGGTGTTGTCGGTGGGGGAGTACAGCGCATCGACCTTGCCCACGGCAGACTCGACGACGGACTGAATCTCGTTGGAACTCGAGACGGTGAAGTCAGTGTACTGGAGGCCCAGCTTGTCGAGCTCCTTCTTGGCGGCCTTGATCTGGACGTCGGAGTTGGACTCGGCGGTGCAGTAGAGCAGGCCGACCTTCTTTACGTCGGGCAGGACCTTCTGCATCATCTCGAGTTGCTCGGCGACCGGGGTAAGGTCGGAGGCGCCCGTGACGTTGGTGCCGGGCTTGTCGTTGTCCTGGACCAGGCCGGAGGCGGCGTAGTCGGTGATGGCGCAACCCACGATGGGGATATCGGCCGTGGCACCGGCAGCAGCCTGTGCGGCGGGCGTGGCGATGGCGTAGATCAGGTCGACGCCATCGCCCACGAACTTGTCGGCGATGGACTTACACGTGGACTGGTCGTTCTGGGCGTTCTTCTGGTCGATCTTGACCTTAAGGCCGCTCTCCTTGATGGCCTTGACAAAGCCGTCGTTGGCGGCATCGAGTGCGGAGTGCTCGGTGAGCTGCAGAACGCCGATGGTGTAGTCGGAACCGGCGGCAGCGGAGCCGGAACCAGAGTTGCCGCCGCATCCGGCGAGCGGGGCGAGCGCGAGCAGGCCGGCGGAGACCAGAAGGCTCCTGCGGCTGATGGTGATGTCCTTCATATCATTACCCCCAGTATAAAAATGGCTGGAAACACTGCACTGGGACAAAGTGCAAGTGGAACTATAGTAGCGCTGATGTCCATTTTTACAACAGCCTGGCGGGTTTTTTAATACAGAATCGGATGGGCGGTACGGGTAGTCGAATGGGCGGCGGAGGGTCTTATGCGGCGGAGGAGGCGTCGTCCTCGTCTAGGGCGGCGAAGAGCTTCTTGCCGTCGAGCAGGCGCGTGCTGACGTTTCTCATACGGGCGATCTCGACAGTGCGCAGTGTATCGTCGGTGCCTCGGGCGTCGTAGACCGTTCCCAGCAGATACGAGATGCCATCGCGCTGCCTGATGGCAAAGGGGCGGAGTGTCATCCGTGCTGCTTCGGTTTCGCCGCGTGTCGTGACGCTCGAAATATCAAAACTCACCGTGGTTCCGTGGTCGATGGCCTGCTCGACGAGCTCGCACGTGTCGATGCGCTTGATGGGCGTGCGTGTTGCCTTGGTAGCCTTGCTGCCTGCGCTTGGAGCGGGTTCGGGTGTATCGAGGTAGCCGCGAACGTCGGCACTCGCCATGGCAACTAAGTGCTGCGCCATGCTCTTGCGGATAGCGATAGGCGTGGAGCGGTTGCGCATGACCATACCGTGGAGCCGGATGATCTCTTCATCGGTGAGCGGGCGGGTAAGAAGTTTGTAGCCCACGCCGCGTTTGTACTCAATTTCGTATCCGGCATGGCGAAGCGCGGAGATGGCGGTGTAGATGCTGCGCCGCGCCGCCGAGATGGGCATGCGGGCGGGGTCGTCGGGATGGGCGAGGCGCCGGATCAACTCATCGGAAAGCATGGCCTTGTCCTCGCCGGTGTTTTCGCTTAATAGTTGCAGGATGCGAACGGCGCGATAGGCTGCCATCGAGGCGGCGCCTCTCGTCGTGGTGTCGTAGGTTTCAACAGCGGCTTCGGTCATCGTGCCCACGTCCTTTCCGTTTTGGGTGGCGACGGTATGGAGCCTAGGACGTGGGGCTTTCCCAGGGGCGCAGGGCGCTCTGGGCGGTCGGTAGTCGTCGGCAAACGGCGGGTCGAGTTTTCAACAGCCCTGTTCAACTGACCAAAAACTTGCCAAAAGCTTGACGGATGCTGTTGAAAAAAGCGTCTCTCGATCGATGCCGAGAGACGCTTATGCGATGGGCGTTGGCGTGTGGCGACGCGAACTAGCGTCCGACGATTAGAAGTCGGCGTTGCCCACGGTGCGCGGGTGCGGCAGGACGTCGCGGATGTTGCCCACGCCGGTCAGATACATGACCAAGCGCTCGAAGCCCAGACCGTAGCCGGCGTGCTTGCAGGAACCGTAGCGGCGCAGGTCAAGGTAGTACTTGTACTGCTCGGGATTCATGCCCAGGTCCTTGATGCGGGCCTCGAGCAGATCCAGGCGCTCCTCGCG
>CABUWA010000051.1 GCA_902495085.1 uncultured Collinsella sp. | reverse complement strand
GGTATTCGGTCGGCATTTCGTTATAATCATCTCAGTTTTATTTCTTATGGTTTATCTATCAGCGCAAGACGATGTCAGATGGAGGTCTGAATGTACAAGCGCACCAAGATTGTATGCACCATGGGTCCCGCCTGCGATAGCGACGAGACCATCCGCGAGATGATCAAGGCGGGCATGAACGTCGCCCGTTTTAACTTCTCGCACGGATCCTACGACGAGCACCACGGTCGCATCGAGCGCGTCCGTCGTATTTCCAAGGAGCTCGGTCTGCCCGTCGGCATCCTGCTCGACACCAAGGGCCCCGAGGTCCGCACCGGCCTTCTGGTCGACGGCAAGAAGGTTGCCGTCAAGACCGGCGATAAGATCGTCGTCACCGCTCAGCCCACGTCCGAGGATTTCCACGGCACCGCTGAGCACATCTCCCTCGACTACCTGGCTCTGCCCTCCGAGGTCGAGAAGGGCTCCCTTATCCTGATCGATGACGGTCTGGTTGCCCTCGAGGTCGAGTCCGTCGACGGCCAGGACATGACCTGCGTCGTTAAGAACGACGGCCTGATCGGCGAGCGCAAGGGCGTCAACATGCCCAACGTCAACATCTCGCTGCCCGCCATCACCGAGCGCGATCGTCAGGACATCCTCTTTGGCCTGACCGAGAACATCGACTACATCGCCGCTTCCTTCATCCGTGACGGCGAGTCCGTCCGCGGCATCCGCAAGCTTTGCCGCGAGAACGGTGGCGAGCACGTGACGATCTTCCCGAAGATCGAGTGCGCCCTGGGCGTCGAGAACTTTGACGAGATCCTCGAGGCTTCCGACGGCATCATGGTCGCCCGTGGCGACCTGGGCATCGAGATCAAGCCCGAGCTCGTTCCGCACATCCAGAAGGAGATCATCGCCAAGTGCAACGCGGCCTACAAGCCCGTTATCACCGCTACGCAGATGCTCGACTCCATGCAGCAGAACCCGCGCCCGACGCGCGCCGAGGTTGCCGACGTTGCTAACGCCATCTACGACGGCACCGACGCCGTTATGCTCTCTGGCGAGTCCGCTGCCGGTAAGTACCCGGTCGAGGCCGTTAAGATGCAGGCCAGTATTGCTCTCGAGACCGAGAAGTACCTCCCGGCTCACGCTCCGCTCGAGGTTCCGGCTGACGCTCACGGCACCCGCGTCGTCAACAACGTTGTGGGTATGTCCGCTGTGAACATGGCTACCACTGTTGGCGCCAAGTGCATCACCGTGCCGACGACCACCGGTCGTACCGCTCGCCTGATCTCGCACTTCCGTCCCAACATGCCGATCTGCGCGTTCTCCCGCCACGAGTGGGCCGTCCAGCAGATGATTATGTACTGGGGCGTTATCCCGCACCAGGCCGAGATTACCCAGGGCACCGTCAACGGCACGATCGTCAAGGCGATCGAGACCGCTAAGGAGCTCGGCTACGTCGAGGCCGGCGATCTGACCGTCGCCACCGCCGGCGACCCCCGCATGAGCGTCCAGCTCGAGGACAAGGTCTCCTCGACCAACGTCGCTTACGTCGCTCAGGTGCGCTAAATCGTACTTGCAAGCACACTTGCATTGCAAAGGGCCCGGAAGGCATTGCCTTCCGGGCCCTTTTTCTGTGCGCCGATGTCTACTGTATGGCATGACACGCAACCAACTGCTTATGGCATGCTATGAAATGTGCAGCTCGTTTGCCGTGTTTACGCCATGCGACGGAAGCTGTTGATCAATTGGGGTGAGCTATTCACTGCCAAGCCGGCCGGCTAGCAGCTAGCGATCAGAGGGACTGCGGGGACGTCCGAAGCGGCAACGCGAGCCGCGAATCCCGCCTCGGTCAGCTCGATGACCTCGGTAAACGTTGCGTCGAAGAATTCCTCAGTCAGCAGGCGGTATGGCGGATGATCGGGCTCGCCGGGGTTTTCGCGCACGATCTCGTGCATAACGCCGATGGTCTTGAGCACATATTCTTTATGGATAGGATACTGCCCAAAACGCGTCGCAGCGGTATACAGGCGATCGGTCGCACGCGGAATCGAAACAATGCCGAGCGTCTTGCCAAACCAGTCAAAGTCGCCTTGCTTTTTAATGCGGAACTCCTCGCACGGCTTGCCGCCGTGCGCCTCCAGGTACTGATTCACGCGCGTATTCCATACGGTATCGGCCACCAGATGCGACCAGACACCCAGTGTCAAATCGAGCAACGACTGCGCCACGTCCTCGGACGCAAGCGAGAACTCACAGGCGCCGGGACCGGCAACCAGCTCGGCATCCTTGTAGCGCTGGGGATAGTGCACGCGGTTCAGCCGCTCGCGTTCCTCGATAATCGAGGTCGCCGCGGCCGGCGCACCGATGGGCGAACTTTTAAGCAACGGTGCCACATAGGTATCCCAGAACTCATGCTCACGAGGCTTAGGGATGGGCTCAGGCTTGGCAAAGTGCGTAATGCGGTACGGGATGGGATCGGCGATGCCAGGGACCATATAGCCCACGAAGATATCCGGAACCACGCAGCCAAACAAAAAGGCATTGCGGTCGCGCACGCTATTGGCAAGCGCACCGGTGCGCTCCAGCAAACGCTCCGTCTGAGCGATATGAATGTTCCAACTTGGCATAGCCACCCCCATAAAAAACCTGGATAACTATACCATCACGGCAAAGCCGCGCGGGCGGCTACGCACGCTCTACGCAGCAACTAGTCCGTAGCACCGCTTTCGGTTCCATACGACGGCGAAGGTGCCTCGACCACATGGTGATATCGATCGATATAGATTGCACGGGCACCCAGGCGTCGCACCAAATCCTGGTGATGCGTGCTCATCAAGACCGTCTTACCCGCCGCGACGTAGGCCAGCAAGAAGTTGACCACGATGTCACATGAATCCTCGTCGAGCCCATTGGTAGGCTCGTCGAGGACCAAGATATCCGGGTTCATCGACACCACCGCAGCCAGCGCAACGCGCTTCTTTTGCCCGCCCGAGAGCTGATAGGGAGAGGCGTCGGAGAGGTCGGCAACCTGGAACAGCCCCATGGCATCGCGCACGCGGCGCTCGAGCTCGTCTGCCGGCAGCCCCATCTGCGCGGGACCAAAAGCAACTTCCTCGCCCACCGTGGCGCAGAACAGCTGGGCATCGGCGTTTTGGAATACGAAGCCCACGCGCTGGTGGAACTTCTGAGCAGCAGCAGAATCCTTCAGATACGCCGCATCGACCACGTGCCCGTCAAACAGGTATGCCCCTGCGTCCGCGAGTTCAAGGCCGTTAATAAGACGCATAATCGTCGTCTTGCCGCAGCCGTTGGGACCGAGCAGGGCAACGAGTTCACCACGATCGACCTGCAGCGACACGCCATCGACAACCGTATGCCCCGCATAGGAGAACACCACGTCGCGCAGCTCGATGAGCGGAACGACCTCGGCGCCGCCCACACCGTTCGTGCCCGCCGCACTATTCATATCGATCGTCAAAACGTCGCCCTTCCCCATTTGCATCCCCAGTCGGAACCAGCAGCGCCTACAGCACGGCGCACAACACTGTCAGCAGCGCCACGCCGGCCGCATAGGCCGCATCGCGCCAGCCAAACCTGGCGCGCGCGGGAGCCGGATACGCACCGGCAAAGCCGCGGCAAAGCATAGCCTCGTCCATCGCGCGGCTGCATTTCATCGCCTTGATAAAGGTCATGCCCATGATACCCGCGATCGAATCGGTACGCGAAAATCCCTCGGGCGCACGGCCAACGCTGCGCAGCATGACCGATTCGCACAGATCGTGCGCCGTACGACCCAGCACCTCGATGTGCTTGAGCGCCATATCAAACGTAAAGATAACTTCGTCGGGTAGATGCAGCATCTTGAGCGCCGCCGACATGCGGCTCCACGTGAGGGTCCACGAAACGCCCAGCACCAGCGACACATTAATGAAGGTCTTGAGCGCAATCTTGAGCATGGCGCCCGTAGCGGAAGCACCCAGCAGCAGGGCAGGCAGCGCCAAAACCACTGCGAGCCCCGCGGCGCCAAGCGCCGGCACAAAGGTCGCGCGCAGCCCGCGTACGGGACGCACGGCAACGAGCACCAGCGCAATGGCCGCCATCAACATGAGGTACAGCGGGCTTTGTGTCAGGCACACGCACAGGACGCAGACGAATATCCCCACCAGGCGCACCGGAGCCGAAACGCAAGAAAGGGCGCGGTCGACCATCGACCCGCCCTCGTGCGCGCCTCCACCCAGGCGAACCCGCTCAAGCAGGCTCGCCAGGTGCAGGACGTTCTTCTGCATCACGCGATGACGAGCGCCCGTGGGCTCGTATCGCTCCTCGGCCGCAAGCCAGCTAGGCAGCTCGACCATCGCCATGGGCTCCGCTTTCCTTGACCGTCAGCGAGATCAGACGGAATGCGATGGTGAGCACCGCCACGCCAATCACGCCGGACAAGATATACATGGCAGCCTGACCGGCAAAGCCGAGACCCTGCTCCTCGGAATAGGCCTGCAGGTAATCACCCGTAGGCAGAGCGTCGGCAAAGGTCGGGGTGTCGAGACCGACCGAAGCCTGCAGGCTGTCGTCGCCAGCCTCCTGAACGGCGGTCGCGGCGCCCTCGGCGTCCCACTCACCCCAGGCGTCACCCGTGGCCAGCAGGCCCAGCGGCGTGGCCACGACAAGCACGGCGACCAGGATGAGCGTGGGGACCAGCGAGGTCTTCTTGGCGACTGCGCCCTCGGCGGCAAGCTGGCCATCGGCGGCTTCGGGACCGACGATAATGCCCGGCGCCGTCTTCTTAATGAAACCGTAGATGGCGGCCGTCGCCACGCCCTCGACGACACCGGCAACCAGCATATGCGGGATCAACATGGCCGGAATAGCCACAGACAACGGGAAGGGGCAGTACAGCGGCGCGCCCGAAGCGTTGGTAAAGAGCATCGGCTGAATACCAAACTCGATTGCCGCGCACAGGGCCGCCAGGCACAGGCCAACCCAGCCGCTTACGACGGCCGAAACCGAGGTGCCCCAGCCCTTGCCATGCAAACGGCTGTTGAGCGCACGAAACACGATAGCAGCGGCAAACGGCAGCACGAAAGCCATGTTAAAGCAGTTGGCGCCAAAGGACAGGATGCCGCCGTCGCCAAACAGCAGCGCCTGCAGCGCCAGCGCGACCGAGACAGCGATAGCCGCGGCCTCGGGGCCTAGCAGCAGCGCAATGAGGGCGCCGCCGACGGCGTGGCCTGTGGTGCCGCCAGGCAGCGGCACGTTGAACATCATGAGCAGGAAGGAGAACGCGGCGCAGATGCCCAGGAAAGCCATATGCTCGCGATCGAGCGTGGCGCGCACCTTCTTGATGCAGTGGACCCAAACGGGCACCATCGCCACCGCCATGACGGCATCGGTCTGCGGGGACAGATAATTATCTGGAATGTGCATGTACGCCTCCCGGTTATCGGCGCACAGAATTGCAACGCCGCTTGAATCACCTTGCCAGTGTTACGTATTGTCAGATTCGTAACACGCCGCCGGCTATCATAGCAAAACGGCGCACTGCCGACAAAGCAGCACGCCGTTATGTAATGCGCGTGTCATATATGCAGGCTCAGCAGTGCCTTATACCGAGCATAACGGTCTTGTAGGATTCGGCAGCAGTCGCCACCAACCCATACCCCAGCGCAGGACCTAGCCGCGGACCTCGCCGTTTACGCCCTTGCACACCTTGGTGACGATCTTCTGGTGCGCCTTTTCGACCTCTTCGCTGGTGAGCGTGTGGTCGTCGGAGCGATACGTAAGCGCAAAGGCCATGGATTTCTTGCCCTTGCCGATGCGGACCGGATCGCGGTAGACATCGAACAGGCGCACGCCCTCGAGCAGCTTGCCGCCGGCACTCGTAATACGACGCTCAAGATCCTCGCAGGTCACAGTGTTGTCGACCACGATAGCAAGGTCGTGCTCAACGGCCGGGTACTGCGAGAACTCACGGTAGTTCTCCTGGTTGCGGGCGCCCTTGATCAGCTTGTCCAGGTCGAGCTCAAAGGCAACGACGACCTCGTCAATGCCCATAGCCTCGCGCGCCTCGGGGTGGATCTCGCCAACCCAGCCCAGCACGGTACCGCCCGAGAGCACCTCGGCAGCACGACCCGGCTGCAGGAAGGCATAGCTCTCGCCCTCGACGGGACGGAATCGAACCTTCTCGATGCGCAGCTGAGCAAGCAGCTCCTCGACAATGCCCTTGCCAAAGAAGAAGCGCAGCTTACGGTACTTCATGTTCCAGGACCGCTCGCTCCACTGGCCCGAGAGCACGCCCGCTACGGACTTGGTCTCCTTGGGCAGGCTGGCGTTCTCGCGACCGTGGAACAAGCTGCCGACCTCGTACAGGTGCACGTTGGGCGTGCCGTGGGCCTCGTTATAGGCCACGGATTGCAGCAGGCCTGGCAGCAGCGAACGGCGCATCTCGGTCTGCTCGGCCACCAGCGGGTTCATGAGAACCACGGGGCAGCCGCGGCCCTCGGTGGACATGCCAATCTTCTCCAGGTCGCCCGGGGCAGCAAAGCCAAAGGTCGTGGTCTCGTTGAGGCCACAGGCGCGCAGGATCTCGCCGACCTTGCGGGTAAGCTTCTGCTCGCGCGTCAGACCGCCGATGTGGTTCTTGGCAGCCGGAATGGTTGCCGTGACGCGACCCATGCCCCATAGGCGCAGGACCTCCTCGATCAGGTCGATCTCACGCGGCAGGTCGGGACGGAAGCTCGGCGGCGTGACCATAAAGTCCTCGCCGTCGCGCTCGACGGTGCAGCCCAGGCGGGTGAGCGAGCGCTCGATAAAGTCGGGCTCGATGTCGGCACCGCAGATGGCGTGCACGCGGGCCAGGCGCAGCTTGATGCTGTCGATGGTCTTGGGCGCGGGGAACACGTCCACATAGCCGGGGGCGACCTCGCCGCCGGCGATCTCCTCGATAAGCGCGCACGTCACATTGGCGACGTCCACGCAGCCGGTCTCGTCGACCTGGCGCTCAAAGCGGATGGAGGCGTCGGAGATCAGCGACAGGTCACGGCTGGTGTGCGAGGTGCGGCCGGCATTGAAGCAGGCGCTCTCGACCATCACATCGACGGTATCGTCCTCGATCTCGGAATCCATGCCGCCCATGACGCCGGCCAACGCCACAGGGCGCTCGCCGTCGGTGATGAGGCCCATGCCGGCGTCGAGCGTGCGCTCCTCGCCATCGAGCGTCGTGAACTTCTCATCCTGCTGGGCGGCGCGAACCACAACGCGACGATGGCCATCGCGCTCGGCAAAGGTGTCGAGGTCAAAGGCGTGCAGCGGCTGGCCGGTGAGCATCATCACGTAGTTGGTGATGTCGACGATGTTGTTGTGCGGGCGCACGCCCAGGGCGTTGAGGCGCTTGACCATCCAGTCGGGCGACGGACCGACCTTCACGTTGCGCACGATGCGGGCAACGTAGCGGTCGCACAGGCCCTCGTCGGCAATCTCGACGGAAAGCTCGTCGTCGGTCGCGCGGCCGGTCTCGGCCTTGATGGCGGGCAGCTCAACGTGGAAATCTCGATCGAAGATGGCGCCGGTCTCGCGGGCCATGCCGATCATGGACAGGCAGTCGGGACGATTGGGCGTGATCTCGCAGTCGAGCACGGTGTCGCTCGAGCCCACGTACTCGGCAAACGGCATGCCGCAGGGCGTATCCTCGGGCAGGATCATAATGCCGGAGTGGTCGCCGCCCAGGCCGAGCTCGCGCGCGGAGCAGTTCATGCCCATGGACACGACGCCGCGAAGCTTGCTCTTCTTGATCTTGACGTCACCGGGAAGCACGGCGCCAATCATGGCCGTGACGATGTGGTCGCCGGCCTCGAAGTTCTGCGCGCCACAGACGATCTGCAGCGGAGCAGGGTTGCCGTCGGCGTCGAGATTCTTGTCGCCCACATCGACCGAGCACACATACATGTGGTCGCTATCGGGGTGCGGGGTCTTGGTGAGCACCTTGGCGGTCACCACGTGGTCGAAGGACTCGCCCACGGTGTCGATCGCCTCGACCTCGGTGCCGGTACGGATATATTCGTCCGAAAGGGTCTTGGGATCCTCCGGAATATCGATCATGGTCTTGAGCCAGTCGTAAGAAACACGCATCTAACTGGTCTCCTTTCATAAATGCGGCTTTGAGCCGGAAACTGCAACTAAGAAGAAAGCGTTCTAGAACTGGTTCAAGAACCTCATGTCACCAGTCATCAACGTGCGCAGGTCGGGCAGGTCGTAGCGCAGTGCCGCGACGCGCTCGGCGCCAATACCAAAGGCGAAGCCGGTGTACTTCTCGGGGTCGATGCCGCAGTTGATCAGGACGTTGGGGTCGACCATGCCGCAGCCCAGGATCTCGATCCAGCCGCTGTGCTTGCAGAAGTTGCAGCCCTTGCCGCCGCAGACGTGGCAGCTTACGTCCACCTCGCAGGAAGGCTCGGTGAAGGGGAAGAAGTGCGGGCGGTAACGCGTCTTGCGGTCCTCGCCAAACATGCACTTAACAAAGTAGTCGAGCGTGCCCTTAAGATCGCCAAAGGTGATGCCCTCGTCGACGACCAGGCCTTCGATCTGGTTGAACTGCGGCAGGTGGCAGGCGTCGGCCGTGTCGGGACGATAGACGGTGCCCGGGCAGATCATGTAGATGGGCGGCTTTTGCGACTCCATGGTGTGGATCTGCACGCCCGAGGTCTGGGTGCGCAGCAGCACGTCGGACTCGCCGTGGGCGTGAGCCTCAGGGTGCGCGACGCTGCCGGGGTTGTTGTCGACCACGTAGAAGGTATCGCGGGCCGAGCGGCTCGGATGATCCATGGGGGCGTTGAGCGCAGTGAAGTTGTAGTAGGAGGTATCGACCATGGGGCCGGACTCGACGGTGTAGCCGATGCCGCAGAAGATGTCCTCGGCCTCCTCGATGATCTGCTTGATCAGGTGTTGGTGGCCGATCTGCGGACGGATGCCCGGCAGCGTGATGTCGACGGCATCGTGCTCGAGCGCGCGCTTGAGGGCGGCAGCCTTCATCTCGGTGGTGCGCTCGTCGAGCATGCCCTCGATCAGCTGGCGCATCTCGTTGGCGCGCTTGCCCATCACGGGACGATCCTCGGGGGCAAGCTTGCCCATCATGCGCATCAGGCCGGTGATGCGGCCCTTACGACCGAGCAGCTCAACGCGCGCAGCCTCGAGCTTGGCGGCGTCGTCGGCGCCTGCAACGAGCTCCTTGGCCTCTTCCTCGAGTTTGACCAGATCATCAATCAGACTCATGTCTTCCCTTTCGTCTCTCGCGCATTCGCTTGCCGGGGCGACCGATGCCACTTGGCGCTGCGAAAACGCGGCCCGGTTCGGTAACAAAAAAACCGCCCTCGGGCATGTGCATTGCCCAAGGACGGTTGAATTCCGCGGTACCACCTTGTTTGACCCGGCGGATGTCTGGCCCGCCGCGCCCACTCTGTGCCTCTTGTCGCGAGGCTCACGGCTTCCCTACTGAGGCTTTGCTGCCACTGGCCGCGCGCCCGTTGAGGTCGCTGCTCGGGAGTGAACGCTTGGCCCTTGTCACCGCAGGAAGGCTTGCAGCCCATGACCTTCCCTCTCTTGCCGGCGACGCGGCGGGCAAAACCCTCTCCGTCAACGCATTGGGCTATAGGATAACACATTCTACGTGTGCATCGCCGCGTTCCGTTTTGTTCGCGCTGGGTACAAGGCAGGTAGCTGTGCAAACTGGCCGTGCACCCGTCTGCGGCGCTCGGCCTGCGAGATTAAGGATACGGTATGGGAAAGAAACTCGATAAGAAGGCCAAGGCCGCCGTGGCAAAGGCCGCCAAGGGAGTCAAGGCCGCTAAAGTCGACAAGGCCGTCAAAAAGTTCCGCAAACTCGAGGGCAAGCTGTGGACTCGCGAGTACTTGCTCAAGATTGCCGAGTTCGATGGAGCGACGATTGCTCCTGCCAACGGTGCTGCCGCCCGTGCCGACGCCATGGGCACGCTTGCCGGCGAGCATCACAAGCTGCTGACCAGCGAGAAGTCCGTTGAGCTCGTACGCTCGTTAGCGCGCGAGACCGTCGCCGGCGGCAAAATTGACGACCCGCAGCTGCTCGACGAGATCCGTGTGCTCGGTCGCGACCAGCGCGAGGCAAGCGTTATTCCTACCGAGGAGGCCGAGGCCTGGACCAGGCTCACCTGCGAGGCCGACGCCGTGTGGCACAAGGCCAAGACGGCCAACGACTGGGCGAGTTTTGAGCCCTATGTGGATAGAATCATCGCCCAACTTAAGCATCAGGCTGAACTCATGGACCCCAAGCGCGACCCATACGACGTTTGGCTCGACCAGTACGAGCGCGGCCTTTCCGCCAAGAGCTTCGACGCGTTTTGCGAGGAGGTCAAGGCCACGGTCGTGCCGCTCGTGCACGCCATCGGCGAGCGCGGCCAGCAGCCCGCTGCCGACTTTTTGCACGCCCGCGTGCCCGAGGCCGCCCAGCGCGCCATGAGCTTCGACCTTATGAAGCTCGTCGGCCTGAACCTGAACGACACCACGCTTGCCTTTACCGAGCACCCGTTTAGCGAGGGCTTTGCCGTGGGTGACGCGCGCATCGCGACACACATCTACGAGGACGATTGCATCTCCAACGTCTACAGCATCATCCACGAGGCGGGACACGCCATGTACGAGCTGGGCGTCAATCCCGCCTATGCGCGCACCTGTCTTGAGGGCGGCACCTCCATGGGCATCCACGAGAGCCAGAGCCGCTTTTTCGAGAACACCGTGGGTCGCAGCCGCGCCTTTATGGGACCGCTGCTCGAGGTGCTGCGCCGCCACGCACCCGAGGTCTACGGCGACGTCGACGAGGACACGCTCTACCACGCCGTGAACATCGCGCAGCCTTCGCTGATCCGCACCGAGGCCGACGAGCTCACCTATCCGCTGCACGTTATGGTGCGCTACGAGATCGAGCGTATGCTGTTTGCCGGCGAGGCCACGGCCAAGGACATCCCCGCGCTTTGGAACCGCTTCATGGATGAGTACCTGGGCATTCCCGTTCCCGACGACACGCACGGCTGCCTACAGGATACGCACTGGAGCGGCGGCTCGTTTGGCTACTTCCCCACCTATGCGCTGGGCAGTGCCTACGATGCCATGTTTGTGCCGGCCATGTGCCGCGACGGTGTCGACCTCAACGGCGCCTGTGCGAGCGGCGACCTGACACCCGTCCGCGCCTGGCTGGGCGAGCACATTTGGCAGTGGGGCCGCGCCAAGGACGCGCCGGAGCTCATCAAGGGCGCGTGCGGCATGGCGTTCGATGCCCGCTACTACTGCAGCTACCTGCAGGACAAGTTCACCACGCTCTACGAACTGTAAGGCATAACCGACACGCCAACGCAAAGGGGACGCCGCGGAACCAATCCGCGGCGCCCCCTTTCCACCTAGTCGTTTAAGAACGTCCCCAATGACTACCTTACAGAGCCTCGAGCGCGTTGGCGATGCGCTTCATGGCGGCATCGGCGGATGCTTGGTCGGGCGCCTCGGCCAGCACGCGGATAACCGACTCGGTTCCGCTCTTGCGCACGAGCACGCGGCCCTCGCCTGCCAGCGCAGCCTCGGCCTCGGCGATGGCGTTTTGCACGCCCATGTTCTCGAGCGCGGCGTCCTTGTCCGCCACGCGCACGGCCACCTGCGCCTGCGGCAGCAACTTGCACGGAGCCGTGAGCTGCGAGAGCGTCTCGCGCTCGGCACGAATCACTTCCATCACGCGCAGCGAAGTCATAATGCCGTCGCCCGTGCGCTCGATATCGCCAAAGATCGTATGGCCCGTCTGCTCGCCGCCCAGGCTGTAGCCGCCCTCGCGCATCTTGGCATACACGTGACGGTCGCCCACGCCGCTGGTCACGGCGCTCAGACCGGCAAGCTCCAGCGACTTGACCAGGCCAAAGTTGCTGGCAATCGTCGGCACCACGGTACCGCCCGAGAGTCGCCC
>CABUWA010000050.1 GCA_902495085.1 uncultured Collinsella sp. | reverse complement strand
TCGGGCGGCAGGTTGAGGAGCTCGTCGCCGGGACGGTGCAGGCAGACCTTCCTGAGCTTGCCGATCTCGGAAGGCACGTGCAGACCTTTCGTCATGGCCTCCTACCTTTCTTTCGGGCCTTACTGGCCGAATGTATCAGCGCCCCTCCGTATGGGACGCTGCTTGCTGACAGCTCTAGTTATATCCAAAAACCACCTGCAATTCCACCTCGCCCCCGAACGGTCAGCAAAGTGCGATGAACGGTATATCGCATATGATTCCCCCATGATGCACTTCGGTTCTCTAAAGCAGATTTTCAAAGGTAAATGTTCTTTTTTCTAAGGAATTAAGCTAGATTGCACAAAAATTTTATGTTTAGGAATTGCATAGCTAAAACGGTTTTCTGCATATATATGTCGTTTGTCCATGATTCAATTTGGATTCGATTATATTCAGCTCGCAATCATTCTTATTCATACATCCTCACCAGTTGAGTATGGATATAGATTGTTTCCAAACGAGTTGGGCAGTTAGTTGCATGCCTTGGCAGCGTAAGAAGTAGGTAAAGATACCGTTCGCGCGATGCGTCCGTGCCACAGGTCGACTAAATTGAGACAATAGTGATTAGTGTTAGGCTACCGTCCCTTGTGGGGACTGAACGGACAGATGCATATGCCGAGCAAAATCGAAAAGAAGCAAGCCGCCGTAAAGCTGCGCAAACCGCCGCGCGACTTCTCGTACACGCAAAACCGAGAGCTCAGCTGGCTACGCTTTGACAACCGCGTGCTCGACGAAGCCTTCGACGAAACCGTTCCGTTATTCGAGCGACTAAAGTTCGTCTCGATCTTCGAGTCCAACCTCGACGAGTTCCTTATGGTGCGCGTGGGCGGCCTGTCCGATCTGGCGGAGCTCAAAAAACAACCTGTCGACAACAAGAGCAATATGACCGCCTCCGAACAGGTCGATGCTGTCATGGCCGAAATGCCCGGGCTCCTTACCCGTTGGGAGTCCATCTTCAAGAGCATCGAGGGCAAGCTCGACACCTTGGGCGTTCACCGCGCCCGCATCGATTCGCTTACGCCCGAGGAGCGCACCTTTGTAACCCGCTACTTCCAGGCCTACGTGTCACCGGTCATCTCGCCGCTGGTCATCGATCCTCGCCACCCCTTCCCCAACCTGCGCAATGGCGCGCTCTATCTGGCCTGTGGTCTGGACGGCGCCACCGACGAGGAGAGCCTGCTGGGCCTTATCGAGATTCCCGCCTCGATGAACCGCGTGGTCGAGATCCCCTCGCCCACCGGCACCTACTCCTACATCTTGCTCGAGGACGTCATCCTCGCCTGCCTGGACAGCTGCTTTGGCTCCTATAAGCCGCTGGATCGTGCGCTGATCCGCGTCACCCGCAACGCCGACATCGATCCGGACGGCGAGGGCGTCGAGGAGGAAGAGGACTACCGCCAGCACATGAAGCGCATTCTCAAGAAGCGCCTGCGCCTGCAACCGGTAGTGCTCGCGGTCTCGGGGTCGCTCGAGAAGGCGACGCTCAAGACTATCCGCAAGGCGCTCGAGCTTTCGCGTCGCTCGGTCTTTACCTGCGATATCCCGCTCAACCTGGGCTACGTCTTTGGCATTGAGGGCAAGATTCCCGAGCACCTGCGCAACGAGCTGCTCTTTACGCCGTTTAAGCCGCAGCCCAACCCCACCATCGATATGACCCACTCCATCCGCGAACAGGTGCTGCAGGGCGACAAGCTGCTCTTTTATCCCTACGAGGCCATGAACCCCTTCCTGGATCTGGTGCACGAGGCCGCCTACGACCCCGAGTGCATCTCTTTGCGCATCACGCTCTACCGCGTGGCCAAGCAGAGCCGCCTGTGCGAGTCGCTGATCGATGCTGCCGAGAACGGCAAAGAGGTCACGGTGCTCATGGAACTTCGTGCCCGCTTTGACGAGCAGAACAACATCGAGTGGGCCGAGCGTCTGGAAGAGGCGGGCTGCACCGTCATCTATGGTTCCGAGGGCTTTAAATGCCACTCAAAGATCTGCCAGCTCACCTATCGCGAGGGCATGGCGCTCACCCGCCTCACGCTGTTGGGCACCGGCAACTTTAACGAGAAGACGGCCAAACTCTACAGCGACTTTATGCTCATGACAGCCCATCCCGGCATCGGTGAAGACGCCAACCTGTTCTTCCGCAATCTGTCGCTGGGCAACCTGCGCGGCGACTACCGCTTCCTGGGTGTGGCGCCCGTCGGACTGAAACCGCTCATCATGCGCGGGCTTGACCGCGAGATCCAGCGCGCCCTTGCCGGCGAGCCCGCCCGCGTGTTCTTTAAGCTCAACTCGCTGACCGACCGCGAGGTTATCGACAAGATCGCCGAGGCATCGTGTGCCGGCGTGCGCGTAGACATGATCATCCGCGGCATCTCGTGCCTCAAGCCCGGTGTTCCGGGCAAGACCGAGAACGTGCATGTCCGCTCCATCGTCGGACGCTTTTTGGAGCACGCGCGCGTCTATGCTTTCGGCGTGGACTCGGACATGATTTATCTGAGCTCGGCAGACATGATGACGCGCAACACCGAGCACCGCGTGGAGATCGCCTTCCCCGTGCTCGACCCCACCTGCCGCGCCCTAGTGCACGAGTACATGGGCATGCAGCTGCGGGACAACGTGAAGGCCCGCAGCCTCACGAGCGACGGCACCTGGGTCCCCGTGGAGCGTGCAGAGGGTGAGAAACCCTTCAACTCGCAGGAAGCTCTACTGGAGCGTGCCTATCGCAACGCCGAGGCCGCCGAGGCAAAGCCCGCACCTGCACCTGAGCCGCAGCCGTCCACAACCGAGGTTCAGAAGGTCCAGGCGACCGTCATTGAGCCCGAGCCCGCACCTGCACCTCAGCCCGAGCCGCAGGTCACCAAACCCGCACCCGAAACGAGCGCCCGTCGCGATAAGCCCGCCGGCAAGACCAAAGCCATTGAGCGCCATCGCCCCGGTCGCGTGCGCATGGGCCTGGGCCTGATCGGCCTGGGTCTTAAGACGCTCATTACCGGCAAGACGAAATAGACGTTTGTAGAAGCGCCCCGTATTTGAGGAATGCCCCAGATACGGGGCGCTTTTCCCTGCTACCATGGTTGCGAACAAAACCGCGAATGGCAGGCAGGAATATGAAGCTCACCATAGAATCGATGACGTACGGCACCGACGGTCTGGCACATGCCGACAACGGCAAGGCCGTCTTTGTGCAGGGCGCCGTGGCAGGCGACACCGTCGAAGCCGAGGTCGTGCAGGACGGCAAGTCGTTTATGCGCGCCCGCACGACCGAGATTCTGGAGCCGAGCCCCGATCGCATTCAGCCCCCCTGCCCCTTCGTGGGCATCTGCGGTGGTTGTTCGTGGGGCAACCTCTCGCGCACGGCGCAGCTTGCCGCCAAGGAGCAAAACCTGCGTTCCGCACTCGAGCGTATCGGCAAGTTCAGCCCCGATCAGGTCGATGAGTTGGTACAGCCCATCTGCCACACCAAGGACGACTGGGGTTACCGCAATAAAATCGAGCTCGAACCGACCGTCGTCAACGGTCGCGTGCGCCTTGGCATGCACGGCGTCGACCCCAGCAAGATCGTGACCGTCGATTCGTGCCCGCTGTTCGATAAGCGTTTTCCCAAGGCGCTCAAGTCAGTCGTCGGCGCGCTCAACTATCTGAGCGGCAGCCACAACCTGGGTCTGGAGCGCGTGGGCATTCGTGCCTCGCGTCGCACCAAGGCACTCGAGATCGCGCTTTGGACGCCCACAGGCTCTTTTCCGCGCTCGCAGGTCTCCCGCGTGCTGGCGGACGCCGCTCATCCCACGAGCATCGTGCGCGTGATGAGCAAGGGCGAAAAGAAGGCCCGCCGTGTCTCCAAGGTCGAAATGCTCGCCGGAGAGGGCTCATGGACCGAGAATATCGCCGAGGGTCAGATGCGCTTGTCTGCCCCGTCTTTTTTCCAGGTCAACACCAAGGGTGCCGAGATTTTGATCGATCTTGTCATGAAAGCGCTCGACCCGCAGGAAGACGAGCTTGCCGTGGACCTGTACTGCGGTGCCGGCACCTTTACCCTGCCGCTCGCCCGCCGCTGCGACTTTGTCGCCGCCGTCGAGGCCTACGGCCCCGCCGTGCGCGATCTACGCCGTAACCTGGAGATCAACAAGCTTGATAACGTCGACGTCATTGGCGGAGACGCGGTGCGCGAGTTCCCCGACCAGGATGCCGACATCTTGGTGGTCGACCCGCCGCGCGCAGGCCTCGCCCCCGAGGCGATCGACCTTATCGCCAGCACGAGTGCTCGCGATGTCGCCTACGTGAGCTGCGACCCGGCCACCCTGGCGCGCGATCTCAAACGCTTTGTCGAGGAAGGCACTTTCTCTCCCATCAAGATCACACCGGTCGATCTGTTCCCGCAAACCTTCCACTGCGAAACCGTCGTCCACCTCAAGCGCAACTAGACTGTTTGCCCAAGGCCACACCCGATGATTTTTCTGGGACGGGGATTAAATAATCAATTTGCACCGAATGATTATTTAATCCCCGTCCCGAAATTGAACCGCCCCCTCATTTCTTGAACATTAAAAATGGGGGCTTCTTTATGGACGGGAGAGTCAGGCACGACGCCACGCTGAGGACTCTTGCAGCAGAGCTTTGCGACAGGGGGTACGGGCGCGCCGAAGGCCGGCGGGAGGCCGAAGGGTGCCCGGACCCGGCCGGGGCCAGCGGCGTGCGAGGGCAAGCTCATGCGACGGAGCTGCTGCCCGGGCGCCTGAAGGACGAGTTCTACAGGAACCGGATGTGGCGGAGCTTCGAGGAGTTCAAGCGGGACCTCGAAGCCTATACCGTTCACTGGAACAAGAGGAGGCAGGTTAAGCAAAAGGGACTGACCCCGGAGGAGTTCCGGAATCAGTCCCCATGTGCGACATAGGTCGCTAATTGACCCGTCCAAGTATCGGGGCGAAGTTCATTTCAGCGCCGTTTGAGAAAGCTAAACGCCTTCTGGCAGGTTGTCCCGGACACGGGGCGGCCGCCTCGACCGACCTCGGCCCTCGCCCACCTCAACTGCTCCTCAATTACATAGAGCTGGTCGAAAAGGGCGCTAGCTAGCGGGCGCCTTCCTCGTCGTCGTTGGGTCGGTAGGTGATGAACTCGATAACAAAGGCCAGGACGGCAGAGACGAGTGCGGCGATGATCGCGTAGATCATGTGGGAGATCCCGGCGCCACCAGGGGTCCCGTCGATGAAGTTGAGCAGGTTGAAGACGCCGAGGCCGCCCGAGATGTACATGAGGGCGCCCGTCATTCCCACGATGGCGCCGCCCACGGCGGAGCTCAGGCATGCCACGACGAACGCGCGCTTGTTGGGCAGGGCGATGCCGTAGATGCCAGGCTCGGTGACGCCGAAGAAGAAGGCGGAGATCATCGCGGGAAGGGCGATGCCGCGGAAGCGCTCGTCCTTGTTTCTGAGGTACATGGCAAAGATGACCGCTCCGAGCGCGAACCCGTGGCCGATGGTGGCGGCGAGCACGCTGTCGTGGCCGAGGGTGTTCAGGTTCATGATGGAGATGGGGATGAGGCTCCAGTGGAAGCCAAAGATGACGAGGCACATCCACAGTCCGCCGACCAGGGCGCTGCCCAGGACGGAACCAACCACGGGGAGCTGGAAGATGAACGAGAACGCCGCGCTCAGCAGGTTGGTGATGAGGGTGGCCACCGGGCCGATGACGAGGTAGCCCAAGACGATGGAGACCGTCATCGTGGCGAGCGGGACGAGGAACATCTTGAGCGCAGTCGGCATCCAGCTCTTGAGCCAGCGCTCAAGGATAGAGCCGAACCACACCATGAGAAGGACGGGGATCACCGAGCTCACGTAGCCGGACACGGGCATGATGATGGGGACCCCGAGGGCGGTGGCGTACCACGAGAACGTGCCGGCCACGCCGAGGTCGATGCTGCCGAGCGCCTCGCCCGAGGTCAGGGCGACCATCGTCGGGTAGAGGAGCGCCACGCCGATTGCCACGCCGGTGAACTCGTTCATGCGGAACTTGCGCGCGGCACTGAACGCCAGGGCGACGGGAAGGAAGTAGAAGAAGCCGTCAGCCACGGTGTAGAGCAGCGTGTAGAGGCCGTCGTTTGCAAAGGCCGGGACGAAGTAGGTGATGAGGGCAAGCAGTCCCTTCATGATGCCTGCGGCGGCAAGCGGTCCCAGGATGGGCTGGAAGATGCCAGAGATGAGGTCGATGATGACGGAGGCAACGGTCTTCTCGCCCTGGGGCTCGTCGTCGGCGCTTGCGCCGCTCGAGAAGTTGCCGGCCTCCATGACCGCGTCGTAGACGTCCTCGACGATGTTACCCACGACCACCTGGTACTGGCCGTTGGCCTGGATGACCTGGATGACGCCCTTGAGGGTCTCAATCTTGGCCGTGTTGGCGCGGGACTCGTCCTTGAGCTTGAAGCGCACGCGCGTGATGCAGTGCGCGACGCTGGCGACGTTCTCGGCGCCGCCTACGTTCTCGAGTATGGATCTGGCCAGGTCGTCGTATTTTTCAGCCATTATTTTCTCCTTAGTGATATTGCCCGGGCGGCTAGCCCAGGTCGCCTCCGTTGGTGGCGATGGCCTGTTGATACCAGTAGAAGCTCTTCTTGCGCCTGCGCTCGAGCGTGCCGTTGCCCAGGTTGTCGCGGTCCACGTAGATGAAGCCGTAGCGCTTCTCCATCTCGCCGGAGCCCGCGCTCACGAGGTCGATCGGCCCCCAGGTGGTGTAGCCGAGCATCTCGACGCCGTCCTGCTCGATGGCGTCGCGCATGGCCTCGATGTGCTCGCGCAGGTAGGCGATGCGGTAGTCGTCCTCGATCGTGCCGTCGGGAAGCACCTCGTCATAGGCGCCGAGGCCGTTCTCCACCACAAAGAGCGGCTTCTGGTAGCGGTCCCAGAGGTCGTTGATCGTGATGCGGAATCCCAGCGGGTCGATGACCCAGCCCCAGTCGCTCGTGCGCACGTAGGGGTTCTCCACGCCGGCGAAGGCGTTGCCCTCGGCGACGCCGCCCACGGAATCGGGGTCGCCCGCGGTGCAGCGCGAGGAGTAGTAGCTAAACGAGATGAAGTCGACGGTGTTCTCCGCAAGGATGCGCTCGTCCTCGGCGGTCATGCCCACGTCGATGCCCTCGCGCTCGAGCATCTTGAGCGCGTAGCCGGGGTAGCGACCGCGCGCCTGCACGTCCACGAAGAAGAGGTCCTCCTGGTTTTTGACCTGCGCCGCGCGAACGTCCTCGGGACGACAGGAGTAGGGGTAGTAGCTTCCCGCGGCGAGCATGCAGCCCACCTTGTTCTCCGGATCGACCTCGTGGGCGATCTTGGTGGCCCAGGCGCTCGCCACGAGCTCGTTGTGCGCGGCGCGGTACTCGGCCTCGCGGGCATTCTCCCCGGGCTCGAGGACGATGCCGGCACCCATGAAGGGACGGTGCAAGATCATGTTCATCTCGTTGAACGTGATCCACCAGCGCACGAGGCCGCGGTAGCGGTTGAAGAGCACCGTCACAAGCCGCTTGTAGAGCTCGATAAGGGTGCGGTTTCGCCAGGCGCCGTACTTCTTGACGAGGTGGATGGGGCAGTCGAAGTGTGTGATGGTCACGAGGGGCTCGATCCCGTGCTCGCGGCAGCAGCGGAACACGTCCTCGTAGAAGGCGAGCCCGGCCTCGTTGGGCTCCTCCTCGTCGCCATTGGGGAAGATGCGGCTCCAGGCGATGGAGAGGCGAAAGACCTTAAAGCCCATCTCCGCGAAGAGGGCTATGTCTTCGCGGTAGTGGTGGTAGAAGTCGATGCCCGTCTGGGCCGGGTAGTAGTACCCGGGCTCAAAGTCGAGCATGCGCCTCAGGCCGCGGCTTACGTCGTTGCGCTCCGGCCCGTGTGGGATGACGTCGACGTTGGCAAGGCCGCGGCCGCCCTCGTCATAGCCTCCCTCGCATTGGTTGGCGGCGGTGGCTCCTCCCCAAAGGAACCCTTTTGGAAATGGCATGGTGCCTCCTTCTCTCTGGCGCCCCCATCTCTGCGGGGGACGCTTTATAACGTCCTTGCGGCCTCGCGCGCCTGGCCCGTGGCCCTTTCCCTGATGCGCGCGGGCCCCTGTGAAGGGGTGACTAGCTGACGGCTTGTCCTGCAGCGGCGCGACGTGCCTCCCGGCCTCCAAGCAGGGAGGGGACCTGTGCCAGGCACACGCCGGCGAGGATGATGGCGACGCCCAGCCACTCGACGACGCCGAGCGGCTCGCCGAGGACGATCATGGCGATGAGCAGGCCGGCGGGGAGTTCCGCGGCGGCCATGACAGTGGAGAGGCCCGCAGGCAGGTGCGGAGAGCCCATGCCGAAGAGCAGGACCGGGCAGAGCATGCCAAAGAAGCCAGCGATGACGGCAAAGGGCAGGATGCCCTGGGCGAGGACGCCCGAGACGACGTAGTCCGGGCACACCGTGAGCGACATGACCACGGAGCCCGCGCATACGATGACGCCACGCTGCTCGGACGAGCAGGGGGCCTCGACCTTGCCGGAGAGGGTGACAAAGAGGGAGCAGGACACGGCCGCCCCCAGCGCGCAGAGCAGGGCCACGGGGTCGTACCCGGTGATGCCGGTCTTGTAGACGCCGCTGGCGAACACCGTTCCGAAGACGATGACCAGGGCGGAGGCCACTTGGAGGAGCCTCGGCGGCCGGCGCGTCATGACGGTCTGCCACACGAGCCCCAGCCACGTGAACTGGAAGAGGAGCGTGAGCGCCACCGGGGCGGGCAGCACGCTCATGGCGTAGCAGTAGAGGATTGAGGTGAGGCAGGTGAGGGCTCCCAGGCCCATGAGCTTGAGGGCGAGCTTCCAGCCCACGCGCCGCCAGCGGTGCCCGAGTGCGTGCCCTGCGAGCGTGGCGAGGGCGAAGAAGAGGCAGCCGAACCACGCCTGGCTCGCCACCACCTGCGCCGAGGTGAAGCCCGCGGCGTAGGCGAGCTTGTAGGTCGTGGCCATCGCGCCGTAGCAGGCGCCGCCCGCAAAGACCTGGAGCGCCGCCTTGGCCTGTCCCGCGCCCGTGGCTCCTGCCCCGGCGGCCTGTTGCTTGATTGTGTTTGTTCCTGCCATTAGACTCCCTTCCGTCTGCTGTCTTGCAGATGCACGTCTCGTGCGTCTGTTCCCTGCAGTCGGAAGGTGGGCTCGTGCGGTCTTCTGGCGGTGCATGTGGTACCTGCTGCCAAGACGAAAAAAGCCACGCAACCGACTGCTCGGTTGCGTGGCAAAAAGGTGGCTAGCGCCCAGAAAAGTCCACGCGTTTTTAGACGGAGAAAAATACTACAACAGAGGAGGTGCTGTCAAGAAAAGCCGAGGAAAAAAGTGAGCCTCTGCCCGCCGCACCTGTGGCGGTCGTTCCCCGAACAGGGCGGTGCTGTTGGGGACTGTCTCGATCTGTAACAGTAAGACCCGGTTTTGGTCCGTAGATGTTACAGATTTAGACGTTTTGTCGGGGCAGTTTCCGTTTGTCTTGATCTGTAACAGTTAGGGGTCAAAAGTGGGTCTAGATGTTACAGATTGAGATTGTTGAGGATGGGTGAGGGTAGCTAATTCGGACGGGGCTATTTTAAACATTGGGAAATCGAGCGTGGCAAGCGGAGGTCTTCGGGGTATAAGACGGCTAATTGTATGCCGCCTATGAAAGGAACCCTCATGCCCAGCGTTGCCGTTCTCGCCGCCGATGGCTTTGAAACTATTGAATGCTTGACCATGGTCGATGTCATGCGTCGCGGCGGCGTGCGTGCCACGCTCGTCTCGATCATGCCCACGCGTGAGGTCGTAAGCTCGCTGCAGATCCCCGTGACCTGTGATGCACTCTTTGATGAGATCAACTTTGACGAGTACGACTGCGTCGTGCTGCCCGGCGGCCTACCAGGTGCCACCAATCTGCGCGCAGATCAGCGCGTCTGCGACGTGGTCTGCGAGTTCGCCGCGACCAAGCACGTCGCCGCCATCTGCGCCGCCCCGTTTATCCTGGGCGAGCTCGACCTGCTCGAGGGGCGCCACGCCACATGCTTCCCTGGCTTTGAGAAAAGCTTCCCCGAAGGCGCCTATACCGGCGAGAAGGTTACGCATGACGGCAACATCATCACCGCCAGCGGCATGGCCCAGTCGCTCCCCTTTGCACTTGAGCTGCTGCGAACGCTTGCCGGCGACAAGGCCGTCGAGAAGGTCGCCGAGGGCATCCAACTATGATTTTGGCTTCGCAATCGCCGCGCCGCGTAGAGCTGATGCGCGGGGCAGGCTACAACATTCGCGTGATTCCCGCGGATATCGACGAAACGCCCTTTGATGGCGAGGCCCCGCTCACGCTTGTCGAGCGCTTGGCACGCGCCAAGGCGGCTGCCGTTGCTGCCGAGTATGCCGAGCCCAGCGAACTGACCGTCGCAGCCGACACCATCGTCACCTTCGATGGCAAGATTCTGGGCAAGCCGGCAACCGAGGACGAAGCGCGCACCATGCTCCGTGAGCTTTCGGGCCGCACGCACCAGGTCGCAACCGGCGTCTGCATCGTTAAGGCAGGCGATACGGCCGCCCCGCATGCCGCCGAGAGCCTGTCCTTTGTCGATGTGACCGACGTGACGTTCTACGAGCTCACCGATGAGCAGATCGAGCGCTACGTCGCCTCGGGTGAGCCCATGGACAAGGCCGGCGCCTACGGCATTCAGGGCACAGGCGGACGCATGCTCGTGCACGATATTTCGGGCGACTTCTATAACGTGGTGGGCCTACCCATCGCCCGCGTCGCGCGCGCGATTCAAAAACTCTCGTAATTGCATCTGGCGCTGGGTATTCCCCAGCGCCTACAATTTTGGCGTACCGTACGGATCCCGACCGGGCACAAGGCGCGGCGGAAAACCGATAGGAGTTAAACATGGATACACTGCTCGAGGCCATTGACGTCTGCGATGTCGATGGCTTTTGCTATGGCAACTATACGGACGAGGAGGCCGGCACCGGTTGCACCGTAATCGTGGCACCCGAGGGCGCCACCGGCGGCGTTGACGTTCGCGGCGGTGCTCCAGCATCGCGCGAAACCGACCTACTGCGACCCGAGAACACCGTCGACAAGGTCCACGCCGTCTGCCTTTCGGGTGGATCGGCCTTTGGCCTCGAGGCTGCAAGCGGCGTCGCTCGCGAGCTTGAGAGCCGCGGCATCGGCCTTCCCGTCGGCCCCACGCAGGTGCCTATCGTGTGCTCCAGTTGTATCTTCGACCTCGCCTTTGGCGATCCCACCGTTCGCCCCGACATTGAGGCCGGCATCGCCGCCGTGCGCGAAGCACTCGACCACACCCCCGCCACGCTCGAGCAGGGCAACGTGGGCGCCGGCACCGGCGCCACTGTAGGCAAGCTCATGGGGCCTGCCACCTGCATGAAGGCCGGCCTTGGAACTGCTGCCGTGGCACTCGGCCCCGTCAAGGTGGGCGCCGTGGTCTCGGTCAACGCCTGCGGCAACGTTGTCGACCCCTTCACCGGCGAGTGGGTCGCCGGTATGCGCGCCGCAGCCGATAGCGACCAGATCGTCGACATGGAACTCGCAGCCTTTGCCGCCGCCGGATCCATGCAGATGCCGCTCGACCGCACCAACACCACCATCAGCTGCATCGTCACCAACGTGGAACTCACTAAGGCACAAGCCACCAAGGTCTCCCAGATGGCCGCAGACGCCTACGCACACGCCATCCGCCCCACACACACCACCAACGACGGCGACACCATCTACACCCTCGCCAGCGGCAAACTGGGCGCCCAGGCAAGCGCCGCCGTTCCCCTAGACCTGCTGGGCATGCTCGCAGTAAGGGCCCTACAGACCGCCATCGTGAACGGAGCAAAAAACGCCAAAACCTCCCACGGCATCCCGGGTGCTGCGAAGTAATCTCACTCGACCGTCGGTCGGAGACGGGCGGGCGTTACGTTTGCTGCTCTACAGTCCTATGCAAGACGAAGGCCACATTAAGTGGCCTTCTTTGCGTGCGGAACTCGCGATAAACCTTA
>CABUWA010000049.1 GCA_902495085.1 uncultured Collinsella sp. | reverse complement strand
TTCCTGAACATCTTCGAGGACCACGTGGCCGGCATCTTCGGTGCCACCCGTGCCCCGTTCTCCTTTAAGAAGCTTGCCAAGCAGGCCGCTCGCGACATGGAGGATCAGACTCTGGTGATTAACGGCGTCAACACGGCGCCGGCACTCTATACCATCCTTATCGCCGCCGACGACGATCCCATGCTCGCCCCGTTCTACCCCGAGCTTTCGCGCGAGGTCCGCGAGTTCGTGAAGGCGCAGGCCGAAAAGCGCCGCTATGTCTTTGTCGGCGAGCCCCTCGTGCGCTTTATGATCGATCCGCAGCTGCGCGCCGGCAAGTTCTCGGTCTTTGCCGAGAACGTCGATGCCCCCACGCTCGGCCGCCTGTACGAAGAAGAGCGCGCCTATCAGAACGGCCTGGGCCAGAACAACTCCGCGGCAAGCCGTGCCGCCAGCGCCCCGCGCGCCGGCCAGCAGCAGTTTGCTGCCCCGCAGCAGCAGCGCCCCGCCGCCATGCCCCAGCAGCAGCCGACGCCTCGCGCCGCCGCTCCCGACCCGCTTGCCGTGGCAGACCCCTTCGCGCCTAGCGTCCCCGACCCCGCCGCCGCACCCATCCCGGTGCCGCAGACCGTCTCGCGCGACTCGCTTGCCGGCATGGGCGGAGCCGCCGCGACCGGTGCCGCCGTGGGCCTAGGCGCCGCAGCCGGCATCGCCTCCAACATGGCGAGCACTCGCGCCCCGCAGCGCCCGCTCGCCCAGCTCGTCGACGTCGTGAGCGGCGAGAGCCATAGCATCACCTCCGCACAGGTGACCATCGGTCGCGAGCGCTCAGTTTCCGACATTGCCCTGCGCGACCCCAACGTGTCGCGCCGCCACGCCCAGCTCACCTTTACGGGCTCGGATTGGTCGATCGAGGACCTCAATTCCACCAACGGCACGCTCGTCAACAACCGCCGCATTACGCGCTGCCCGCTGCGCAACGGCGATCTGCTGACGTTTGGCCTGAGTACCTTTGAATTTAGGGGATAGTCGCTTATGAACATCGATATCGTCCTTTTTGCAGGCCGCATCGTCTTGGTCGCCCTGCTCTATATCTTCCTGTTCGCCGTCATGAAGACCGGCGTGGGACTTGTGCGCGGGCAGCGCCGCGACTCGGCTATCTGGACGATTGATGTGGACAAGGGTCCGCGCGGTATCCGCGGCATCCACGTAGACATGCTCGGCCCCGTCATCGTCGGTCGCTCGCCATCTTCGGACATCTGCATCAACGAACCGTTCGTCTCGGCCTCGCATGCGCGCTTTTCGCTGCAGGGCCCGGCGCTCATCATCGAGGACCTCAACTCGCTTAACGGCACGCTCGTCAACGGCCGCCAGCTCGTGGAGCCCGCGACGCTGCGCGAGGGCGACGAAGTCCAGATTGGCGACGTGGTCATGAAGGTGAACCGTCGATGATCGACGAGGAGAACAAGTCCGCAACTATGACCGAGGCGCCGGCTGCCGCCGCAGCTGCGCCGGCCCACGCCGCTCCGGCGGACTCCACACCCGTGGAGCCCGAGGACACCGTGTTCTCCCTGCCTCTTTCGCATGTAACGCATGATATTTCGGATCTCGCCGATAACGAGGACGAAGAGGATGCCGTAGCGGCGCCCATCGGCGCACATGCTGCGGAACAGCCCACAGCGCCCGAAGCAACCCCAGCGCCGGCTCACTTTGCAGAGCCCGTCGCCGCGGCAATCAACGAGAGCGCTGCGGTGTTTGCGGCACCCGAGCCCGCCGCGCCGGCGTTTCCCATAGCCCCGGCATCCGAGGTTGCGCCCGCGTCTACGCCGGCGCCCGAGCCTATAGACGTCAGCCCGCAAGACGACGAGTCGACCGCCCGCGTTTCCGAGGAGCCCGACTCCCCGGACACCGGCGATTCCGAATCAAACGCCGAGACCGACACCGTCTCTCCCGGTGACACTGCCGAGATCGACGTTGCCGCCGTTGAGGCCAAGCTCAAAGACCCCGGCTCGACCATGAGCTTTGAGCCCCTGACCGAGGAACGCATCGAGACCGACTCGACCTATGATGCCGGCACCACCACGCAACTCATGTGGGGCGCCCGCTCTGACGTTGGCTGCGTGCGCCCGCACAACGAGGATTCCTACCTGGTGCAGTCGCCGCTCTTTTGCGTATGCGACGGCATGGGTGGTCACGCTGCCGGCGAGGTAGCCTCTTCCATCGCCGTCGAGACTATTGCCAAGACGGCCCCACAGTCCGCCGACGCAGCACGCCTGGCCGCAGCCGTCGAGGCAGCCAACGCCGCCGTAATCGAGGCGGCCCTGAACGGCCTGGGCAAGCCAGGCATGGGCTGCACAGCCACCTGCGCCTACATCGAAAACGACACGCTCGCCATCGCCCACGTGGGCGACTCTCGCGCCTATCTGCTCCACGAGGGCACGCTCATCCGCGTGACCCGCGACCACTCCTACGTGGAGGAGCTCGTGGACGCTGGCGAGATCACGGCAGACGAGGCTCGCGTCCACCCCAACCGTTCGGTCATCACCCGTGCGCTGGGCTCGGACCCCGCCATGTATGCCGACCACTTCACCCTGCATATCGAGGAAGGCGACCGCCTGATCCTGTGCTCCGACGGCCTTTCGAGCATGATTCCCGATAGCGATATCGAGAACATCGCCACGCAGTCCTCAACCGCGCAAATCTGCGTCGACAACCTAGTGGACGCGGCGCTTGCTGCCGGCGGCCACGACAACGTGACCGTAGTAGTCGTTGACCTGGTTGACGATGGCGTTATGCGCGAGGCGCAACGCGTGCGTCGCCGCAACGTTACTATCGCCGCCATCCTGGCCCTCGTCTTTGTGCTGGCAGCTGGCATCTGGGCCTACACGGGTGTCACCGGCTCGTACTACCTGGGTACCTACCAGGGCAATGTCGCCGTCTGGCGCGGCCTGCCCGGCAAGCCACTCGGACTCAAGCTCCACTGGCTCGAAAGCGAAACCAGCATCAAGCTGTCCGACCTGCCCGAAGACACGCAAAACCGCCTCAAGGCGGGCATTCCGCAAACAAGTGTCGACGATGCGCAGGACACGATATCCAAGTACCGCCACCAGATCGACGAGGAGCAGACCCGCCAGGTGATCGACGCGCAAACGATTCGCGACAACACCAATCAGGGATCGACCTCCGAATCAGATTCCGAGAAAACCGCCGAACAGTCCGCCGAGGCCGAAGCCTCCGATAAGAATTAGAAAGGGAGTGCCGCTTATGAGTCGCCGCAACACCGAGCTGCTCTTGCTCATCGCCTCGGCGTTCCCCGTCATCCTGCTGTATGCGATGTACGTCCTCACCGCGGGCGCTGCCATCTCCTTTGAGACGCTCGCCGTACCGATCGGCCTCTTTGCCGCCTTTGCCGCGGCCCACATTGCCGTGCGCATCTTGGCGCCCGGTGCCGACCCCGCCATCCTGCCCATTGTCTTTGTGCTTTCGGGCATCGGTATCACGTTCGTGACGCGTCTCGCACCCGCTCTCGCGATCTCACAGCTCATCATCCTGTTTGTCTCGGTGGCCCTGATGGTGGGAACGCTCGCACTGGTCAAAAACCTCGACGTGGTCATGCGCTACAAGTACACCTTTGGCATTATCGGCATCATCCTGCTGATGCTGCCCATCTTTATCGGCACCACGATCTCGGGCTCCAAGCTCTGGATTCGCATCGCGGGCTTTACCATCCAGCCCGGCGAGTTCGCCAAGGTCTTTATCGTGCTGTTCCTGGCCGGGTACCTGGCCGAGAACCGCGAGCTGCTCTCCATCTCCAACCGCAAGATCCTGGGCTTTAAGATCCCTCGCCTGCGACTGCTGCTGCCGCTGTTTGCCGTGTGGGGTGTGTGCCTGCTCGTCGTCGTCTTCGAACGCGACCTGGGTTCGGCCGTACTGTTCTACACCATCTTCTTGCTGATGCTCTACGTTGCCACGGGGCGCTTTTCGTATGTCGTTATCGGCCTTGCGCTCTTAGCCGTTGGAGCCGTGGGCGCCTACAAGTTCCTGTCTCACGTTCAGGTGCGTTTCCAGGTTTGGCTCGATCCGTTTAAGGACGCCCAGGGCCAGGGCTACCAGATCGTCCAGTCGCTCTTCTCGCTTGCCGATGGTGGTCTGGTCGGTGTTGGCATCGGCAACGGCATGGCCAACAACATCCCTGTCGTCGAGTCCGACTTTATCTTCTCGGCTATCGGCGAGGAGATGGGCCTTTTGGGCGGCGGCGCCGTGCTCATCCTGTTTATGCTCTTTGCCGTGCGTGGCCTCACCACGGCTGCCCGCGCTAAATCCGACCTCGCCGCCTTTAGCGCCACAGGCCTTACGGCCGCCATCAGCTTCCAGGCCTTCTTGATCGTTGGCGGCGTAACCCGCCTGATCCCGCTGACCGGCGTCACTCTGCCCTTTATGAGCCAGGGCGGCTCCTCTCTGCTGGCGAGCTTTATCATCGTCGCGCTCCTGCTGCGCGCCGGTGACGAGGCGACCGGACGCGAGGCCGAGCTTACCGGCACCGGCACCATGGCCGCCATCACCGATGATCAGGTCGCATCTGCCGCCGCCCCGACGGGCACGCGCTTTGCCACCTCGTCTTCCTACGGCAGCGGCAGCCATTCCATCGGCTCGCGTATGCGCCGTCGCCTGCTCGACACGCCTGAATCCGGTGTGCTCGGCCGCGTTGCGCTCGCCAACCGTCTAACCCGTGCGGTGCTCGCCTTTACGGCGCTGTTCGCCATCCTTATCGGCAACCTCACCTATGTCCAGGTCATCAAGGCCAAGGACTATCAGGACATGCCGACCAACAACCACACCATCGCCCGCTCCAAGTACATCCAGCGCGGCTCCATCATCACGTCCGACGGCGTGACGCTGGCCGAGTCGCTGCAGCAGGAGGACGGCACCTACGTACGCTCCTACCCCAACGGTAACCTGGCAGCGCACGTGGTTGGCTATGTGAGCCAGCAGTATGGCACCACCGCCATCGAGAGCGCCATGAACGACACGCTCACCGGCTCTAAGGATTACTCCAGCTGGAACAATGCCATCGCGTCGCTCGCGGGCCAGACCCAACCGGGCAACACCGCCAAGCTCACCATCGACTCGCGTATCCAGACGGCGGCCGAGCAGGCGCTCAAGGGCTTTAAGGGCGCTGTAGTGGTCATCGACCCGCGTACCGGCGCGGTGCTCGCATGTGCCAGCTCGCCCACCTACGACAACACCAACATCGATGCCCTGCTGCAGACGGGCGGCGGCGAGGACGGCTCCATGTACAATCGCGCCATGGACGCGCTGTACACGCCGGGCTCAACGTTTAAGGTCGTTACGCTTTCCGCGGCACTCGAGACCGGTACCGCCAGCCTTACCAGCACCTACCAGGCGCCCGGCTCCATGGACATCGGCAACGCACCGGTCACCAACTATGCCAACGAGAGCTACGGCACCATCAGCCTGCAGCAGGCCTTTGCCGTGTCCTCCAACGTCGTCTTTGGCCAGGTGGCAAACGAAGTTGGCGCAAACACGCTCGTGCAGTTTGCCAACGCCTTTGGCTACGGCCAAAAGCTCGGCCAGGACCTGACCTCCGCGGCCTCCATCATGGCCGACCCGTCGCTCATGACCGAGTGGGAGACCGCCTGGGCCGGCGCCGGCCAGCCTGTCGGCATGGACCACACGCCCGGCCCGCAGACCACCGTCATGCAAAACGCCGTGATTGCCGCCGCCATCGCTAACAGCGGCGTGGTCATGGACCCGTACTTTGTAGCCCAGGTACTCGCCCCGGACGGAACCGTGGTCAAGACCACGCAGTCCCGCTCGCTTGGTCAGGCCGTCAGCTCCGCCACGGCCGACCAGGTCAAGCAGGCCATGCTTGCCGTCGTCCAGTCCGGCACCGGCACCGATGTCCAAATCCCCGGCGTCAAGGTCGCCGGCAAGACCGGCTCGGCCGAGACTGGCGGCACCAACGTCAACTCGATGTTCGTTGGCTTTGCACCTTACGATTCACCCACGGTCGCCATCTCGGTGGCCTTGGAGGATTTCGACAAGCATGACGTCAAGGCCGCCAAGATCGCCGGTATCGTCCTGACCGCGGCGCTTGCCGCACAGGGAGCGTGATGCCCATGATCGAATCGGACACCCGAGGCGCGCCGCGGCCTAAGGGTTAGCGGCAACGCGTCACACGGCCCCAGCGGCCACATCGTAGGTACTACACACATCGTTGAGCGAATAGTTATGTTAGGAGCAGGAATGGAACAGAGGGTCCTCGGGGGAAGATACCTCCTCAAGGATAAGGTGGGAACAGGCGGCATGGCGACCGTCTACCGTGCACAGGACCAGGTTCTCGACCGCACGGTAGCCGTCAAGATCATGCTGCCGCAGTATGCTGGCGACGCGACCTTCGCCGCACGCTTTAAGCAGGAGGCCCAGGCAGCAGCCGGCCTCTCCTCCCCCTATATCGTGGGCGTCTACGATTGGGGCAAGGACGGCGACACCTATTACATCGTCATGGAGTACCTGCGCGGCACCGACCTTAAGAGCGGCATCAAGAGCCACGGCGCCCTCGACCCCAAGAAGGTCGCCCAGATCGGCTCGCAGATCAGCTCCGCGCTTTCGGTCGCCCACAAGCACGAGATCATCCACCGCGACATTAAGCCGCAGAACATCATGGTGCTGCCCGACGGCAACATCAAGGTGATGGACTTTGGCATCGCGCGCGCCAAGAACAGCCACCTCACGCAAGACAACAACGTGCTGGGAACCGCCCACTACGTCAGCCCCGAGCAGACCCGTGGTCAGGACCTCGGCCCCACCTCGGATATCTACTCGCTGGGCGTCGTGATGTACGAGTGCGCCACCGGCCGCGTCCCCTTTGACGGTGACGACGCTATCTCGGTCGCACTCAAGCAGGTCAACGAGCTGCCTATTCCGCCGAGCCAGATCAACTCCGGTGTCGACGCCGACCTTGAGCGCATCATCCTCAAGTGCATGGAGAAGGACCCGGCAAACCGCTTCCAGACCGCCGACGAGCTGCGTCAGGTGCTCAACAGCTACCTGTCGGGCCGTGCCGTCAACGTCTCGGAGCCCACGCGCATCATCGGCGCCCCCGGTGAACTGGGCGCCACCAAGACTCGCGAGCTTTCCGATCAGACGCGCGCCATGGTGCGTCCCGTCTCGGGCGTGAGCGGCCAGAATACCGCCCGTAGCTCGGTTTCGGGCTCCACCGGCTCCTACGAGGTCGAAAAGCCCAAATCCAACAAGAACAAGATCATCGCCGCCGTGGTGGCAGCGGTTGCCGTCATCGGCATCGTGGTGGCCTTTGCCACAGGACTCTTTGGCGGCGAGCAGGTCACCGTGCCCGACGTGCTGGGCAAGGACCAGCAGACCGCCGTCGAGCTGATCAAGGAAGCCGGCCTCGAGGTCGGCACCATCGACCAAAGCTACAACGACGATGTCGACGAGGGCAAGGTCGCCGAGCAGACGCCCAACGGCAACACCAAGAAGACCAAGGGCACCAAGGTGAACCTGGTAATCTCCAAGGGCCCCAAGCCCTCCGAAAAGGTTGAGGTTCCCAAACTTGTCGGCCTGACCAAGGACCAAGCAGAAGCCGCACTGGCAAGCGTTGGCCTGAAGGGCAACGCCTCCGAGGAGGCCAACGAGGCTGATGAGGGCCAGGTCTTTGAGCAGGGCACCGAAGCCGGTAAGGAAGTCGCGAAGGGCACGACCATCTCGTACAAGGTCTCGAGCGGCCCGGATACCACGTCCGTCCCCGACCTGACCGACATGACCGAGGCCCAGGCGCGCAACGCCCTCGATATGGCAGGCTTTGGCGTCGACGTGAGCTACCAGGAGAACGACTCGGTTACCGAGGGCACCGTGATCAGCTGGAACCCCAGCGGCAAGCAGAAGCCCGGCGCCACGATTACCGTCGTCATTGCCAAGAAGTCCGGCAAGGCCACCGTCCCGGGCAACCTGTACGGCAAGAGCATTTCCGCCGCCGTCACCGCGCTCAACAACGCCGGTTTCTATAACATTGGCTTCTGTGACCAGAACGGCAATCCCGTGAGCGGTAACGAGGATGCCACCGTTACGGGCGTCTCCCCCACCGGCAAGCAGTCCACCGACAGCACGATTACGCTGACGGTCGCACTTTCTGGTTCGGGCTCGGGCTCGGGCACGAGCACGGGCGACGATTCCGGTACGACCAACTAGTCGCCACCCCACCGCTCATCGCGGCTTTCGCCGCAAACATATTCGCTCACAGGCGCCCGCTTGCTCCCCCAGCAAGCGGGCGCTTTCTTTATCTGAAGCAGCGAATACTACGGCATGCCTTAAACCAAAAGAGCCCGGCACCGTAACGGTACCGGGCTCGATATTCCTCTGGTGCCCCCGGGCGGATTCGAAAACTCCCCCCCCCGCGGGGAAATGAGTGACGCGGGTGTCGACGGTCCGAATCCGGCCTTTAGACCAGAAGAGCCCGGCACCGTAGTGGTACCGGGCTCGGCAAATTTCTGGTGCCCCCGGGCGGATTCGAACCGTCGACACCCGCTTTAGGAGAGCGGTGCTCTATCCCCTGAGCTACGGAGGCATGTTGTACTAGTGTAGCAGATTTACTGCATCGCAATACGTCGCATGACTAGACTTCGAAGTTGCGGTGGAATAGTTCCTGTCTGAAGCATCTAAAGCCGTATTTAGGAACTATTTCACCGCAACTTATGAGGAGCTAGTTACCTTTGTGGAAGAGGTTTTTGATAACGGAGGGGATGCTCTTGGCGCCCTTGGCAGTCACATCGATAAAGTCGGGCGAACGCACGAGCTTATCCTCGTCGACGTACTTGCGGACAGCACGAAGCGTCTCTTTGTCGTCGCGCGTCGAAAACGTAAAGTGACCGTTGTCCTTGGTGAAGATGGCAAAACGAGTGATCTTCTTGGTGCCGCGTAAAACCTCGGCGGCAATATAGTCGACCTCGTCCCACGGGATCTGAATAAAATCCTCGGGATTGCGCTCGTTGTAATACTCGAACGCCTTATTGCCCACCATCACGTTACCGTGGCTGGTAAGCCCCATCAGGCAGGTTGCCGGCGTTGCCAGATCGACCGTGCTGTTCTGAGATTGCGCCATGCGCGCCTCGCCCTCCAAATAAAACAATCGGACCGCATCCAGTGTACCCACCGGGTGCGGTCCGTTTCAATGGCTCAAAAGCCCTTGCCTAGCAATTCTCGGTCTTAAGCCGAAGCGTACTTACATGAAGCCGCAGAAGCGACCGAGGATGCCGACGGCGAAGAGAGCCAGGATGATGACGATCGGGCTGACCTTCTTCTTGAGGAGCTTGCAGACCAGCAGGGTCAGGCACACGGCGGCAAGGCCGGGGATGAGCTGATCGAGGTTGGCCTGAAGCGTGGTGACCTTCATCTGATCAAGGGCGGTAGCACCGACGGAGTTGTACATCGTCAGCGCTTCCTTGATACCCTCGGAACCGGAGGGCAGGCTAGCCCAGTCGATAAAGGCGCCAGCAGACTGCTTGACCGTGGAGACGATCGGGGTGAAGGAAATGGACACCCAGCGCTCGACCAGGGCGCCGATGATGAACATACCCAGGATGGAAGCGCCCTCGGTGACCTTGCCCATCAGACCACCGGAGAGGTCCTTGGCGATGGAGGAGCCGACCTTGTAGCCAAACTCCTGCGTGTACCACAGGAAGGCGTAACGGATGATGTTCCACGCGAAGAAGAACAGCAACGGACCGGCGATGCTGCCGGACAGGGCCAGGGAAGCGCCCAGAGCGCCCAGAATCGGGCGAAGGGTGAACCAGAAGACGGGGTCACCGACGCCGGCGAGCGGGCCCATCATACCGACCTTGACGCCCTGGATGGCGACGTCATCGATCGGAGCACCGTTGGCGCGCTCCTCCTCGAGGGCGAGGGTAACGCCAATGACGGGGGCGGAAACATAGGGGTGGGTGTTATAGAACTCCAGGTGGCGCTTAAGAGCGGCAATCTGGTCATCCTTGCTGGTGTAGAGCTTCTTGATCGCAGGGATCATTGCGAAGCACCAGCCGCCGTTCTGCATACGCTCGTAGTTCCACGAGCCCTGAAGGAACTGATGACGGAAGCAAACCTTCTTGCGGTCAGCCTTGGTGAGCTGAATCTTGTTCTCTGCCATATGTATCACTCCCCTCCTACTCGTAATCGTTCAGAATGTCGCCGAGCGGGTCGCCGGAGCCACCGCCCATGCCGCCACCCTGCTTGGCCAGATCCTTAAGGCCAAGGTAGATGAGGGCAAGGGAGATGCCGATGAGGCCAAGGGCGATCAGCGTGAGCTGAGGGATGGCAGCAAGGACAAAGCCGAGGATGAAGAACGGCCAGGTCTCCTTGGTGGCCATCATGTTGATGACCATGGCGTAACCGACGGAAGCGACCATGCCGCCGCCGACAGCCATACCGCCGGACAGCCAGTCGGGCATAGCGTTAAGCGCGTTGGTAACGGCCTCGGCCGGGATGACGCACAGAAGCACTGCCGGGATGGCGATACGAAGGCCCTGCATGAGGATGGCAATGTACTGCCAGCGCTCGATGCCGGAGAAGTCGCCCTTCTCGGCGCAACCGTCCATGGCGTGAGCGATAGCGGTAGCAATGGTACGGCAGATCATGGTCAGGAACAGACCAGCGACCGACAGCGGGACGGCGACGGCGATGGCGGCGGTAACGGCCTTTGCCGAATCAGTGGCGCCACCGTTGAGGGCGAGCACCATGATGATCGAAGAAGCGACCGAGGCCAGAGCGGCGTCAGGCGCGACAGCGGCGCCAACGTTAGCCCAGCCAAGGGCCATCATCTGGAGCGAACCGCCCAGGAGGATGCCCTCCTGAAGGTGACCGGTTACGAGACCGATAAGCGTGCATGCCACGAGCGGCTGATGGAACTGGAACTCATCCAGAATGCCTTCCATACCGGCAAGCAACGCGACAATCGCAACAAGCAGAATAGTGATTGCAGACATGTATCGGACCCTCCTTTACTATGCTTGAGCGGCCAGTTCGGCCTTAGCTTTCTTCAACATGGCGTCGAGATCCTCGGAGGAATCCGAAGGAACCTTGCGGACCTCGAACTTGACGCCCTTGGCCTTGAGAGCCTCGAGAGTCTTAACGTCGTCATCGCCCATAGCGACGGCGTTGGTGACGACGACCTTGCCCTTGGAGTGAGCCATGGAACCGATGTTGACTTCCTTGATGTCGACGCCGGCCTCGATGGCCTTGAGCAGATCCTGCGGGTTCTCAAAGAGCAGCATGGCCTTGGTGTCACCAAAGCGCGTGTCCTTGACGACCTCGGCCATCTTCTTGATGGGAACGACGTTGGCATGGACTCCCGGAGGGGCAGCCTGCTCGATCATGGTCTTGCGGAGCTCGTCGTGAGCAACGCCGTCGGAAACCACGATGATGCGGTTGGGGTTGATCTGCTTGGTCCACGTGGTGGCCACCTGACCATGCAGCAGACGGGTGTCGATACGGACGTGGGCAATCTTGATGTGCCCGTCGCCGATGACCGTTCCCGGAGGGATGGCGCCTGCAGGAGCAGCGGCGGCCGCAGCCGGCTTCTTCTCCTCGGGCTCCAGAGACTCGGGCTTGACGCGCACGCCAGCCTTAGCCTCAGTCACGAGATGTTTTGCGATCGCATGTGCAGTGTTCTTTGCGTCAAAGCGCTGCGAATATGCCTCGATGAGCATAGGCAGGTTGACACCGGTGACGATAGCCCAGGAATCGTGGCCCTCGATGAGCCCGCTGATCTGGTTGAACGGCGTGCCGCCCCACAGATCAACGAGGAAGAGCACCTGCTCCTGGTCCTCGAAGGAAGCGACTGCTTCCTCGACCTTGGCACGGAAGTCGTCGGGTCCCATGCTCGGCTCGAGCGAGACCACGGCTACAGACGGCTGATCGCCAAAGACCATCGAGCCCGTCTGCTTGATTCCAGCTGCCAAGTCCCCGTGGCTAGCAAGAACAATACTTACCATCACATAACCTCCTTTTTGTCTACGTATTTCCTACACGACAT
>CABUWA010000048.1 GCA_902495085.1 uncultured Collinsella sp. | reverse complement strand
ACGCTACTGATTCATTTGTCCCGCGGTCTAGATCGAGGTGGAGTCGAGCCAGTTGAGCTTGCACTCGAGAATGCGCTGCTCGCCGGGTTCGCTGCTTCCGTCAAGTAGGGCGAGCAGCATCTCGGCTGCTTCGCGACCTTCTTGGTCGACGGGCTCGATGATGGTGGAGACGGTCGGTGTGGTGAGATTAGTCCAGTCTTCGCAGTTGAGTCCCAAAAGGCCGATTTGCTGCGGAAGCAGATGGGCCATTGGCTGGAGGGCCTTGTAGACACGGGGAAGTGCCCACTGATTTTGCACGAAGATAAGGGTTCGCTTGGCGGGATTGAACTTGAATTTAAAGTATTCGGTGAGCTCGTTGATTGACGGCTTGTTGTGATCGATGGGAATCGCTTTGTAGAGCTGCCCGTTCGCTGCCAGCGCCTCGGCATACCCCTGAAAACGCTCCATGCGGGTGCGCATTTCGGTCATGTTGGCGGCAATGGAAAAGAAATCTTCGTAGCCGGCGTCGAGGAGTGCCTGTGTGGCGTTGTACACGCCGTCGTAAAGGTTGGTTTTGATCCAGCTGGTACCTGGGCTATAGATGGCCGCATCGAAAAAGACGACCGGCTTGCCGGCGCGTCTAATGCGGTCATGCACGGCTTTGAAGTTTGCCGTGGGCTGGATGATAAAGCCATCGACGCCCAGCGAGAGCATCTTGTCGACGTACATGAGCTCGGTCTCGGGGTTAAAGTTGCTCGTGCAAACGACCGTCTGGTAGCCCGCGGGGAGCATGACCTGCTCCATGCCGTTGAGAACGAGCCCCGCCCATTTGTTGGTGTTATCCAAAATGATGATGGCAATGACGTGGGTTTGCTTGCCGGTGAGCGTCTGCGCTTGGGCGTTGGGAACGTATCCGAGTTCCTTAATGACGCGCGCGATTTTGTTCTGCGTCTTCTTGCTAAGCTTTTCTCGTTTGTCGTTGAGGTAATACGAGACGCTTGCCGTCGAGGTTCCCGCCTCTCGAGCGACGTCTGCGATCGTAACGCGCTGTTTTGCCACAGCGACTCCTTCCGACAGATGAGCATTTTCCAACATGATGACTTTGAGTCTTGGTGTGGGATGCGCTTCGGTGAGCGACCTTTTCCTTTCATATGAGTATGCAACAAATGCGGTATACGGGTGGGGTTGAAATTTGTGACCGGCATGCGCATCTGCCGTCTACCGAGAAAATCAAATACTTCTTGACTTTTGAAATCGAGGGTAAAATCGCAGGATTCATTTTTGGTTAAACGCATAACTAAATCGCATAACCAACGCTCTGACCTGCGCGTTTACCGAAATAAGCTGGCATTAAGAAAAACGAGCACCTATATTGGTCTTGTCGAAAAGACAGCAAGTCCAAACGGCAGGGGATGCTCCGGAGGCCTCCGCAAACGGTGTCTTGCGCACGCAACTCTATGAAAAGAGGGAAGCAATGAAGATCGTAGGCGTTGCCGCCTGTACCGTGGGTATCGCCCACACGTATATGGCCCAGAAGGCGATTCAGGATGAATGCGCCGCTCGTGGCATCGAGTGCAAAGTCGAGGCTCAGGGTGGCCTGGGTATCGAGAACGAGCTGACGCAGGAAGACGTGGATTCCGCCGACCTGGTGCTCGAGTCCGTCGACGTGGGCGTCGAGAACGAGGATCGTTTTGAGCAGAAGATGGCCGAGGGCAAGTTCCTGAAGGTCGGCACCTCGGATGTAATCGCCGATCCGGTAAAGATCATCGACCAGGCCGTTGAGATCATCAAGGCGACGGGTGGCGCCGTTGACGCGCCCAAGGCCGAGGCCAAGGCAGAGAAGAAGGCCGTCTCCGCTGCCCCGCAGGCCCCGACACCGGCGTCCAAGCAGTCTATCTTTGCCGATCCTGGTAAGACGCTGCTCAATGCATTCAATACCGGCGTTTCCTATTTTATCCCCATCGTCGTTATCGGCGGCGTGTTCCTCGCCTTCTCGCTGGCATCCGGTACCGCCGGCGCCAACGGCATGGAGGTTACGAACCCGCTGATGGTGAGTCTTAACACCATCGGCATGGCCGGCATCTCCATGATGATCCCGGTGCTTGCGGCATACATCTCCTACTCGATGGCCGGCAAGCCCGCGCTCGCCCCCGGTTTTGTCCTGGGCTACCTGGTCAACAACGCAGTCGTTACCCCTAACGGCAACAGCGTTTCGACCGGCTTCTTGGGCGCCATGATCATGGCGGTTATCTGCGGTTACTTTGTCCGCTGGATGAAGACCTGGAAGGTCAACAACACCATCCAGACCATCATGCCCATCCTGATCATCCCGATTCTGACCTCGCTTGTCCTGGGCATGGCCTATATCTACATCCTGGCCACGCCGCTTGGCTTTGTGATGGACTGGCTCACCGGCGTGCTCGGCAGCCTGCAGGGCGGTTCCGCAGTTGTCCTGGGTCTGGTCATTGGCGTTATGACCGCCTTCGATATGGGCGGCCCCATCAACAAGACCGCCTCGACCTTCACCATGGCCATCATGGCCTCCGGTATCTACGGTCCTAACGGTATGTTCCGCGTCGCCGTCGCCGTTCCCCCGATCGCCTGTGGCCTCGCTGCGCTCATCGCCAAGAACAAGTTCGATGACGCTGACCGCCAGATGGGCATCTCCGCGCTGTTCATGGGCTGCATCGGTATTACCGAGGGCGCTATCCCCTTCGCGGTCAAGGACCTCGGTCACACCCTGCCCGGCATTTGCATCGGCTCTGCCGTGGGTGCGGCACTTGCCGCCTTCCAGGGCATCGACTGCTACGTCCCGCACGGTGGCTTTATCGTCGCCCTTGCCACCAACAACGTCGCGCTGTTCTGCCTGGACATCGTGATTGGCGCCGTGGTCGCCGCTGCAATCCTGATTGCCATGAAGCCCACGCTCGATAAGCAGGCCAAGTAAACCTTTAAGGACTCCGGTTGTGCGGAGGGATGGATTTGACTCCGCACAACCGCCCCTACACAACAAAATCCATCCGTACTGATAGGGCCCACATCTGGGTCCCAGGGAACTTTTGTCAAAAATCCTCTGGAGAAGGAGAACAAAATGTCCAACCTCACCATCCGTCAGGCCGTTCAGGGCATGCTCAAGCTGCAGGATAGCGGCGATCACGCAACCATGGTCGGCATTGGCCCCATGAGCCCCAACCTGATTCAGGCCGTGTTCGAGCTTGCCAAGGACGAGGATTTCCCGCCCATGTTTATCGCCAGCCGCAACCAGGTCGATATGGACGAGATGGGCGCCGGCTACGTCAACGGTTGGGACCAGACGCGCTTTGCCGCCGACATCAAGAAGGTTGCCGACGAGGTGGGTTACACCGGTCCGTACTACCTGTGCCGCGATCACGGCGGTCCGTGGCAGCGCGACGAGGAGCGTAACGCCCACCTGCCCGAGGACGAGGCCATGGAGCTCGCCCGCAAGTCCTTCGTCGCCGACATGGAGGCGGGCTTTGACCTGCTGATGGTCGACCCCACCAAGGACCCCTATCAGATCGGCAAGGTTATTCCGCTCGACGTGGTGCTTCGCCGCACGATTGATCTTATCGACTACCTTGAGCAGTACCGTCGCGAGCATAACCTGCCCGAGGTTGCCTATGAGGTCGGTACCGAGGAGACCAATGGCGGCTTGACCTCTACCGATAAGTACGAGGAGTTCATTTCTCAGCTGCAGCCCGAGCTCGAGAAGCGCGGCTGCCCCATGCCCACCTTTATCGTCGGCCAGACCGGTACGCTCACCCGTTGGACCGAGCAGGTCGGCCATTACAACTTCAAGAATGCCCGCGAGCTCGCCGACATGGCTAAGCGCTACGGCGTGGGCCTGAAGGAGCACAACGCCGACTATCTGGACGACGCGACGCTGCTCGAGCACATCCCGGCACACGTGACCGCCTCCAACGTTGCTCCGCAGTATGGCACCGAGGAGACCCGCGCCTACCTCAAGCTCTGCGCCACCGAGCAGATCCTGGTCGACAACGGTCTGTGCGATGACCCCTCCGACCTGTATCACACCCTGCTGGTCAAGGCTATCAAGACCGAGCGCTGGCGCAAGTGGATGACTGGCGACGACGTCAACCTGCAGGTCGACGACATTCTTGCCGACGATGAGCTCAGCCTGAAGATCCTGGATGTCTCCGGTCACTATGCGTTCAACGATCCTGAGGTCAAGGAGCAGGTCGAGAAGCTCTACCGCAACCTCGCCGCTCAGGACATCGACGGCAAGCGCTTTGTCATCGAGCACATCAAGCGCCCGATCAAGCAGTACGTCGTCGGTCTTAACCTCAAGGGCGTTACGACCCGCATCGAGGCCGCTCTTGCCGAGTAAGTAGCTTTTCCTACGCGACGCCGGGCCTGGGGCATGTCCCAGCTGCAGGCCCGGCACATGGGACAAAGGGGCAGTCCCTTTGTCCCATTCTTTTGAGTTTTAGCTTCCTTTGAAGGGGTTCACCATGAAGTTCTTTATCGATACCGCCAATCTGGACGAGATTGCCGAGGCCAAGAGCTGGGGCTGCCTGGCCGGTGTTACCACCAACCCGTCCCTGTACGCCAAGACCGGCGGCAAGCTTGCCGACTTTGAGCCGCATATGCTCAAGATTGCCGAGCTCTGCGAGGGCCTGCCCGTGTCCGCCGAGTCTACCGCGACCACTGCCGAGGGTATGATCGAGGAGGGCAAGCGCCTTGCCGCCCTCGCCCCCAACATCGTGGTCAAGCTTCCCGTGTGCGAGGCCGGTCTTGCCGCCTGCCGTGCGCTGGCCGATGCTGGCGTGCGCGTCAACATGACGCTCGTCTTCTCGCCGACGCAGGCCCTTATGGCCGCCAACGCCGGTGCTCGCTACATCAGCCCGTTTGTCGGTCGTTTCGACGACATCGCCGAGGACGGTATCTCGCAGCTCGACAACGTCGTGACCTGCATTAAGAACTACGACTGGACGGGCAAGAACGTCGACGACACCGTCGAGATCATCACCGCCTCGGTTCGTACGCCCAACCACGTAACCCAGGCCGCGCTGCTTGGCGCCGATATCGCGACCGTGCCCATGGCAGCCCTTAAGAAGTGCCTGCACCATCCGCTGACCGATCAGGGCCTTGCCTCGTTCGAGGCCGACTGGCAGAAGGTCGTCGCTCAGGCTTAACGAGTGGATTGCCCCGGCATCGTGTCATCCGGTGCCGGGGTTGTTCTCAAGAGAGGAATTCGTATGACCAACCAGGAGCTGGCGAAGGTCGCCAATGAGGTCAGGAAGGGTGTCGTGACTGCGGTTCACGCGGCCAAGTCGGGACACCCGGGTGGATCGCTCGGTGCTGCCGACATCATGACGTATCTGTACTTTGAGGAAATGAATATCGATCCTGCCGACCCTCACAAGGCCGATCGCGATCGCTTTGTGCTCTCCAAGGGTCACGCGGCGCCGGGCCTGTATTCGGTGTTGGCAAATCGCGGCTATTTTCCCGTCGAAGAGCTCGAGACGCTCCGCCATATTGGCAGCCGACTGCAGGGCCATCCCAACATGAACGACGCCCCTGGCATCGATATGTCCACCGGATCGCTCGGTCAGGGCATCTCTGCTGCAGTTGGAATGGCGCTTGCCGCTAAGCACTGGGGCGACGGCTACCGTGTCTACACGTTGCTGGGCGACGGTGAGTGCGAGGAAGGCCAGGTGTGGGAGGCGGCCATGTTCGCCGGCAACCACGCACTCGACAATCTTGTTGCCGTCGTCGACCACAACGGCTTGCAGATTGACGGCACGATCGATGAGGTCAACTCGGCCATGCCGCTCGCTGACAAGTTCCGCGCCTTTAAGTGGCATGTGATCGAGCTCGCCGACGGTAACGACATGGCGCAGATTGCCGCCGCCTTTGCCGAGGCCCGCAAAGTGAGCGACTCGCCCGTGGCCATTATCGCCGAGACGGTGAAGGGCAAGGGCGTCTCCTTTATGGAAAACCAGGTGGGCTGGCATGGCAAGGCACCCAACGATGAACAGTTTGAGCAGGCCATGGCCGAGCTCGCAGCAGCAGGGGAGGAGCTCTAATGGCAGACGTCAAGAAAGTCGCCACGCGCGTTAGCTATGGCGAGGCACTTGTCGAGCTGGGCAATGAGCGCGATGACTTTGTGGTTCTCGATGCCGACCTGGCCGCCGCCACGCAGACCGGTAAATTTAAGGCTGCGCACCCTGAGCGCTTCTACGACGCCGGCATTGCCGAGAGCAACCTGATGGGGCTTGCCGCCGGCATTGCGACCACGGGTCACGTCGCCTTTGCGAGCACCTTTGCCATGTTCGCTGCCGGCCGCGCGTACGAGCAAGTGCGTAATTCCATTGGCTATCCGCACCTCAACGTCAAAATCGGTGCCACGCATGCGGGTATCTCGGTCGGTGAAGACGGTGCCACGCATCAGTGCTGCGAGGACATCGCGCTCATGCGCACGATCCCGGGTATGACGGTGATTGTTCCCGCCGATGACATCGAGGCTCGCGCATGCGTGCGCGCCGCCTATGAGTTTGAGGGGCCGGTCTACATGCGTTTCGGACGCCTGGCAACACCGGTCATCAACGACTGCGAGGACTATGAGTTCAAGATTGGTCGCGGCGTGGTCGTGCGCGAGGGGTTCGATGTGACCATCATCGCTTGTGGCCTTATGGTCGCTGAGGCGCTTGAGGCTGCCGAGGCGCTCGCTGCCGATGGTATCGATGCCGAGGTCATCAATATGCACACGATCAAGCCGCTTGATGAGCGCTTGGTGGTTGCCAGCGCCAAGAAGACTGGTCGTGTGGTCACTGCCGAGGAGCATTCGATTATCGGTGGTCTTGGCGAGGCCGTGGCCTCGGTGCTCGCGGAGCAGCATCCGGTGCCGATGCGTCGCGTCGGCGTGCGCGATGTGTATGGCGAGTCCGGCCCTGCGGTCGATTTGCTGCACAAGTACGGTTTGGACGCCGACGGCATCGAAGCTGCGGTCAGGTCCGTGTTGTAAGGAAGGTTTCCATGGGATTTGTATCTGCCAACCAAGTGACAATCGGGTATACCGCCGCCTCGCGCGAGGACGCCCTGCATTATTTGTCCGAGCAGGCCATCGAGCTCGGCTTTGCCGATGACGCATCTGCCGTAGAGGCCGCCTTCATTGCTCGCGAGAACGAGGCCGAGACCGGCCTTGTCGCCGGTTTTGCCGTTCCGCATGCCAAAAGCGACGCGATCCACACGCCGGGCGTTGCCGTGCTTAAACTGACCGAGCCCGTTGAATGGCCGAGCTTCGATGGGGTGCTCGTCGATGTTGCGCTCGCGCTGTACGTGCCCGCCGGCGAGGCCGGAACTACGCACCTGCGTCTGCTCTCCAAGGCTGCCGTGATGCTGATGGACGCCGGCTTCCGTGACAAGGTGCGCGCGAGCACCGATCCCGTTGAGATTGCGGAGCTCATCAATAGCGGACTCGAAGACTAGAACGGTCATCCCGTTCAATCAATTGATCCTTCTCCAAGGAAAAGGGCCGCGACGCCGTATGGGTGTCACGGCCCTATTTGCGTTTCCCCAGATAAAACCTGCCAAAATAAACCTGTCCCTTTTTGGCAGGCTAATCGTGAGTTATTTCACCGCAACTTAGGGCACGGTTAGGAAGTGTGCACCTTAAAGAGTGGAGCCCTTGATTAGAGAGATTGCGCTCGTCTCTCTAAATGTCTCTCTAAAGAGAAAGCTAGTTAAAGAGATAACATTGGGCAATCTAACAGTGAATTCGATACATCTCTCTAAATGTCTCTCTAAAACAAGGCGCTTATCTCTCTAAAGTTAGAGAGATAAATCTATTGTTTTAGAGAGACGGAATGCCAAAATTCGTCCGTCAACTACCATCTGCCAAAAATGGCAGATAAAGGACTCATCGAGGTAATGGGTTCATCGACGAGCCGCAATCGCCGATATCGGAAGAAGTAGATGCAGCCGGGTCGCCCCTCTAGCGTCTCTCGAAGCTAGAGGGGTGCTAGAGGGGCGATTGCCTTGCGATATTTCCCAGGTAAAACCTACCAAAATAAACCTGTCCCTTTTTGGCAGGTCAGTTAACGCAGTCCAGGTTGAGCATATGCGAGCGAGCAGGCTCCGGGTGCGGTAAGGTGACGTGAAACAAGCGGGCGCTGACCTTTTGGTCGCGCCCGTGAAGTTGAACGTCAGATTGCCGTGCCCGGGGCCTGCGCAGCGCCGCGCAGCTGCGCCGTTTGTAAAACGGCGCAACCTACAGGTTCATGTTGCCGTGAATGTAGGGGGTGACCTCGGGGGAGATATGGTCGCAGCCCAGCTCGCGCAGCGCGGACTCGATAACGGCGGGCAGCGGGGTCTTGCCCTTGTCGTCGACGGCGGCACCGCCGAGGGTGGCAATCTTGGCGACATCTGCGGGTGCGGCCTCGATATGCATGCAGCCGCCGACCAAGCGCGCGCGTACCTGTGCCAGATCAAGATCGTGCAGGTAATCCTCGCAGGCGCGAATCAGGGAGACCTTCTCGCGCGTAAGCTCCTCGCCCGTGGGAACGCGCGTGGCAAGACATGCTCCCGCCGGCAGGTTCCAAACGGGATAGCCCCATGCGCGCAGCAGCTCGCGCTCTTCGTCCTTGGTAAAGCCGACCTCCATGAGAGGGGAGCGTACGCCGAGCTCTTTTGCCGCGCGCATACCAGGGCGGTAGTCGCCGCGATCACTTGCATTGCTGCCATCGATGACGGTGGGAAAGCCGAGCGACTTGGCGTGGTTGACGATGGCGGTAAAGCCGGCGTGCTTGCAGTGGTAGCAGCGATTGGCATCGTTACAGGCTACCTGGGGGAGCTGCAGCTGATCGACCGAAAGATTGAGCACGGGGAGCTTAAAATGCGCCCCTTCATCAGCTTGCCCATCAACGGACTGCTCAAACGAAGTCTGTTCGGGCGTGCCGATGAGCGGCGTGGTGAGATGGACGAGGAGGGTATTGGTAGGCATGATGCGGGCGCAGACCGCGGCCAAAAAGCTGCTGTCGACACCACCGGAAAAGCCGATGGCGACGCGTCCGTATGCCAAAAGCAGCTGTTCGAGCGCCGATAGCTTGTCTTGAAGCTCCTCTGCGGGTGCCGTGGTGTCTAAAATCATGAAACGTTCCTTATCGTTGAGTACTCGATCGAAAACTATAATCCTAATGCGTTACTTGCCATAAGACTTCTATCTGTGTAACGAAAGTGCAATATGGCATATACGTTATATACAAGTTGCCAAATGCGGTAGAGTTGCAGCAACGCGACAGCGAGAGTCGATGGGGGACCGATATGATCAAGGCTGTTATTTTTGACATGGATGGAACGCTGGTCGATACCGAGCGTTTGGGGATTAAGGCCTGGAAGGCAGGCGCCGCTGAGCTGGGGCTCGCGATTGATGAAGCGCTGATTCATCAGTTTATCGGCCGCACGCTGCCCGATGTTATGGACATCCTTGATGAGCATTACGGCAGCCATGAAACCACCGAGGCGGTCTATGTCCGCCACAAGGAGATTCGTGACGAGATGGTCAAGACCGAGCTGGAGCTTAAGGCCGGCGCCGCCGAGTGCATAGACGAGCTGTTGGCTGCGGGCTATCACGTGGGTCTAGCGACGTCGTCGCGCCTCGTTACGGCCGAGCGCAACCTTAAGATGGTCGGTCTTTTTGACAAGTTTGAAACGGTAACGTGTGGCGAGGACGTCGTGCACGGCAAGCCCGACCCCGAGATGTATCTGCTCGCCTGCGAGCGCGCGGGCTTTGCTCCCGAGGAATGTGCCGTGGTCGAGGATTCGCGCAACGGTTGCGTCTCGGGCATTACGGCCGGTTGCCATGTCTTTGCCGTCCCCGATATCGTGCCGCTGCCGCAGGACGTGGTGGATGGCTGCGAGGCCGTGCTCGATACGTTGTTCGACCTGGCGGCGGCAGTCAAGGCCGTGCGCTAGACAATTGCGGTGTTGAAACGAGCGATTGCTCACGTTTGTGCTCAAGCAAAAGGGGCCCGGCAATGGTCGGGCCCCTTTTGCTTGAGCGGCGACTTAGCATACTTGCGTGCGTGCTATAGATACGCACCGAGGTTGATGGCCGTGGCGTCGGTCTGGCTGCTTGCCTGGGTGCTGGCGCGTTCCAGCAGGAACGGACGTACCAGTTCTTGGCGGTTGATGTCCTCGGCGGCGGTGACTGCGGTGACGGTGCGCGCTGTAGAGCCGACGCGGATATGCTTGGTCTTTGCTGGGGCCTTGTTCTCGATTTGCTCCATGAGCAATTGAACGCCCTTGCGGCCAATCTCGTAGCCCGGGGGCGCTACCGTAGTGAGCGGGACCGATCCGCTCCAAGCGAGCGGGTTGCCATCGCAACCTGCTACGCGTACTTGCCCGGGGACGGCGATGCCTTTGTCGACCAGCGCCGAGATGACGCCCGAGGCCAGCACGTCGGTCAGGCCGACGACAAAATCGGGGCGTTCGTCGGCGGGGCGCGCGGCGATTTGGGTGCCGATGCCGTAGCCGTCGGCGGCGGTATTCCATTCGCCGGCGTCGATGACTTCGATCTTGATATCGGGATGTAGGGCGAGCGCCTTATGAATGCCAAGGACGCGCAGGGTGAGTTGCATAAATTCTGCTCGGCCGACGACGACAATATGGTGCGCGCCGCGGGCGATGGCGAGCTCGGCGATGATGCGGCCTTGTGCCTCGTTGTCGGCGGCCACGTAGTAGCCGGGCTCGGAGCAATGGATGTCCAGATGGACGATCGGCACGGGCATCTTGGTCAGGGCGGGGTGCCAGTCGGGGGATGCCATGGGCTGAACCATGACGCCGGACATCTGGGTGCCCATAAAGTAGCGCAGGTAATGGTCCTGGAGAATATCGTCGTTATCGGCGTTGGCGATGAGCAGGTCGTAGCCGTGCTTGCGGGCCTCGTTGTGGGCGCCGCTGGCGATTTGGAGTGAAAAGCCGTGGTCGAGACGGGGGAGCACCAGGCCAAAGGACTTGGTGGCGCCGCCCGCGAGCTGACGAGCGCTTTGGTTGGGCAGGTAGCCCAGTCGATTGATGGTTTCGTTAATGAGCTTGAGGGTCTCGGGACGCAGCTTTTCGGGGTGGTTGAGCGCGTTGGAAACCGTGCCCAACGAAACCCCGGCCTCGCGCGCGACGTCGCTGATTTTTACCTTTGCCATAGCGGCCCCTTTGATGCGTTTCAAGTACAAGCCAGATTGTAGCATCCCAAACCTACCAAAAAGGGACAGGTTTATTTTGGCAGGTTTTATCTGGGGAAACGCTGTTGCCAACGCGACCACCACGAAGGGGGCAGGTACCTTTGCGGTGGTTTGGACCGGCTGGACGTGTGTGCATCGGGTGGTATCTAAGTTGAGATACCACTTCTGGTATATCAGCTTGTGCTTGCGTGAGTACAATACTCGAACGTTATACGTCTCAGCGCCCCTTGTGCGTGGACGTCTTGCAGTCACGCGAACGAAGGGATTTATCCTATGTGTGGAATCGTCGGCTACACCGGTTCTGATATTGCAAAGAACATCCTGGTCACGGGCCTCAAGCGTATGGAGTATCGCGGCTATGACTCCTCGGGCGTCGCGCTCGAGGTGGGCGAGGGCGCCGCGGCGCACCTCGACGTCATCCGCCGCGTGGGCAAGGTCGCGGGCCTGGAGAGCGAGCTTTCCAACATCGACAGCGACGCTACCTGCGGTATCGGCCACACCCGTTGGGCCACTCACGGCAAGCCCTCCGTCGTTAACGCTCACCCCCACACCAGCTGCGACGGTCGTATCGCCATCGTCCACAACGGCATCATCGAGAACTTCGCCGAGCTGCGCGAAGAGCTGGAGGACCGCGGCCACCACTTTAAGAGCGAGACCGATACCGAGGTCTTCGCGCATCTGATCGAAGAGGCTTATGCCGAGACGCACGACCTGATGGCCTCCGTGCGCGAGGCTTGCACCCACGTGGTCGGTGCCTATGGTCTGGCCGCCGTGTGCGCTGACGAGCCCGGCGTGATCGCCGTGGCCCGCAAGGATTCCCCGATCGTGGTCGGCGCGGGCGAGACCGGCGCCTATGTCGCCTCCGACGTCATCGCGCTCATCGACGCAACCCGCGACGTCGTGGTGCTCGAGGACGGTCAGTTTGCCAAGCTCACGCCCGCAGGCGTCGAGTACACCGACGAGGCTGGCAACGTTATCGAGCCCAAGGTCACCCACATCGACTGGGATCTGGACATGGCAGAAAAGGGCGGTTATCCCGACTTTATGCTCAAGGAGATCCACGAGCAGCCGCGCGTCGTGCGCGACACGCTGGT
>CABUWA010000047.1 GCA_902495085.1 uncultured Collinsella sp. | reverse complement strand
CGCCGGCGCCGCCGGCCCCGTCGCCCCGCGCCCGGTCCACTCCGCGCTCGACCTGTCCAAGCTTGAGGCTGCCGGCTTTCACATGCCCGACTGGGAGGAAGAGCTGGGGGAGTACCTCATGACGCTCTAGTCGCTATTTATATTGCGAGGGTAAAGGCCGCCGTTCTCTAACGGCGGCCTTTCTTGCGCCTAGCGTAAAGTCCTGCCGCGACAAGAGCGGCGGCGGTCACCAAGCTAATTGCAAGCCCCGCAGATGCTGTCGAGGGCAGCCTCACGTGGTGGTCGTAGAGGAAGTCGAGGCAGGCCAGTGCATCGGCCTCGGCCTCCCTGCTTGACCGTTCTAGGTATCCAAGTCGCCCTCTTCTTCGTGATCGTTGTTGCCCAACTCAGGAGTCTAGGAATGATATTCTCGGTTGCAGCTGGTATGATTGGGAGGCGAGTCGCAGGTTGCCGCTAACACAGGCTGCGGCCATGGCGATTCGGATAGAAAACAGGTCGGGCCATTTGGTGAGGGGAGTCGATTGCTACGGTGGATGAGACGAGGACTGACGGGGATTCCGCATCCGCCCGCACGGATCTCTCCGAGGCGCTACGCGAGTCGAAGGCGATGCGGCTTAGCATGGCGAAGGCCCTGAGCGAGTCCGTCGCATATACCGAGATGATGCATAAGACGTCAGAGGCGGTTTGCGCCAGCATGGCACCGGCCCTCGCAACTTTTGCCGACAGCATCAAATCCATTACGGCGGACGTCCGCCTCGACTCCATTCGTGCGGTCCTCGATTCCATCAACTCCAGCGGCTGGCTCTCTTCCTATCGAGCCTCCGAGGTCGAGAAGGTTGTTTCCGCCCAGCAAGAACTTCTTGCGGCATGTATGGTCTCGATCCAGACGCCCGCCATTCGGGACATGGTGGACCGCTTTGCGTCTAAAGACTACTTCGGCGTCTACGAGAGCCTTGCCAACAGCCTTTCTGGGCTGACCGTCAGGGGTCCCGACATCGCCCTCCTTGGCAATGTCGGCGGGCTTGTCGATTCCCTCGGGGATTTTGGCTATGGCGGCTCGATACCGCGTGGTGCCAAGACCTTCGTGAGAGAACTCAGCAAGGCCTCGCTCGAGCGGCTCTCCGTTAGCGAAGATGTCTCGGTCGACATCAGGGGGAAGAGGTTGCTCGTCACGAGGTCCGTGACGGATCCCGTGACGGACCTCGTGGTCTGCAGTTGGGCCTGCAATTTGGCCGGCGATGATTCCGGCGAGGTATCCGCGAACGTTCGCTCGTTCAACGTCCTGACCTCGTCCCTGTCCTTCCTTGAGGGGCTGACAGAGGTTGACATGATGGAGCTTCAGCAGCTCTGCTCGGATGAGCCCGCCTTCGCAATGGATTGTAAGGCCGGTAGGGTTATCTGGGAGACGGTTCGTGACTGGAGGGATGCAATTTCGTTCGACAGGCCGGTCTATTACCATGCTCGGCTAAAGCCCGCGGGGACGGCCCCGTACCTTAAGGACGACATGGCCAAAGCACCCCGACTACTTGTGAAAGCGGGAAGGTTTAACGGCCCGCAGAAGGCTTACTACTACTTCTCTGACACAGAGCACGGCGCGATGCAGGAGATTGGGAAGCACGGTTCGGGGGACGAGGCCCAGGTCGCCGAGATAGAGGGCAGGCGCGACGTCCGCCTCATCGACCTTTCCGGCGTGGGCCGCGGGACCAACTACTTCCTGAAGTACCTTCGGTTTCCATTCACCAACACCGACCAGGTCATCCCGCCGGAGTACCTCGTGCCAAACTTCGTCGCCCAATGCTGCCGCCATGCCGGCATCGACGGAATCAAATACTACGGCAGCAAGACGTACAGCAACTACGTGGTTTGGGATGACGGCTTGTTCCGCATCGCGTCCATGCGCGTGGTTCCCATCGAATAAGGCTGGTATGACAGCTGAATTCGATGTGGTCGGCTTCTTCGATGAGCTCATGTGCGCGCTTGGGGAGATTGCAGGCTACATCGGCGTGGTCGACCATGGGCGCTAGCCCCCTCTACGGGTAAATGAGCCGATTCTAGCGAACGCATTTTACAATGTGGGGAGATTCGTCGTGTTCGGTTATCCTTCGTTAAAGGAAGGGCTGTGGAACGGCGTGCGTCGATCTGACTCTTTATAATTGAGGCGATAGAGGGAGGGTGCCGCAGTGAAAGCCTTAGTTTCCATACATCCAAGATTCGCACGACTCATTCTGTCGGGAGAGAAGAAATGCGAGTACAGGAGAAGGCTGCCGGCAAAACCGATATCGGGTATCGTCATCTACGCAACATCTCCCGTTTCGAGGATCATCGGCGAGGCGGGGGTGGAGGCCATGCCCTTTTTAGAAAAGGGGGAGCTCTGGCGGCAGACGTCTTCGTTCGGGGGGATTTCCAAATTCGAGTTCGAGAATTATTTCTACGGCATGGAGATGGCCGGCGCGTTGCTGTTATCCCATCCGGTTGCGTATGACCATCTATTTCCAATAGAAAAGGTGGGTCTCGTTAGGCCGCCGCAGTCGTTTTGCTATCTGAGTGAGGAAGATGAATAGCTTCGCTTTTTGGTGCCGACCTAACGAGGGCGGCGGAGAAGATCGCGTCGACGGCCGGGGTATCGAGGCGATGGTCAACATAAATCTCTGGATTGCGGATAGCCTGGAGCACGGGAAATCGAGTACAACGGCATTCGATTTCGGCCTGATGCTATCGTCCGCCTGCTCCGATGGTCAGGACGACGGGAAAGCGGGCGATACTGCTCAAGGCGACGAGAAATCCGAAGACCTGAAGGGAGACGTTTCGATTCTCGATTCTATCAAGGGAATATCCCTTTACTGCCCCTTCAAAATAGATAAGAGCTGCTTTTCTGATTTGATGCCGAAGCTGAACAAAGAGACCCTGGGCGCGATATTCAACGATCGGTGCCGCGTTTCCGAAGTCGATTTTACCTCACGCTATGTCGAGGTGAATCTTGCGAACGATGAAAGCAGGGGTCCGTTTCTCCTTTTGTCGTGCGACGCGCTGAAGTTCGAAGAGTGCGACGGCGGCGCGGCAACCGTCATCAATATAGATTTCCCCCATATTGCGAGAGAGGTTGGCGGCGAGTCCCGCAGGGTTTACGTGAGATTTCGCTTACACATCGATCAAAATAGCGGCTTGGCCAAGCGGAACGACTCTCGCGACAGGTTGTTTACCAGCGCGTTCAGCCGGGAGGAGGCGATCGATCTCAGGATCAACGACTACCGGACGCTGAGCGATGAGATGAGGGAGAAGGTCGACGGCGTGGACCCGGACGCCTATCCTCTCAAATCCGTTATCGTGCACACCCTCCTCATGGCGCGGACGAGCGTTGCCGTTGAGTCCTTCGAGGACCTTCACGAAAAACGTCTGCTGGAAGGGGATAGCGTCTGGGGAGGCTACCTGCCAGAGGGGCTCTCGGCCTCTGACGTGGTGGCATGGCATTGGAGGAAAAAGATCGACAGGCCGGGGGACGGTTACAAGATGTACCTCAAGCTGAGCTATTCGGTGTGCAATTGGGGTACGATCGCCCTGTACTTACTCTTCCTGACTGCGTTTTCCGTGTTTACCAACGTACTTGCGACCGTGCTCTGCGATTTGACTCGGCTTGGGGCAATCGGAGCTGCTGGCGCCAGCCTCGCGGCGTGCGTCGTTCTCCTCGTTGTGTTCGGTGTGTTCAGAGTTCGGAAACCGCTTGGCCGACGTTTTCGGTCCTGACGCAATGGTATTCTATATCTGAAGAGAGAGAGGAGGGGTCGTCATGGAAAGACTGAAAATCGTTTCCGTCGAGAGCAAGACCGAGGTAGGGCGGCTACGCGCAATTTGCCGCGGCAGCTTCAAGCGGTATTATCCGGGGTTTGATGGATGGTATCGTGCGAAGGTCCTCCCGGGCATCGGATCCTCCAGATGGGTGCTGAAGGCCATCTCGGGAGACAGAATGGCCGGCATCTGTATCGTCAAAGACGACGGCGCGGAAAAGAAGATTTGCTCGCTGCGCGTGGACGCCAACCACCGCGGACGGGGAGTAGGGACTGCGCTGATCGCGGCCTCCATCGAGCTCCTTGATGATGAGAGGCCTCTTATAACGGTTCCCCAGGAGGTAATGCCGTCCCTATCTCCCCTGCTTGAGAAATTTGGGTTTGAGGCGATGGCGGAGTATCGGAACCTTTACCGGGAGGGTGCCAGCGAGTTTTTCTATAACGGTACCCTTGCGTCCAGCACCGGGATTGCCGAAACGTTTGATGTGAGGTCGTCTCTTGATCTGGTGTTTCGATAGTTCCCTCGAATGACAAAACCTAGAAAGATGCAGGCCGCTGATTTCGGGTTGATGTAGGGCAGGGTCCAGAAATTCTGGACCCTGCCTAGTTTTGGGTTGACCGCGCGATAAGGGGCGCCTTGGCTTTCGCTACACCTTGTTGTTCTAGGCTTATGGGGCTAAAGCGATCGACGAGTGACTGCAGAACAAGCCCGATGACCTGTTCAGGGCGATGCTGCTCGAGCTCATGGAGCTGCGCTACGGTTCGTCCTCAACCATCTTCTGCACGCAGTACAGGTCGAAGGACTGGCACGCCAGACTGGGCGGCTGGGTTCACGCCGAGACGATCATGGACAGGATTGTGCGCGGCACCGTCTGGCTTGAGATGGGAGACGTCAACATGCGCGACATATACGGCTGACGGTACTGAACGGACACCGGCGGTACCGATTCACGATACCGCCGGTACAGTCCAACAATGTTCGCGGTACGCAATCGCGCAAATACTCAGTCAGACGAAGTGATGCTTACGCCATATTTGGGGACACGATCCTCAAATATGGGAAAATATTCGCATTGTATTTTACTGAGATTTGGAAGGCTTGCGATTTGTCATTGGGATGCGTTCAGCCAGGTGTCGGGGATCCATATTGGTTCGAGTGGTATGTCGGTCTCGACTACGTAATCTCCATGTTTGAAAAAGACGGCGATATTGAATCCGTTACATTCCAGAAAGCTGGTCTCGAAGGAGTTGACGATGTCGTCGTTCGTCGCTCGCATGGGTTACCTATGGTATGTGTCCAGGTAAAGCACAAGAAAATGTCAACATCTAGCTCAAGCAATTTGACGTTTGGTGCGCTGATTTCGGAGAGGGAACCGAGCGAGGGAGGTGCCTCAAAGAAGTCCCTCTTGGCTTCTCTTGCAGCAGGATGGAAGCAAGTTGTAGAAGAAGAGGGTAAAAGCCCTGAGATTGTTCTGTATACGAATCGCGAAATGGGTCCAAACATGAGCGATGGAGTGTACAAGGGCAAGGCTTATAAGAGGCTTGCGCTTAATAAGTTTTGGAGTGAGGTGTCCGCACAACTCGAGTCGGCCACATCATTTTCCAAAATTGTTTTTCCTGATTCGAACCTTGAAATCCAATGGAAAGAATTCGCAGAATCGACGAAACTTGACGAGGCCGATATTCTGCCCTTCCTAAAGAACCTTACATTTGAGACGGGAGCTCCATCCTTAAACGAAAAGGAGACTGAGCTAGTAGGCAGGGTGAGAGATGAAATATGTGCAGGCTCTCAGGAACTCGCCTCGAGGGTCTTCGATGCTCTGGTGGCAGAACTCAGGAGATGGACAACAGCTGCCGGAAACAACGTTGTCACTGCCGACATTGCCCAAAAATGCATTTGCAAGTTGAACCGAAACCCTCTTGAGAAGCCGATCAAGGTTCCCGTTCCCGTTCCGGTTTTTCCAAGCAGGGAAAGAGTATGCTCATCTTTGTGCGAAAAGCTGAAATCGTCCAGTAGCAAGGTGGTCTTTCTCCAAGGGCGCCCTGGCTCTGGAAAAACGAGGCTGGTCAGCTGTCTTTGCGAGAGGATGGACCCGCATCCTGTCAGGTTCTACGCATTCAAGCCTTTAGATGTTGATGACTTCAACTATTCACCCGATGCCGGCATCGTTTCCCCTAAGGACCTTTGGAGCACCCTCCTGAATCAGCTTCGGGAAGTACCTGAACTAGCTGGAGACATGCCCCACATACCTATTGTTAACGAAATCTGCACTGAAGACGAGCTTCGGGGTGAGGTATTGAGGCTTGCTGAGGCGCTTTCGGATAAACGGGGATGTAGGACGACTATCGTCATAGATGGTATCGATCACGCAGCGCGAGCCAAGGAAAAGCTAACCTTCTTGAAGCATTTGCCTTCTCCAGATTCCATCCCAGAAGGTGTTCGAGTCGTTGTGTCGGGTCAGCCTGCTAACTCGTATCCCTCCTATCCCCAATGGCTCAAGAGAGAGCATGCAGGTGTTGAGGTGATGGACGTTCCCGATCTTGATTTTGATGATATCTTGATGCTTCTTACGGAAAGGGCGAGCCTCTCCAGCCATGAGAATCTGGTCTTAGCCAACGAGATCGTAAACATGACCAAGGGGAACACACTGTCTGTGGTGTATGCCGTGCACACCGTCGCCAAAGAGGATAGCTGTGACTCCGCTATTGAGAAGTTAAGGTCGTCAGGTCTTTCGGACAATGTTGAAGAGTACTACGAATCCATCTGGCAGAGGGTTAACGAAGAGGTCCAGTGCCATCATGGCGGCGGATCAAACGCGTTGAATCTAATTGTTTGCTCGATGCATCTCTTCGATGGAGCCGTCTACCCAAGGCTCCTTTGCAAGGCATTCCCTGATGACTTCTCTGGCGAGCATGTGGTAATAAGGGACATTTCTACGCTCCTCCCATTAATGAGGACCTGTGCTGATGGGTCATCGCGCCCCGTGCATAACGACTTCAGGCTCTTCGTGAGCGCTAAGGCTTTGATGCCCGGCATGGAGGGATATCTGGACTATGCTTCTAATAAGCTCGCGGATGCTGCTTTGGGAATGGAGGGTGACGTGGTCAGGTCGTGCTACGCCATCCGCCTGCTTGCCAGCGCAGGGCATGTGGAGGAGTGCATCGACCTGTTCGACACATCATACGTAATCGACGCGGTGGCTCACGGAGTCCCTTGGCAACTTCTTCGAGAACAGGCGAAGACGACATATGAGTTGGCATGCGAGTCTAGAAATCTTGAAAAAGTATTTAAGGTCCAACTTGCGCTGACAACGCTATCTCAGATAAACGAACATTTCGAATACTGGCTCGAACGCAGGCCTTTTCTCCATCTTGAAGCCTTAGTGGGTATGGATTACGTGGTTCCGCCTCTTTGCGAGAATACGGCCGATCAATATGCAACGATGCTCGACAGGTGCTTGTGGCTGTCGAAGGAAGCGGGATGCGCAGAACTGAGCAACGAGCTTTATAATATCTGGCTTTCGGGCCTCACCCCCGCGAATGCGGCAGAGATACTGTCTAGAGCAGATGGGGATGATGGGCGGTATAGGCACGAGGACGGCCCGTCAAGGTTCATGTCTTCGTGGGGTGCGTTCTCCGCTGCACGTGGGCATAGCTATGACGAGCTTCGCATTAATCACAGCCCCTTACTCGACACAGAATACTTGCTGTCCTGTTTCAGGGATGCTTACGTGAGGGGTACTCTTGAGTGGGCCACAGCAGAAGACAGCGTTTCTGAAAGGATAGCCGAAATCCCGATTTCAGCAGATGCCACCACGAACATGATGAGGGATGTATTGTCCGGCGCACTTTCTGCTTCGCGTGTTGCACGATGTATTCTCTTTTCATGGCTTGCGCGTTACTCATTCGAGTGGGAGCTTGGGACGTTGGCCTATGCCCTTTGCCTATCTGAGGGAGAAGCCGTGCCTGAAGCAAAGAGAGAGCGACCGCTACTGGCTCCGAGGGAGGGTAATGTCTACAACCAAGATTTTTCGCTTGCCCTGTTTGCCGAGGCATTTATCTTCGGTTTTGAATCTGTCTGCAGCGGCTTCGATTCTCTTGTGTTGAGCGCTCAAACGGCAACTGACTGGATCGACGGTTCCCATAGGGAATACCTGCCGTTCGTAAGGACGCTAAGAGCCGCCGTCTGTCTTGGATATTCCATGGGGCACGATAAACCCATACTTCCGGGAACCAAAGAGGCTCTTGTGCTCGAGGAATGGACCCAGGACCCGTCTTGCCCAGGAGCGCTCGTAATCGAGACGTGCGCTGTTCCCTACATGGTCTTTGTAGCTGAAAGAGGAAGGGCTCTCTGCGCGCGGGCGCTTGAAGAGAAGAGTCTTGATAGTTTTATCTTTTCTAATCACGCCCTCTGTACGAAGCTGCAGATACTTAATCATCTTCAGAGGGCTGGCAGCGCCCTTCCAGGGAAATACCTTCTGAAAGAGTATGGACCCGACGGTTCATTCTTGCTGGCATCCCAAGAAGCTGCGCAGATTCACGGCCTGCTAAAACCCTTGCTTCTCACTTACGATAAAGAGCTCGCAGTGCATTGTGATGAGGCCATCCTCTTCGGTTCTGCCAGATTTACCGATCACAAGGACTACTCCCTGTCCAATCTGATTGAATGCTTCGAAGCGCTTTCTGACCTTGGCGCGGTGACAGAAGCCCAAGCGCTTGAACTTCTTGAGCTGGACAACGCTGCAACTTTGTCAGGATACAACAGAATGTCGGATGCGTTGATGGAGGCGGTGGCACATTGGGCAATAAGCGTGAGCCCGTCGCAGCTGTCGATGATTCGCTCTTGGCGGAAAGAGTACAGATATGACTATTCCCTCATAGAGTGCCAGCTGAGGGCTATGCTGATTCGGGCGGAGTGCCTGAATGACGTGCTTGCGGTTTTTGCCGGCCTACTTGGGCATGCGCCATGCTGCTCAACAGAAGACATGAACGGCATCCGTGGCTACCTTGAGATTTGCGGCAAAAGGGCGGAAGAGCTTGGATGCAAGCTCGATTTCTTCGATGCAGTATCTGAAATAAAGAATGCCATCAAAGATGCTCCAAAGCACAATCCACCTCTGCCTAATGCCGGTAAAGCTTCTTCAGGTGGCCAACAAGATTTCGGACCCCTTTCGGACTCTGAAGTAAAGGAAGCCGCCTTCCGTCAGAAGATTGATTGCTGGCATTGGGAACCCGTTGCTGAAGCGTGCGCAGAGCTAGAGAGGCGCGGATTCGATAATGACGAGATCTACAGCAGTCTTGCGGAGTCGAGGGGCTTCGCCCTTTCAAAAGAGGGATGGGTTCATCACTCCGCAGCTCTTACACAGCTTGTCGATGGCATAGCAAGCTATGCAGACGATGATTCGTTTTACAAATTTCTTTCGTATCGAAACGAAGGGCTGGATCGATATGGCTTCGGATCGGCGTCGAGCGATATCGCGTATGCCGTCAGGGTCAGGACGAAGGCAAAGAGTCCCACCCTTTTTGAGACTATATTTGAACTCGAATGCGACAGCAAAAGAAGATGGATAACCTGCAACGGCAGATGTAATCCTCCAGTCTTGGAGAAAGAAGTTCGTAGTTTGCCGGAACCTGCTTCATTGCCAGAGCTAGCGACGGATATCCTTCTTGATTCTATCGTCCCGCAGGATCCGCATAGGCTGGAAAACGCAGTGAGGGGAATCTCATGGGGAGGGCTGCATGTGCGGGGGATAATTAACCGTGTATGTGTGGCGTTGCCAACAATCGACCCCTTCGGACGAACTCTGCTGGAGAAGGTCCTCGACCGTTGGATGCGAGTCTGTCCAGAAGAAGACGATATCCTAAATTGCCTCTATGGGATCTTCGACGCATTGACGAGGGCAGATGAAGCTTGCGTCCTTTCATTTGCGACGAGAGAGCCCGGGATTATTCTTAAGTCTGATGTGGATGCCCCAGTGCCTACTGGGAGTGGGAGCTCAAAAATCCCGTCTCTCATAAAGAACTATCTTTCGACGGTTCGTCTCTACTGCAATGATGACTGCGCCGATATAAAAGACGATATCGAGTCATTTGCTGAAGGCGAGGCGGCGCTTTTCATCAAAAGGTACATGAGAAATGACGAGACTATTCTCCCTATTGGCCGACTTGATCACTACTGTCAGGAACTCCTCTATGCCGAGATGTGTCGTGGCCGTTGGCGGAATGTTCCCGGCTTCATTTCAGCGTCGATGCTCGTTGACCCGGCTGATGCATGGGTTATTTCTCAGCTTCCCGTCTGCAAAGACCTGTCTGCGTTCGGGGTATCTGAAGCTATCGCCTTTTTCGAATCAGGCGACATGTCCGCCGGGGCTAGTCTTGTCCAAAGCTTGCCCATGTGTGAACTAAACGAGGGAGAAGCATGTCTGGGATGGAAATTGTACATACCATACGGAAGCGGGATGGAATACGAACAATACGGCACGGCTCGAATATCACCTTTGGGTTGTGAACGCCCCGATAACGTTATCGATAGGGAGTTCGGGCGCTATGGTCTCCAAATCTATAGAGGAGGGGGAAGAGCGTCTCGCGTCTCTGATGGCAGCGACTCCTTATGTAATGCGCTGGCAGGTTGTATAACCATGACGTTTTGCGACTGTCAGGTGTTCCCTTCTTTTGCTATGAGGAAGCTCGGATTTGAGCCTCTGCCCAAAAACCCTATGACTTGGGTTGATGAGGAGGGAAATAAAATTGCTTGGTTTGAGCAATATATATTTCCTGTCGAGAAAGGATATCGTCCTTCCGCTTATTACCGGCAGCCTCGATTATGGCGCTGGGATTGTGATGTGGAAAGGATTGAGAAGGCAGCTTGCAAAAGAGGGTTTAGAGTTTACTGGGCAATTGAATCCAGCATGCATGTAGATCAAATAAAAGAAAAGCATGACATGCTCGAACTCGCAAAGCAGAAGTCTCCATTCGAAAAAGAATGCGAGAAAGATTACACAGACGGGATTCAACGCTAGTCCGTTTTGTTGGTGATTGGCTGTTAATAACCGCAGGTCAAACAAACTGTGACAAATTTTCCCAGTAGTCCGACGACCCCTCACATCATCCGAAGATGAGGGAAAGCCGGCGCGTCAACACGCTGTCGAGTCGTCGGCGTCGAGGAAGCCGCGCGAGCGCGGCGCCTCGAGATGGGAGCAGAACGCCTCGACCGCGCCCCTTTTGTCTAGTCTTGCTGCCCTTCGTTCTGATGGCTCTTTTCGTTGATGCTTTCATCGGCCTTTTCGTTGACTAGCCACTTTGACCATAGCGGGCACTTCTCCCAGCCGTCTCTGAAGCCCATGGCTCGCCATTCCTCGCGAGGCAGCCTCTCTTCCATGAGATCGAGGAGGCGCGACCTCCATGAGGTGTCCGGCGCGATGGTCTCGAGCATGTAGCAGAGCACAGTGAGCGTGCCGAACATCTTGTGGTTGCCGACCTCGTGGGGCTCGTGCCAGGCGGTGTCATCCCTTGGAATCATGGGTTTGGTGCCAATCGTCTTGTTCCAGAGGCGACCATGGTGGGCGCAGCAGTTCCTCACAGTGTTGAGCGCAACGAGCCAGGATTCGGCTACCTTGGCGCTGACTCCGAGCTTGCCCGCTGTTATCCCTCGCGCTCGAGTTTGCCGACGAGTTCTTCTCAGTCTGCCATGAGGCCGCGCGAGATCAGCAGGTCCGCCTGCTCGTCGTAGGCGAGGCTTAGGATTTGCAGAAGAGCTTCTGATGGCAGCTTTCTGGCAAGGACGGGGAAGGCCTAACGCCTTGCCCGGGCTCCATCCAGCTCCGCCGTGCAGCTCTCGAGCACGCACCTCACGGCGGCCATCTCCGATGTTCCGCCTCCTCCCAGGCGACGTCGTGCTCAGCCGCGGCCCTGAGCACGACGGAGACACCGGCCTTCGACGCATATAGCGCGGCGGTGATCGCGTTGAGCGACAGGTTCGACGACCTCAGCCTGAGTACCTCCTTCGCCGGTATCCTTCTTGCCATGATCCGTTCCTTTCTCTCGACTACCGGTATGGCTCTCGAACATGCAGGAAGCGGACCGGTAGGGCGCGGGCGTAGATACGAGCGGCACTCAAGCGCGCCGCGGGCGGTGCTGAAGGGCAATATCCATGTTTTTGGATGGCGGTATTGAAGCGCGCTACAGGTGGTACGGAGAAAGACGATTACTCAGGCTATATCCGGCGAGATCAACGATATCGCAGCTGTGAATAACCTATTTACCGCTTTCTCCCTAGCTCTATGCTGCAATTTTATTGTCGTTACCCTTATGTGTCTCAAGCGTATTGACGTGTGCTATCAAGTTATTTCTCGTTTTTAGGGGCGGAAGAAGTAAGGGGGGGCATCAGTCAGCTTCGACTACGTTAGTAGTCGTCTACTGTGGACGCTAAGCAACTGCTGGCGAACTACAAGGACGTGCCCCAGAACCTTATCGAGGTCCTTGCAGACGCCAACCGCACGCGCAAGGACTTTGTGGCCGACGAGGTGCTGGAGATGGTGTGGGACCGCCTGTGCGAGGGCAAGTCGAAGCCGGTCGTGAGCGTGCAACGCGTGACGATGAAGTCCAACCCGACAACTTCCGCGCGAGCTCAATCCAAGGTGTCATGAAGCGCGTGAAGGCCAAGGGCGTGCCCGTGGTGGTCTACGAGCCCACGCTGGACGCGCCGGAGTTCTTCGGCTCCGAGGTGACCCACGACCTGGAGGCCTTCAAGGCCGGCTG
>CABUWA010000046.1 GCA_902495085.1 uncultured Collinsella sp. | reverse complement strand
CGTCGCTCGGCAACACGTGCACCAGTTGCGACGCGCTGCAAGGCAGCCGCTATCTGTTCGAGGAGCCCTCGTCCCCGTTTGCCCTCACTGCCATCAACAAGCTGCCGGCACTGGAGTTTATACGCGTCGAAGTTGCCGGCGTCTTTGGCGTCCCGGCCACGCGTACCGACTTTGACCAGGCGCTCTTTACCTGGGCACGCGACCATCACGCCGAGTTCCACAAGCAGCTCGGTGAGGGGATTAATTTGTAGGGACGGAGAGGTCTTCACAGTCAGCTCCTCCGCATCACCTATCCCTCGTCGCCGGCGTCGTACACGATATCGAGGCCACAAACGGGGCATTTCTCCGGATACACCGGCATATGAACGCCTGTCTGTTTTCTCACTTCGTCGCTGAACCTGTCGCGCGCATCGATGAACCGAATGTCGAGACACGGTATTTGCGAGCCGCAGCAAGGGCAGGTGACGACAAACGACCCGCAATCAACCTCTACGCTCGGAAACATATTGTTGTCTATAAGGGCACACGGCAGTTTTCCGTACTTCCCCATCGCAATATCGCCTCGCCAGCTCATACACGCTCCCCTCTCGCTATACAAAACAGGAAGAGCATGCACCGGCGGGCATGCGCGAGATTGCATCGCCACGCGATCCGATCAAACAACACGATCGTCAAAGAATGCCAAAGCCAAATACGCTAATACGGCAGAAGCCCCGCCTTTTCACGCTTCTTTTCCGAGCGATCGAACTCAATGCGATGGGCCTCAAGAAACACCGTATTGGGTCGCCACTGACGCTCATTCGGCTGCCTTAGCGTCGCACCCGCAAAGGAAGCGTAGCCGGTCTTATCCAGCAGGTACGATCCGCACAGCCGATATTCGCCGCAAACAGGCTCAAACGAAATCAGATGAGCATCGAATAAAGCATGTAAGTCGCGCCGAAGCAGAATGCCGTTGCTGGCAACCTGCGATTTGGGTCCCGAGTAATTCTCGATATGTGCAGCCTCCAGAGCTTCGCTGACGCCGCAGTCCGACACCGCGCAACGGCCATCATAGGCGGCAACGAGCTGCTTGCGGAACCATTGCTGCCCCAATCGCTCGCGCCTTAACGCATAGCGGACCTTTTCGTCGTCGGTCGTACCCTGTCCGGCAAACTCAATATCGACGGGCATGTGCTTCAGATAGCTCATGTCGGGCGCAAAACGGGGGTCCGGTCCGCCTTTATGAACAGGACCGTGCAGAACAAACCATCCGTTTTCGGGCTCGAACCGTTCAACAAACGCAAGGCCGAGCACCTTGTAGCCCACCTCGGTTGCAAATATGACTCCGACTGGAACGCCACATTCCATGCAGTTGAGCATTTTACGGTTGTAATTCTGGTCTCGAGAACCAACGGCGCCTGGCGCTTGGACCGAATACTTAATGACCCACGTACCATCGTCCAAATAGAGCGGAGGTACATCGGTGTAGAAGCTCTTTTTAGAGTTATGGACCGAAAGCGCAAAGATCTTATTGGGATCTTGCTTCACCCGATCCTGGCCCGGCCAGAAGATCCCTGAATCCCGCGTTACGGGAAAGAAGTCCGAGCCAATTCTCAAACGATACTGATACTGAGGGCTATCTTCCTTGGTGTGGTGCGGAAGGCTGGTCCAAACGCCGCCGCGCTGTTCCTCACCCAGAAACCACTCCCATGCCTCAACGTATTCGGAAGGCACGAGACTGCAGGCGCGGTCATAGCTTGGTCCATCCATCAACGGAACAGCAAGGTCAATGTCGTTCATCGCCAGCACCTACAACCATACGAACGCGAGTCATGCCACTCAATAATATGGCCGAGAGTCAATTATTACGAGATCTCATTCCGCGATCGGCACATCGTTGATGCTCTCGGTTTGCCGCTGGCGCGTTTGTACCCCGCTGCCCCACTTCCCTGTATACTGATGTAGCACGTGTTTCATCCGGGCTTGTTGGGCCGGATTGTTCATGGGAGGTTCTTGTGGCTGTTTCGAATCCGCCTAAGGGAAGCGTTTCTTCTTCGTCCATCAAGCCGGTTACGCGCAAGGCCGTGCGTTGCCAGCGCGAGGTCGCTTGGCTTGTCACGCAGGCAGCGGGCAGGCTTGTGGCGACCACTCAGGACGTCAATGCGCCTACGCCGAGCTTTGTGCTGGCAGTGGCGCTGGATCGAGTACGCCAGCTGGAACTCGCCGCACAAGAAGACGGCAACCATCTTGGCTACCAGGACGCTATGGCGCCCGACCTGCAAACGTTCTGCCACATGGCCAAGTTGCCCGCCGCGCCCAATGCGCTTTCGGACGCAGGCTACATGTTTACGCTTTCGGGCGCGGACCTTATCCGCGACATCTATGCATACTGCAGCGAGCTCGCCGAGCGCCACGTCTTTGGCACGGCCGAAGTCAAACCGGGAAATGTCATCAAGCTGGTTCTTAGGCTGTTCTTGATGGACGGGTTCGGGGCCATGCCGGCGTAAGCCGAGTCTTTAGCATCACCGTCGACTGGGCAACAACCGCTTTACCTTAATGGACGCCAATCGAGGGTCGATTATTGGGTCGCCTCGTCCACTAACGCATCTATCCCACGCGCTCCGACAGTCGATACTTGCGGTTGCGGCTCGTCGCCGGCGCCGTGGGCTCAAGCTCGCCTTGAGCAATGAGCGCGTTGACGCGCGACCTAACCTGGGAAATTGTGAGCCCTGTGTGCTCTGCCAACTCGCGCGTCCCCAGCTCGTCGTAGTGTTTGAGTGCCGTCACAATTAAGCCCCCGCCATGATCGACCGGCTCGATCTTTGAACGGTAAAGTACGACCTTGAACCGATCGAATCCCGGGCGGAACAGGGGATCGGCCAGACCATACGCGCGCATGGCATCGATCATCATCGGGATGCCCGAGCCATTGCCCTCAACCGGCGAACCTGCGCCATCCGGCAGCGGAACAATCGACATGAGCTTCACAAGCGTCGCGTTACGGCATCGGGAGCTGCCGTCAAACAAGCTCTCGCGAGTCATTCCCCCGTAAAGGCCGCCAGGATTCGTCACCTCGACACGATCGTCAAAGACGTCGACGGCAATCGATTGTCCACAGAACCGATCCCCGTATTCTCGATGGATTACGGCGTTAGCGATTGCCTCGCGCAGAACCTCCTCGGGAATCTCAAGCGAGTCGACACGCGAGACGCCTTGGACGGTCGAGGTTCGCCGCAAATTCTCGGCGACGGCTGCGACGGCATCCGAGATCATCTCGCCCAACGTTCCCTCACAGATTGTGCGGTCCATGAATCTCAGCGACCCCGCCATGCCCTTCTGAGTTCCCGCATGGACAGCCACGTCAATGAAGAGCTTGGGATAGAACTGCTGAGGGTAGGTGCCCACAACTAGGAGTCCAGCCTTGGTGACATTGCCCTGGGAATCAAGGATATTTAGGCGCTCCAGCTTCGTTTGTTTGTCCGGCGCGCCGCGCATTGCCCGGGGCGTCAACGAGAAAGCCCGATCTATCGTACGGTCGACCAGCGTCTCGTCGAGATTGTCCGCGCCCGCACCCGCCACCGCGTCGCGATCGCTCGGAGTCGCTCGACCGTATGACGCCAATGCGAGCACCTCAGTCGATGAAAGCGGCACATCTTTGTCATCGATGCGCTTGTAGCTGCCGCCCTGGGCGCCCCGCTCTATGACATAGCAGGGCTTGCTCGACGGATCGAGCTCCTCAATCGTAATGACGAGAACGATGACGCCCTGAAGCTCCACTCGCTCGATCGTGTATTTGGGCGGATTGGCCAGCTTTCCTCGACCGCCCGCATCACCCATGCCTGACACAAATTGGTTGAGCACTTTCTCGGTCTCGAAGTTCTCAACCGGGACAAAACCAGCGCGCTCACTCACTCCGAGCACGATGGTTCCGCCGGCAGTGTTCGCGAATGCGCTCACCGTTTCCCACACGTCGCGGGAAAGCGTCGTGGCGCTCTCCTTCACTTCGACGTTAAGATCATCCGAGCCCATACGCCTTAAAGACTCAAGCAGACCGGTCAGCTCGTTTTCGCTCATCTGCACGTCCTTTCGCTCGGTCCCGCGGAGAATGCCGCGGATAGATTTCCCTCGTCTCTCAGTTATCTCTCGTAATTATCTCTCATTTATCTCTCTATCTCTCGGCTTAGAGATAAGAGATAGATAGAGATGGAATGTCTACCATTTGCTTCATTTATACATATTTTTGCTGGTAGAACAATCGGTATTGAGACAATACCATGATTACCTGTCTCTTTGCTGCTCAGTTATCTCTCATATTTTTCTCTCATCTTCCTGTCATCTCTCATATTAGAGACGAATGAGAGACGAGAGATACGCGAGTGATGGACGAGCGAGGATTTTCGGACGGTCGGATATCGAGAGTGTCCAATTTTCCACGCTCGTGCGGCGGGCACGCGGGACCTATGCCCAATCCGCTGGCATCGTCGTCAGTTCGCCGCAGAGTCGCGGCCCCATATGGGTATACTCTCGAGGATTCGACTCGATTCGCCCCCGCTGGGGCGTCAAAGGAGACTGCATATGTCCACCACCTCAACCGACCCGCGCGCCGCAGCCGCCGCGCTGCTGGTGCCCGACGCCACCTGCCATGGCTTTACCGTCGAGCGCTGCGAGACCGTGCCCGAGCTCGACTCGGACGCTTACGTGCTGCGCCACACTGCCTCGGGCGCTCGCCTGCTGTACCTGGCGTGCGACGACGAAAACAAGGCCTTTGCCATTGGCTTTAAGACGCCTCCGGCCGATTCCACCGGCGTGTTCCATATTCTTGAGCACTCGGTGCTGTGCGGATCGGCCAAGTTCCCCGTCAAGGAGCCGTTTGTCGACTTAATCAAGAGCTCCATGCAGACGTTCCTCAACGCCATGACCTACCCCGACAAGACCATCTACCCTGTTGCCACCACCAACGAGCAGGATCTGTACAACCTGATGGACGTGTACCTGGACGCGGTGTTCAACCCGGCCATCTATACCAAACCCACCATTTTTGAGCAGGAGGGCTGGCACTACGAGCTGGACCTGCCGGAGGGCGTCGAGGGCGAGGGCGGTGACAGCTTCGCGAGCCTGCGCGAGGGCACGCTGCGCTATAACGGCGTGGTGTTCAACGAGATGAAGGGCGCGCTGTCCGACCCCATGAGTGTGCTGGACGATGCCGTCAACGCCGCGCTCTATCCCGACACCGCCTATGCGCACGAGAGCGGCGGCGACCCGCGCGCGATTCCCGCGCTCACCTACGAGCAGTTCCTGGACACGCACGCGCGCCACTACAATCCTTCCAACTCCTACATCACGCTCTACGGCGACCTGGACGTGGACCGTGCACTGGCCTTTTTGGACGAACGTTATCTGTCGCAGCCGAGTGCCGCGAGCCGCCGCATGGACGCTGCCGTTGCCGCCGGCGAGGACCCGTCCACGCTGGCGCCCAATCCGCTGGACGTGCAGGCGCCCGTGACCTGCGAGTACAAGCGCATCGAGATGGCCACCACGCCCGAGAACGCCCTGGTAGGCCTGGGCCTGGTGCTGGGCAGCGCGCTCGACCGCAAGCGCACGATCGCGGCGGATATCCTGTTCGAGGCACTGCTGGGTTCCAACGAGGCACCAGTTAAGAAGGCCATTCTGGCCGCCGGCCTGGGCGGCAACGTGGTGAGCTACACCGCGGCCGAGAGCCTGCAGCCCTACGAGCTCATCATGCTGCAAAACGCGCAGCCCGGCATAGCGCGCGAGCTGCGTCGCGTGTTCCAGGACGCCTGCCGCGACCTGTGCGAGCACGGCGTTCCGCGCGAGCGCCTGGAAGCCATCATCAGCAGCAACGAATACGATCTGCGCCAGCGCGACTACGGTATCGCCGACGGCGTGGCCATTGCGTGCGACGCGCTGAGCACCTGGCTCTACGATGACGACGCCGCGACGCTGGCACTCAAGTACGGCCCGGTGTACGAGGAACTGCGCGACGAGCTGGACGGCAGCTATTTTGAGGACCTGCTGCGCGAGCTGGTGCTGCAGAACGACCACATGGCGCTGGTCGAGCTGGTGCCAGTGGATGCCGCCGAGGGTTCGGAGGGTGCCGAGGCCGCCGAGCTGGCAGCTAGGCGCGATGCCATGACCGATACCGAGCTGGCCGACGTGGTCAAGCGCACGGCCGCGCTGCGTGCCGCACAGGAGGCCGAAGACACGCCCGAGGCCAAGGCCACGCTGCCGCGCCTGCGCGTGTCCGACATTGGCGAGGCGCGCCCCGAGCCGCCGCTGGTCGTGGACACAACCGCGCCCATCCCCTGCCTACGCCACGGCATCCCCACCAACCGTCTGGCCTACGCCATGCAGTATTTCGACCTGAGCTGCGTCGCGTTTGAGGACCTGCCCTATGTGACGCTGCTCTGCCGTCTGCTCAAACAGCTGCCCACGAGCGAGCACTCGGCCGAAGAGCTCGACAACTTGCTCGCCGGCAAGCTGGGCTTTTTGAGCTTTACGACCGAGGTCATGACCCAGCCCGACGTGGACGGCGTGCGCCCCTATCTGCTGGTGAGCGCCGGAGCCCTGTCCGAGAAGATCGATGCGCTGGCGAGCCTGCCGCGCGAGGTGTGGTCGAGCACGCTTTTGCTCGATGCCGATGCCGACCGCGTGCGCGACGTGCTCACGCAGATTCGCATTGGGCTTGAGCAGGGCTTTATCAACAACGGTCACTCGGCGGCACTCGGTCGCGCGATGAGCTACAGCTCACCTTCGGCCGTAGTGCGCGAGCAGCTTTCGGGCGTGGACTTCTACCTGTTCCTGCGCGATCTGCTCGACCACTTTGACGAACGCCTGGATGACCTGCGCGCCAAGCTTGCCGAGCTGGCGGAGCGCATCTTTGTGGCCAATGGCTGCATGGCAAGCTTTACCGGCAGCGATGAGGACTTTAACGCATACTGGGCCGCCGCGGGCGACCTGGGGCTGGGCGCCGGCGACGGCGGTGGCAGCGGCACGCTCGTGGTACCGGAGCCGCGCGACCGTCACGAGGCTTTCGTCATCCCCAGCGACATCTGCTTTGCGGCGCGCGCGTGCGACCCGCGTCGCCTGGGCATCGACGTGACGGGCGCCTGGGCGGTTGCCGCCAACGCGCTCTCCTACGACTACCTGTGGAACGAGATCCGCGTGAAGGGCGGTGCGTACGGCTGCGGATTCCGCGCGGCCGGCGAGCGTCAGGCGGCGTTCTACACCTACCGCGACCCGGCGGTCGATCCTTCGATTGAGCGTGTGGAACGCGCGGGCGAATGGCTCGGCAGCTTTGAGCCCGACGAGGCCGCCTTTGAGGGCTTTATCGTGAGCTGCGTGAGCGGCATGGACGCACCGGTGAAGCCGTACGCGCTCACCAAGCGCCGCAACACGACCTACCTGGCCGGACTCGATCCGCACGCACGCGAGGAGCGCCGCGCCCAAATGCTCGCTGCCACGCCCGGTGAGCTGCGCACACTCGGCGCCGACGTGACGCGCATTGCGGCCGTCTCGCCCACCTGCGTCTTTGGCGGCCGAGACGTCATCGCCAAGAGCAACGCCGGCTTTAACGTCGTCGACCTGCTGGGCTAAGGCACCAAGGTAGATTTTTGGGACATGCCCGAAAATCTACTTTTTTCTGCGGCTTGGGCGGAGTGGCGCAGCCCACCGCGGCGGTTCGTCTCAATCTGTAACAACTAGGTCCAATTTTGCCGAGTTACTGTTACAGATCGAGACGAACTGCCGCAGACGCCCACTCCACAGCACAGACCACCACAAAGGTGCCTGTCCCCTTTTTCAGTGGTGATTCGAACACTTGTTCTATACGAGCACATGTTCTATAGTAGAAGTGCTTGCATCGAACTGAAATTGCAACTAGAATATAGTTGCAGAATGTGAGGCGGGATGACTCGATCCGATAAACTCATCGCCCAACTGTTTAGCTGCCCTTCGACGTATCGTTATGCGGATTTTTTAAAAGTCATGGCTTCGTATGGCTTTGAAATGGACAGCAAAGGCAAGACATCCGGATCGCGCGTTCGCTTCTACAGGCCATCAGATGGCAGGATGTTCGTAATGCACGCACCTCATCCATCTGACGAATTGACAGCGGGAACCATTCGAAACATCGTTCGCTTTCTGCAAGATGTCGGAGGTAGTCATGAGTAACGTTTTGGCATACAAGGGTTATTTCGCCCCGGTCGAGTTCGATGCCGAACAGCATGTGCTAACAGGTATGGTCGCCGGCATTAGGGACGCAATCGTATTTGAAGGTTCCACGGCCAAAGAAGTGGAGCAATGTTTCCACGACGCCGTCGACGATTACCTTGAATTTTGCGCCGAAAAGGGCAAGGAACCCGAGCGGGCTTTTAAGGGCTCGTTCAACGTAAGAACGGGTTCCGAGCTTCACAAACAGGCGGCACTGGCAGCGGCAAAGAAGGGTGAGTCGCTCAATAAGTTTGTGACTGAAGCAATCGCTGCGGCGCTGTGAAGCCAACGTCGAGTCGAGACCGCCACAAAGGGCACCTTTGTGGCGGTCTCGACGTTTGCCCAGATAAAGCCTGCCAAAATAAACCTGTCCCTTTTTGGTAGGTTTGGGAGAGAGGGCCGGGATGGACAAGGCTGAGTTGCGGCGGGCGGTGATTGCTCGGCGCGATGCTCTTGATTTGGACTTACAGGCGGCGAAGTCTGCTGATATCTGTGCGCGGCTGGTTGAGCTGCTGGGCCGCTCGGATGCCGCGGCGCCGCGCACCGTTGCCGTCTACGCCGCGATGGGTTCCGAGGCAGACCCTGCCGCGTTTGCCGCTGCGGCCGCCGTGCGCGGCCGGCGCGTAGCCTATCCGTGCATGCTCTCGGCAATTGATGCCGCAGCTTGTGGCCAGCGCATGTGCATGCGGGCAGTTGCCGCCGACGATGCGTCCGCGGCTCCGTTTATCGCCCACCCCACGCGGGCCTTCGCGGCCACGGACATCGACAGCGACCGCTTCCCCATCGTGCCTGCCGAAGCTCTCGACATGATCGTCGTACCGCTCGTGGCCTTCGACCAAACCGGCGCGCGCCTGGGCTACGGCGGCGGTTGTTACGACCGCTACCTGCCTATGCTCTCGCCCGCATGCCAAATTATCGGCATCGCCTTTGACGAGCAGCGTGTCGACCACGTTCCCACCGACGCCCACGACCTGCCGCTACCCCACATCATCAGCGCCTAACGGCTGGTGCACCTCCCGGCGGCCTAGTGCTCCTCGCCGGCGCGGGCCAGGTCGTAGGGCGTGGTCTGGTAGACGTAGTAGTTGAGCCAGTTGGTGTAGAACAGCTGAGCCTGGCTGCGCCAGACGTTGCGCGGCTCGGCGGTGGGGTCGTCGCCCGGGAAGTAATGCGCCGGCACCTCCGGGTTGAGCCCGCGCTTCACGTCGCGCTCGTACTCCAGGCGCAACGTGTCGGTATCGTACTCGGGGTGGCCAAATACAAAGAAGCGACGGCTGTCGGTCGACTTGACGATGTACAGGCCAACCTCGTCAGACACAGCCACAACCTCAAGCTGCGGCTCGGCCTCCACGTCCTCGCGGCGCACATCGGTGTTGCGCGAATGCACGGCATAGAAACGGTCGTCAAAGCCGCGGACCAGCGGGCTTTGCGGCTTCACCAGATAATGCTCGAACACGCCGCTCGCCTTTGCCGGCAGGTCGTACTTCTGGATACCGTAATGATGGTAGAGCCCCGCCTGCGCGCCCCAACAAATGTGCAGCGTAGAGTGTACGTGTGTGGTGGACCAATCCATGATCTGGCAGAGCTCGGGCCAGTAGTCGACCTCCTCGAACGGCATCTGTTCCACCGGCGCGCCCGTGATGATCAGGCCGTCGTAGTGGATGTCGCGGATGTCGTCGAACGTGCGGTAGAACGTCTCCAGGTGGCCGGCACTCACGTGCGTGGCCTCGTGCGTTTTGGTGCGCAGCAGGTCTACCTCCACCTGCAACGGCGTGTTGGAGAGCTTGCGCATGATCTGCGTCTCGGTGGCGATCTTGGTGGGCATGAGGTTGAGGATGAGCACGCGCAGCGGACGGATGTCCTGGTGCAGCGCGCGGTACTCGGTCATGACAAAGATGTTCTCGCTCTCGAGCTGCGCGGCGGCAGGGAGGGCGTCGGGAATGCGAATGGGCATGGATGCTCCTTACGAGTCAGTTGCAGCTATGGTACAACGACCGGCCCCATCCGCGCGAGCACATCGCCCAGCGATGCCGTCAGCGGCCCAGATCACTCCAAAAGTAGAGATTAAGGCATGTCCAAAAATCTACGGCGCTTTAGCCTAGCAAAGTGGCAGCAGGACGCTACAATGGTTCGACGCGAAAAACTCGGCCGAAAGGATACATATATGTACCAGACGCGTAAGATCGGTGTGGTCGGCCAGGGCCACGTAGGAGCACATGTCGCCAACAGCCTACTCATGCAGGGCATTGCCGATGAGCTGTACCTGTGCGATATCAACGAGGCCAAGGTGACGTCCGAGGTCCAGGACCTGCGCGACTCCCTTTCGTTTGTCCCGTACAACACCAAGATCGTCAACTGCTACGACCACTACGAGGAGCTTGCCTGCTGCGACGTCATCGTCAACGCCGCCGGCAAGGTCGCGCTGGCCGCCGGCAACCGCGACGGCGAGCTGTTCTTTACCACCGACGCCGCCCGCACCTTTGCCAAGCGCATCGTCGACGCCGGCTTTGACGGCATCTTCGTGAGCATCTCCAACCCCTGCGACGTCGTGTGCACTGAGCTGTGGCACCTGACCGGCTACGATCCCAAGAAGATCATCGGCTCGGGCTGCGGCCTGGACTCCGCCCGCCTGCGCACCGAGATCTCCAAGAAGGTCGGCGTGAGTCCCAAGTCCATCGACGCCTACATGATCGGCGAGCACGGCTTTAGCCAGCTGGCCGCCTTTAAGGCCGCGACCATCGCCGGCAAGAGCCTCAACGAGCTCCAGGCCGAGAACCCCGACAAGTACGCCTTTGACCACATGGAGGTCGAGGAGCTCGCGCGCAAGGGCGGCTATGTGACCTACCAGGGCAAGCAGTGCACCGAGTACGCCGTCGCCAACTCCGCCGCGCGCGTCTGCGCTGCCGTGTTGCACAACGAGCACGCCGTGCTTTCCGCCTCTACGCTCATGACCGGCCAGTATGGCGAGGAGGGCATCTTCACATCCCTGCCGTGCGTGATCGGCGCCGAGGGCGTCGAGGAGGTCTACACGCTCGACCTGTCCGAGCACGAGCTCGAGGGCTTCCACAAGAGCTGCCAGCACATTCGTGACAACATCGCCCAGCTCGACTGGTGGGATGCCGAGGCCTACGACGCCAAGTAAGCGTCGGTTGCTGCGACACCTCGCTCATACGGACGCCATGCAAAGCGGGCCGTGCCGGAAATTCCCGGCACGGCCCGCTTTTTGACTCACACGACACGCTTGCGAATCGAAGGTGAATACTTTTCCCGGTACCTAGTACTGCTCGATGCCCATGTAGCGACGAACCTCGGGGCTGTGGTCAAACACCTTGCCGCGGGCAGCACGCAGCTCGCAGCTCATCGCGTAGAAGAAGATCGGCTCCAGGTACGAACGCACGCTGGCAGGCACTTCACCCACGCCGTACTCGAGCGCATCGAGCACCATGACGGTATCGGTGTGCGTGTTGAGGAACGCAAGAGCGCGCTCCTCCATGGGGCGGCACTCGCCCGATCCGAGCTGCACAAAGTAGAACACGCCGGGCTCGGTGGCTTCGAACGGGCCGTGGAAGTACTCGCCGGAGTGGATGTAGCAGCAGTGCTGCCACTGCATCTCCATGAGCGAGCAAATCGCCATGGCATAGGTCTGGCTAAAGTTGGGACCGGAGCCCAGGATATAGAAGAACTTGTGCTGCTGGCAGAGCTCGGCAAAGCGGGCGCCCAGCTCGGCGTTGACCTTCTCACGGGCGGCGGGCAGCAGCGCATCCATCTGCTTGAGGCCCTCATACATGTCGGCGAGTGACTCGTAGCCTTCCTGCTGGTCGAGCAACTCGGCGGCGATCAGAGCGCCAATGCCCTGCGGCACCTCGGCCTGCGACACGCCCTCACCCCACGGATAGACCCAGGTAGTCCACTTGCCGTTGTCGATCTTTGAGCCCTCGCAGTCGGTAAGGGCAATGACCTCGGCACCGGCGGCCAGCGCCATCTCGCAGCCGTCGACGACCTCCTGCGTGTTGCCGCTGTGGCTGCAGGCGATGACGAGCGACTTCTCGCCAAGACTCTTGGGAGCCATCAGGCAAAACTCGCGTGCCGTGTAGACCGTCGAGGTAAACGTGGTGCCCTCACGCTTGAGCAGCTCGTTGGCCGGCATGAGATCGATCATCGAACCGCCGCAAGCGATCCAAAAGACGTTCTCGATCTTGCCCTTGCGCTCGATGATTTCCTGAACCAGATCATGTGCGTTCATGCTGATGCTCCTCCTTGTGGGGCGGCTTTGAACGACGACAGCTCGTACCTGCTGTCGTTCTATGTTGTCCTATTTATAGCACGTGTAACAACGCCCGTGAAGTCATCTCAGCAAATTTGTTCTATGTTGTTCTATCTGTGGACGTTAGATGTCGAAGACGTAGCGCGAGCCCACGATCTTTTGGCGTCCGAGCAGCAAGGGCCGCTCGTCCTCATCGGT
>CABUWA010000045.1 GCA_902495085.1 uncultured Collinsella sp. | reverse complement strand
CGAATATGCAGGCGCTCGGCAATGGCGCGAACGGCGGCACAGCGAGCAGCCTCGGCCTCCTCCTGCGCCGGCGTAAAGATGCGGTTGCGTCCCAGCACCAGGCCGACCACATTGCGCGGGCCCAGAGCGTCGACGGCAAGCGCCGCCAGCAGGGATGACGGCAAGTCGCCCTCGAGCGCCACCACGGCGCGCGACGTACCGCGGGCGCGGGCGTTATCGCGAACGGCGAGCACCAGTGCCTGCCACAGCCATTCCTCGGAGCGAAACTCGGGCAGCTCGTGGTCCTCCAAGGCATCGAGCATCACACCGCGCTGGATCTCCTGAACCAGTAGGCTCTCCTCAAAACACGGCGCTTGGGCCACCACGCGGCCGCAGTCGTCGAGCACAAACGAGCCGCCGGTATACACCGACTCGTCATAGGCACCGACCGGCGCCATGCAGGCAAACCACACGCTGCGCTTAGATGCGATCTTGCGATAGGCACCACTGCGAACGGCGGCAATGGCGGCCGTCTCGCGGTCGGTCATATCAAACGCGTTGAACTGGAAATAGGCGATGAGGTCGACGCCGGTCGGCAGCATCTCGAGCTCGCGGTCCAAGTCGAAGATCACGGCGATGCGCACGCCGTCCACGTCAAACACCGGCGGCGCCCAACGGGCATCGCCGGTCCCACCGCGCTGCAGGGCAATGCTCGAACGGGCCGGCACCACATGGCCGTCCTTGAGCATCATGTAGTCGAGCAGGGGCTGGCCCTCAAACGAAACCGCCGCGGGCACGACGCAGATCATATCGAGCTCTTGGATACGCTCGGCGACGCCGGTCAAGCCGGCAAGTATGTCGTGCTCAAAGTCGGCAGCGCCCACCAGGCCGCCGGGCAGGGCTCCCATAAAGAGCGGAGCCGGGACGCACAGCACGCGCGCCCCGCGCTCGTGGGCCAGACGAGCCTGGTCCTCGATGCGGCCGCAAATGCCCTCAATATCACCCAGGCGCATATCGATCTGTGCAAGCGCGAGCTTCATGGCTCAGCCCTTTCCGTCGTAAACCATCGTTGTCGTAGTAAAAGCGCCGGCCGCATGATGCAGTCGGCGCTCGCATGTGCATATGCTAGCTATGATACCCCGAGCGGGGGCGCGCTCCTAGAACGTCGCGGACCACAGCCCGTGCAGGTTGCAATAGGCATAGACGGTACCGGTCTTGGAGCCGCCCGCGAAAAACGTCGCGGGTTTCATGCCGGGCTCAAGGTAATGGACCTCTAAGCGGCCCTCGGCCTCAAGGGCGATCCACTCAATGTAGTGCTCGGGCAGGCTGGGGTGCTCGACCGAGCCAACGCGTGCGCGAATCACGTGACCGTCGCGCTCGGTCTCGACAACAGGCACGTGCTTCTCGTGCGCCGCGTCCTCAGTGTTTGCGGTCAGTTCCGTGCAACCGGCAGGGGTCGCAACGTCGTCGCTAAGGGCGGCGATGAGCTTGCCGTCGGGGTCCCTAAAGAATTTCGCCATGATGTTCTCCTTTGCTGATGTGCCAATGTTCTTGATGGTTCTTATGCCCAAAGGCAGACAAACCATCCACGGCATTGCAAATGAACACATAACGGATCAGGCAAGCGGTCGGGCCAAAATGCGTCGACCGTCCTGCCCACTCCAGCAGTCCCACCCCGCGCGCGGCTAGCGCCCGTCGCCGCCGAGCAGCGCCAGGACATCCTCGCGCGTGAACAGTGCCGACGAGATGCCGTCGCCGCCGAGCACGCTGTTGACCAGATCGCGCTTGGACTCCTGCATCTGCATAATGCGCTCCTCGATCGTGTCCTTGGCGATGAGCTTGTACACGGTCACGGTATGTTGCTGGCCAATACGGTGTGCACGGTCAGTCGCTTGGTCCTGCGCCGCCACGTTCCACCACGGGTCGTAGTGGATGACCACGTCGGCAGCCGTCAGGTTAAGGCCCACGCCGCCCGCCTTAAGCGAAATCAAAAAGACCGGAACCTCGCCCGCTTGGAACTGCGCGACCATCTTGGCGCGGCTCTCCTTAGACGAAGCGCCCGTGAGCTTAAGGAAGACGATGTCCTCCTTGGCCAAGCGCTTACCGATGATATCGAGCATACCCGTAAACTGGCTGAACAACAGGATGCGATGTCCGCCGTCGTGGGCGCCGTGCACGAGCTCCATGCACGTATCGAGTTTGGCGCTCCCCGCCTTGTAATCCTCGTAGTGTAGACGCGGGTCGCAGCAGATCTGGCGCAGCTTGGTGAGCTCGGCGAGCACCTTGAGCTTGTCTTTCTTAAACTCGGATGACTCGCGGTGCTGCACCTGTTGGGCGATACGGTCCTGGTTGGCCAGGTAGAGCTTGCGCTGCTCGCCGGTGAGCTGCGCCATGACCGTATCCTCGATCTTCTCGGGCAGGTCGGCCACCACGTCTTCCTTGACACGGCGCAGCACAAACGGCGACACGAGCGCTTGCAGGCGAGCGGCACTGTCGCCCTCGGCATGCTCGACCGGGCTTTCGAAGCGCTTTGCAAACGATTCACGCGTGCCGAGCAGGCCCGGCATTAAAAAGTCGAAGATGCTCCAGAGCTCGGATAGGCGGTTTTCGATGGGCGTGCCCGTCAGGGCAAAGCGCACGCCGGCAGGCAAGCGCTTTGCGGCGCGCGCCACCTGGGTGAGCGGGTTTTTAATGTACTGGGCCTCATCGAGCACCGCACGGGCAAAGTCCTGCTCGACGTACTCGTCGATATCGCGCCGCATAAGGTCATACGACGTCACGACCACGTTATGCTCGGCCACGCCGGCAATCTGTACGCGACGCTGCGCCTTGGCGCCCACGATGGCGCACACATCGAGCGAGGGCGCAAAGCGCTCCAGCTCGGCAGTCCAGTTGTACACGAGTGAGGCCGGGCATACCACGAGCGTGGGCTTGGTGTCCCCCGCCTCCACGCGCGCCAGGATATGCGCGATCATCTGGAGCGTTTTGCCCAGGCCCATGTCGTCGGCCAGGATGCCGCCAAGGCCCAGGTGTTCGAGCGAGCCGAGCCACTGGTAGCCGTCGACCTGATAGCCGCGCAGTGTGGCCTTGAGCGAGACCGGCACCGTAAAGTCCATCTTGCCGAGCGTGTCCAGACGCTCGACGGTACGGCGGAACGCAGCGTCGCGATCGGCCTCAAGCGCCGGCGTGCGCGCAAGCATGCTATCGACGAACAGGGTACTCGACGCGGGGAGCGACACGCCGTCGAGCAGGTCGACAGCATCGACACCCAGGTCCTCGGCAAGGCCAAACGCGGCGCGGGCGCCCTCGTCCAGGCGAATGATGTCGCCGGACGTAAGGCGCGCAAACGTCTGGTGGCGCTTGTACGAGTCCAGATAGATGGCAAGGTCGGCCGCCGAAAGACCGCTCGCGCCCAATTCAACATCGAGCAGGTTGCTCTTGACGGTCGCACGCACCGAAAGCTTGGGCGCGGGACGGACCGAAATCTGGCGCAGACGGTCGCTGAGCATAACCTCACCCAACTCGGACAGGGCAGACAGGCCCTCGGTCAGCAGGCAGAACAAGCTCTCGTCATCGCGTTCCTCAAACGCCAGACCGCCCTCGTAAAAGTCGAAATACAGGGCCGCCGTGTCCATAACGCGAAACTCTGCTATCTCGTCGCGCGGCGGCACGCCCGGGCGCTGTTCTTCGAAGGGGCTTCCCGGAGCACCCAGGCTAAAGAGATCTGCCGACCAGTCGCCGTAGGAAACCGTAATCTTGCAGGTCACGAGCCCGTCGTCGACACCGATTGCCATGGCAAAGCTCGGCTCGGGCGCCACTGTATCGAGCGCAGCGGGCGCGGTAAGGTCGGTGTAGTCGCGCAAAATGGGCAGCGCCATACGACAGAACTCCCCCACCTGGTCGACAGCGATATGGATCGGCGTGCGACAGGGCAGTAAGCGCGATAGGAACGGCGCCGCATGCTGGGCAAACGCTACATCAGCGCGGCGCGCACGGCGGGTGTCGACCAGATAGGCAACGTCGCCCGAAGCAAAGCAGTATGCATCGGCCGGCAGGCGTAGATCGTAGCTACCACCAGCCGCCGGCGCAATTTTGGCGGGAAGGAGCGGTGGGCGCTTAGACAGAGCCTCGTCCTCCCCTTCCGGAGGCATCTCAACCGCCACGTCATAGGTGCGATGCGTCGTCGTCCCCCGCGACCAAGCGGGCTCAAAGGAGATGGTCTGGCCGCGCAGCAGGTCCAGCACATATACGATGCTATGCTCGGACAGCGGCAACTGACGCTCGGCGACAAAACCGCTGCGGGCAAAGTCGTACGACGCCGAACGCGAGCTTGTGATGTCATCGAGATAGGCAACTGTCGTCACAACAAGGTTGAGCAGCTTTGTCGACACGTCTTCGAAGGCTTCGGGCGTATGGGCAAACGTGAGCTTCTTGCCGTACGAGAAGGTGCCGCCTCGGACATAGGCGTCGGCCATGCCGTCGATATCCTTGACCACGTAGGACACCGAACCGCAGCGAATGCGGAACTCGAGCGCCCAGCTAAAGCGGTCTGCGAACAGCGGATTGTAGTACGGCACCAGCGAGGGCTCCAACACCGCCTTGGGGGCATCGGGATCCACACTGCTGGCGAGCTTGCGGCGCATGCTCGCCAGCTCATCCATGCGCGCGTCCGAAAGATCGGAGAGCGCCGCCATGAGGCTGGGACTCGTGGGGACGGGCGCCGGAAAGGGAAAGTTGGGATTGACGGCCGGCGCTTTGGGCGCGGTGCGCGCGGGCTGTTTCGGCTGCGCCGTAAACGTGCGGACCGGCGTGCGCAGGCCCTCGACGGGCTCGGCACCGCTGGCGTCCAGGTACGCCAGCGCCGTGGCGATGGCGTGCTTGCACATGCCGGGGTAGCGATAGGCAGCGGGGCAATCGCAGTCGTAGTCGATCACCTCGTGCTCGTCCATGTCAAGCGCCACGTGCGTCTTGTACAGGTCGCCGCGCGAGCCGCGCACCGAGCCCTCAACCGTCACGTTTTTGGAGAAGCGCGAGCCGCTGTCCTCGATCGACAGAACGGCGCCGTTGAGCATGAGCGAACGCCCCTTCATAAAGGTTCCTCTCAACGCCGCCTCTTTGCGAAGCGCCTGCACAAACGTCCCCTGCGCCATCACTTCCACCAATCTCACCCGGGGTAGCTTAGATAACCGTCACGCGGCCTTGGTTGCCGACGATGGCCTTTGCCTCTGCCAGCAGCGGAATCGAGCGTGCATTGACCTTGGCCGGCACCTCAGCGCGCAGCACGCGCCCGTCGACTTGCTCAATAAAGATCTCCACGCGGTCGCCGCCCGGGTTGGTGGTGAGCACCGTGGCCAGGCGCGCCATATTGCCCTGGCTAAAGCGGCTGTTGGGCACCATGACCTCAAAGACCTTGGGCTTGTTTTTCTCCTCGCTAAGCTCCAGCGGCACAATCTCCTGCGCGATGATCTGGTCGCCGCGGTCCGAGCGCTCGAGCTTGCCCTTAATGCGCACAAACGCGTCGGACAGCTGCGCGCCGGTCTCGGGATCGACCTCGCCGTACAGATACCCCTCGGCCTCCTTGTAGGTCTTGGGGAACACCACGACCGTGGCCTCGCCTTCCATGTCCTCGAGCTGCACGATGCCCATGGGGTCGCCGTTTTTGGTCACGCGCTTGGACACGCTCGAGACCATGCCGGCCCACCACAGCGCCTTGCCCTCGGGAATCTCCTGGTTGATGGTACCGCCCGTGGGGTTTTGCACCTCATAGCCGGTGTCGATCTGCGAGAACGAGAAGTCGCGCGCTTTGCTAAGTGCATACTCAAACGGGCGCAGCGGGTGGTCCGAGACATAGATGCCCAGAACCTCTTTCTCCTGGCTCAGCTTAAGGTGGCGGTCCCACTCCTGGCCATCCGGATCGGGCACGCTCACCTCAAAGCCCGAGCCCTCAACGTCGCCAAACATATCGAAGAACGACGTCTGGCCGCTCGCGCGATCCTTCTGGCGCTTCACGGCGGCATCGATGATGTTCTCGGGGTTGTTCTTGTCCACAAAGTGCATCATCTGGCGACGCGGATACCCCGTGGAGTCGAAGGCGCCTGCCTTAATCAGCGATTCGATCACGCGACGGTTGGCCTGGCTCGAGTCCACGCGCTCGACAAAGTCGTGCAGCGTCTTAAACGGACCGCCCGCCTCGCGCTCGGCGATAATCGCCTGCGCCACGCCGGTGCCCACGCCGCGGATGCCGGCCAGACCAAAGCGCACGCCCTCCTTGGTAGCCGTGAACTCGGTACCGGACTCGTTGACATCTGGCGAAAGCACGGGGATGCCGTCGTGACGGCATGCCGAGACGTAGTGCACGATCTTGTCGGTCTTTCCCGTATAGGACGTCAGAACGGCCGCCATGTACTCGTGCGGATAGTGCGCCTTGAGCCACGCCGTCTGCATAACCAGAATGGCGTAGCCGGCGGAATGCGACTTGTTAAAGGCGTAGGACGCGAACTCGAGGACATCGTCCCAAATCTTCTGGGCGACCTCGCGCGTGTAGTTGTTCTTGATAGCGCCATTCATCCAGTGGTCGTAAGTGGTCTCGTCCGAGCCATCCTCCCAGTGGAGCACCGTCGACGTGAGCAGCTTAATCTTTTTCTTGGCCACGGGCTTACGGATACGCGAGTCCGATTCGCCCTTGGAGAAGCCGCACATCTCGACGGAGATGAGCATAACCTGCTCCTGGTAGACCATGGTGCCGTAGGTTTCGCCCAGGATGTCGTCCAGACGGTCGTCGTAGGAGACGGCCGGCTCCTTGCCGTTCATACGGTTGATGTAGGACGAGACCATGCCGGCGCCCAGCGGGCCCGGGCGGTACAGGGCGATCAATGCCACGACGTGTTTGTACTCGGTGGGCTTCATGTTCTTGATCGTGGCCGTCATGCCGGCGGACTCGACCTGGAAGACGCCGGCGGTGTGGCCGGAGCCCATGAGCTTAAAGATCTCGGGATCGTCAAAGGGAATCTCTTCCTCTTTGATGTCGATGCCGAAGTTCTTTTTGATGTTGGCCTTGGCCTTGGAGATAACCGTCAGCGTGCGCAGGCCCAAGAAGTCCATCTTGAGCAGGCCCATGTCGGCGACGGTATGGCCCTCGTACTGGGTAATCTCGACGCCGCCCTTGGTGTCGAGCTTGGTGGGCACGTGCTCGTTGACGGGGTCGCGGCAGATCAGAACGGCGCACGCGTGCACGCCCTCGCCACGGGTGAGGCCCTCGATCGAGAGCGCCGTGTCGATGATGCGGCGGGCGTCGTCGTCCTTTTTATAGGCCTCGGCAAAGTCGGGGTTAAACAGATCCTCTTTGCCGGGTTGTTTGTCGAGCACCTGCTTGAGCTTGACCTTGGGGTCGCTCGAGACCATCTTGGACAGGCGCTGGCCCATGTAGACCGGGTAGTCCAGGACGCGCGCGGCGTCGTTGATGGCCTGCTTGGCCTTGATGGTCGAGTAGGTGATGACGTGGGTGACCTTCTCGGGACCGTAGAGCTGACGAACGTGCTCCACGACCTCGAGGCGCCGCTCATCGTCGAAGTCCATATCGATATCGGGCATCTCGGTACGCTGCGGGGACAGGAACCTCTCGAACATCAGGCCGTTCTCGAGCGGGTCGAACGCGGTGATGTTCATGGCGTAGGCGACGATAGCGCCGGCGGCCGAGCCACGGCCGGGGCCGACGCCGATGCCGTTGTCCTTGGCCCATTGCACGTACTCGGCGACGATCAAAAAGTAGGCGGCAAAGCCCTTGTCGCAGATGACCTTGTATTCGTACTCAAAGCGCTCTTTGATGTTAACGCCACCGATCTCGCGCGTGGCCCAGTCGTCACCATAGTGCTGGCGCAGGCCCTTCTCGCACTCGCGGCGGAACTGACTCTCGTGCGTCTCGCCCGGATCGAGCAACGGGAAGCGCGGCAGGATGATGGAGTCCCAGTCCAGCTCCACGTAGCACTTGTCGGCGATCTCGAGCGTGTTGTCGCAGGCCTCGGGGCAATACGGGAACATCGCCCGCATCTCCTCCTCGGTCTTCATGTAAAACTCCGAGCCGGTCATGCGCATACGGTTGGGGTCGTCGACCTTGGCGTTCATGCCAATGCACATGATGACGTCCTGCACGGGGGCGTCCTCGCGGCGCAGGTAGTGGAAGTCGTTGGTGGCGATGACCTTGACGCCCACCTGTTTGGCAATGTCGATGAGCGTGCGGTCCATCTGCTCGTCGGTCAGGCCGTTATCGGTGGTAATGCCGTGTTCCTGAATCTCGATGTAAAAATCGCCGGGGTCGAAGGTGTCGCGGAAGGTCTCGGCCCACTTGATGGCGCCTTCCATGTCGCCGCGGTCGATGTATTTGGGGATGATTCCCGCGATGCAGGCGCTCGTGCAGATCATGCCCTTGGCATGGCGGCGCAGGTTGTCGAGCGTCACGCGCGGCTTGTAGTAAAAGCCCTGCACGGCGGCCTCGGAGACCGTCTGCATCAGGTTGACGTAGCCCTCCTGGTCCTTGGCCAAAAGGATCATGTGGTAGAGCTCGGGCTTATGGTCGCGGGCGAGCGTCTCGTCCGGCGTAAAGTAAACCTCGCAGCCAAAGATGGGCTTGATGACCAGGGGCGGCTTGAGCTCGTCGATGTTGCCCTTCTCGTCCCACATGGCCATGTCCTTCACATACTGGGCATGCTCGCGCGGGTTTGCCTCGGGATCGGGCTCCACGAGCTCGTCGCGGCGGTCCTTTTCCAAGAAGGCCTTGTCGTGGCTCCAGGTTTTGTACTCGGGCGTGTTGTGGTTGACGGCGTCACAGGCCAGCGCCAGGTCGGGCACGCCATACATGTAGCCGTGGTCGGTAATGGCCACGGCGGGCATGCCAAGCTCAACGGCACGGTTGACCATATCCTGGATACGGGTTGCGCCGTCGAGCATGGAAAAAACAGTGTGATTGTGCAGATGGACGAATGCCATGTGATGAGCTCCGATGCGGGTTCGTGTTCTGACTGAACGATTTTACCGCACGGCACGGACAGCACCCGAACCTAGCCAAACCAACACGGCTCCTCTTGCAGTTGCGGTGGAATAGTTCCCGCTTGGGCCACCTGGGTCGCAATACAGGAACTATTCCACCGCAAGTTATCTGAGGGCTAGAGGTTGTAGGTGACTACTTGAGGTTCGGCGGGTTCGACGAAGATGGCTGGATTCGCCTGCTCCACGCGGACGAACTTGACGGTCACGGCCGCAAAGCCCGCCTTGTGCAACACATCGGCGTAGACGCGCGCCTGCAGGGCGTGCTTCTCGAGCAGCTGTTCCGGCGTCTCGTCCGGTGTGCCGCCCGTCTTGTAGTCGATGACCAGCGCGCGTGACGAATCCGCCGGGTTCGTCGCCAAAGCGTCGATGGCGCCCTCGGCATAGGCACCGTAGCGGGCGATGTCCTCGTCCTCGCAACCCAGCGAGAAGAACGGCACCTCGGCACGGATGCACGGCCACACGAGCAGGTCGGCACGAACCGACGACTTGAGCCAGCGATCCAGGGCAACGTCGAAGCGCTCGCGCTGTTCTGGCGTCAAGCGCCACAGGCGCGCCAGCGCATCGGCACGCGCAGCGGGCAACGCATCGGCACCCATCTCGATGAGCCACTGGCAGGCGGCGTGGAAGGCCGAACCCAAGGCCATGGGATTGCCGACGGGCTCGACAGCGGCCACGTCTGCATCCGTCATCTCCGAGCCATCCGACTCTGCATCATCGCCGGACTCGTCCATGGGAACACGAGCCTCGGCGGCACGGTCTTCCGTCTCGGCATGGAGTGCCGCGGCGATTGACGAGTAGCTATACGAGTCACGCATCGGATACGGACAGATGCCCATGCGCACGCCCACTGCCTGGGGATACACAAGCTCAAACGAATCGGGCTTGGGGTCGGCAGGACCGGGGACGATTGTACTGGCCGAATCGTCGGCAGCATCCGTATCGGCATCGCCACGAACAAGCCTGCCCTCGGCATCCAGCGAAGCGTTGGCCTCAAACGCCTGCTCGCCAAAGGTAAAGCCCGCGAGCGAAATGAGCTCGTAGTCGCCCAGATGGGAGTTGTCGAACACCAGGCGGTCGGCATCGAGCTGCGGCATATCCAGAGCGTCGGTCGGCAAAATACGGCGCAGCACATCGTAGGTCAGATCGGTCTCGACATCGAAGGTCGGCGCCGTCACCTTGCCGCGGCTCACGCCGGCATCCATCGCCAGAATGACCAGCTCACGCGCTCGCGTCATGGCGACATAGAGCAGACGAGCCCGCTCCTCGAGCGAAAGCTGCAGGTCGTCGTTGCGCAGGCGAGCAAATGCCTCGGCGGGAGAACCCGTCGCACAGACGTCCTCCATGAGCTCCGGCGGCAGCCACAGCGACGTGCCCTTGCCCTTAAACGCGTGCTCAAACTGCTTTTTGACGTCGTCACCCTTCACAAAGGTACCGTCGGCGAGCTTAACGCCGCCGAAGCGTGCCGGCAGTGCCACGACCTGCGCTCCGCCCTCGACGCGACCCATCTGTGCCGCACCCGAGGACTTACGCACGCCAAAGCACTCGGCGACCGCCACGACCGGATATTCCAGACCCTTGGAGGCATGCACCGTCATGATGCGCACCGCGCCGTCGCCTTCCTCGTTGAGGGCACCTGGGGCTTCCTTGCCCGCCAAGAAGCGGTCGAAGGCCAGCGCGATGGAACGCGGCGAGTTGCCGAACTCGGCCTCCTCCTCGGCCACGGCGTCGAGTGCCTTGAGCACGTTGGCGGCAATGGCCTTGCCCTCGGGACCACGCTGTGCCAGACGTACAAACCAGCCGGAGGCGTTGACCACGTCGTGCGCGATGGCGGCGAACGAATCGCGGCCCACGCGACGAAGCGCATACCGCAGCACCTCGCGGGCGCGCGTCACGAGCGGCAAGTCTTGCAAACCCGGCACATCGGAATCGCTCATGATGCCCGCATCGATGTTGCGGCGCGACGTCTCGCCCGTCTGATCGTCGAGTTTGGTCGCCAGCGCCAGGAACTCCTGGGCGCCGAGTGCAAACATCGGCGAGGCGAGCAGCGGCATAAGGCCCTGCGCCGTATCGGCCGGATTGGCGAGCGCACAAACCAGGGCGCGCACCGTCTGCACCTCGGCTGCTTGGGCAAAGACCGAGCCGCCCGCGATGACGCAGTCGAGCCCCTGGTCGCGGAAGGCCTGGGCGTAGACGTCGGCGTTGGTCATGCGGCCCAGCAGCAGCACCATGCCGCCCTGGGGCTGGCCGGCATCGGCAAGCGCGCGGAATCGCTCGGCGATCGCACGGGCCTTGGCCTGTGTGCGTTCCTGCGTACTGCCGCCGGCAACAAAGAGGGCCTGGCGACGCGAGGCGTCTGCCACTAGCGTGTCCTTGCGGCCGTCGCTCGCCTCAAGATCCAAAAAGCCCTGCATCAGGCCGCCGTCATCGCCGTCGAAGACGCGTGCCACGTAACGCAGTACCTCGTCGTGGCTGCGGAAGTTGCGCACGAGTTTGACGAGTTCGCCGGCAGGGGCGTCGACCACGGCAGTCGCCTCGGGCGCGGCAGACGAGCCCACCTTGCGCTCCTGACGACGGAACACCTCGACCTCGGCGCCACGGAAGCGATAGATGGACTGCTGCGCATCGCCCACGGTGCACAGCGCGCGCTCCCCCGCACCCGTCAGGTAACGGATCAGATCGACCTGCATCTGGTCGGTATCCTGAAACTCATCGATCATGACCATCTTAAAGCGGCCCTCGTACGCAGCACGGATGGCAGGGTAATCGCGCAGGGCCTCGTAAGCCATACGCAGCAGGTCGTTATTATCGAGGGCGGACTGGGCAGCCTTCAGCGCGCGATACTCGGCCTCCACGGAACGGGCCAGGCCCACCAACGCATCGAGCGCCGGGCCACCACAGGCAAGCACGATATTGATAAACGCATCGGCGGCCTCGGCCTTGAGCAGCTCGACCTGCTCCTTGGGGAACGCCTTGCTCGCGCGCGGCATGGTGCACGACATCATGAGTCGCGCCGCATCGACCATGGTCTTGTCGCTCGCCTCGAACGCGTCGATGGCATCGAGCGCCGCCTGCGCCTTCTCGGTCGAGGACTTGCTTGCGCCCAGCGCCGCGCGATAGGCATCGGCGAGCGCCGAGGTATCGGCCTGGCCGCGCGCCACGCGCACGTCGTCCATACCGCCCGGCAACTGGCTCGACAGCTCCAGCAGGTCGCGCACCAGGCCCTTGATGGTCGTGCCGGTGCCAAAGGAACCGCCCTCGCCCGCCATGGGATACCAGGCATAGAGGGCCTTGAGCGATGCCGCGAGCTCGGGGGCGGCATCGGGTGCCGTCGCGCGGGCCAGCACGTGCTCAACAGCCTGGTCCATAAGCTCGTCGGTATCGGTGAGCACCGTGAACTCGGGGTCGATGCCCAGCTCCAGCGCATGCGCGCGCAGGATACGCGAGCACATGCCGTGAATGGTCGAGATCCACGCGTCGTCGACGGTCAGTGCTTCCTCGTCCATGCCCTCGTCGATAAGCGCACGGCGCACGCGGTCGCGAATCTCGGCCGCGGCATCTTTGGTAAAGGTAATGGCGAGCACCTGGTCCAGATGCTCAACGAACGGACCGGATTCGGGCGAGAGCGCGTAGACGATGCGACGCGTGAGGGTAAAGGTCTTGCCCGAACCGGCGCCCGCCGAGACAAACAGCGG
>CABUWA010000044.1 GCA_902495085.1 uncultured Collinsella sp. | reverse complement strand
CCACTCGCCGTCCTTCCAATGGGCCTCGTAGCTGTAATCGGTCTTCATGTAGCCAAAGCCGAGGCTACCCCAATCGATATCCTTCTTCTCGACAGTCATATGTCGCTCCTTACATACACAGTTGCAAACTCGCGAACCCGCACGCAAGGACCGAGGCCGGCCGCGTCGCAACGTCGCACGCCCGGAGCGTAGAGCCGGACGGGACACGCGAACAGCGCCAAAGCCGATGGCACGTCGATTCGCATGCACGAGATTGTACTCCCCGTACGCGTCTGATAAAACGCTTTTCTTTAACTAAGTAAAGTATTTTCATTTGACCGAAGCTGAAGAGGCCCGCCACCGTAAACGGGGACGGGCCTCAACTGCACGGTTTGCGCGTTGGCTCGAGCTATGCGTTCTTTTTGCCCAGCTTAGCCTTGACCAGACCGACCACGGTCGGGATGATCGACACGGCAACGATGCCAACGATTAGCAGCTCAAAGTGCTCCTGTACAAAGGGAATGCCACCAAAGAAGTAGCCCAGCAGTGTAAAGAGCGTTGACCAGGTAATGCCACCCAGCACGTTAAAGATGACAAAGTTGCGCCAGTGCATGCCGCCCATACCGGCAATAAAGGGCACAAAGGTGCGGATAAACGGGAAGAAGCGACCCAGGAAGATGGCCAGGTGGCCCCACTTGTCCAAGAAATCCTCGGACTTTTTGATGCGCTCGGGCGTCATAGCCTTGACCTTGCCCGAAGCGATGATCTTTTTGCCAAAGAAGTGACCGATCATAAAGTTGCACTGATCGCCCAAAATGGCAGCGGCCCATGCGGTGGCCAGAAGCGCCACAATGTTAAAGCCGCCATTGTGGGCAAAGAAACCCGAGGCGAACAGCAGCGAATCACCGGGAAGGAACGGGAAGAACACCACGCCCGTCTCGATAAAGATGATCAGGAACACGCAGCCGTAGGCCATAAGCGGGCCGGCGGCGATCCAGCTGGCGATCGCGGTGCGCGGGTCCTTAAGCAGCTCGGCAATAAAATTGATGAAACCCATGAAGTAAAACCTCTCAGTTGTGGGCGCGGATACGTCCAAGTTGACCAGTATACGGTTGCGGTGCCCCCTCGTGCGCAACCCCACAAAAGCATGACTCCATTACCAGCAAGTTTGCATAACTGACACCTGTCGCGCAATGCCGCCAAGATTGTCCTTCCTAATCCCTAGCGAATCGCTATACTTTATTGAATCGCATTGCCATGGCGCTAAGGGAGGGCGGCCGGTGAGCTTTATCAATACCATTCGCGAGGACATCAAGACCGTCCAAGCGCAGGACCCCGCCGCGCAAAACGGTCTGGTCATCTTCCTTTCCTATCCTGGCCTGCACGCCAAGTGGAACCACGTGCCCGAGCACTGGCTGTGGGAGCATGGACATCGCTCGCTCGCCCGCGTGCTCTCGCAAATCACCCGCCACATCACCGGCGTCGAGATTCACCCCGCGGCACAGATCGGCAAGCATTTCTTTATCGACCACGCCATGGGCGTCGTCATCGGCGAGACCACCATTGTGGGCGACAACTGTGTGCTCTACCAGGGCGTCACGCTCGGCGGCACCGGCAACGAGACCGGCAAGCGTCACCCCACCCTGGGCAACAATGTCACGGTGGGCACGGGCGCCAAGGTGCTCGGCAACATCCGCATCGGCAACAACGTCAAGATCGGCGGCAACTCGGTCGTCGTTAAGGACGTCCCCGACAACTGCACCGTCGTGGGCGTGCCGGGACGCATCATCAAGCGCAACGGCTGCCGTGTGTTCGAGGAGAGTTTCGACGCCAAGCAGCATCGCGAGTACATGCCCGATGACGCCGCCGAGCAGTCCGCCCTCAACCGCCAGGGCATCACCGAGAATGCCCGCCGCGTCAAGGAACTCGAGCGAGAGGTGGCCGAGCTCAAGGCCCTCGTCGCCAAGCTCGTGGACGAACGCTAGGAACGCAAGCGGCACAAAACGACATCGGCATCAACGCAAAGGCGCGCCAGGGAATTCACCCCCGGCGCGCCTTATTTGTGATGTGGCAAAGAGACTGTCCCTTTGTCACATTATGCGAACTGGCTCAGATAGAGGTCGGCGTAGGCACCCTCGGCTGCGAGCAGCTCCTTATGCGTGCCCTGCTCGATGATGTTGCCGTGGTCCATGACCAAGATCAGGTCGGCGTCCACGATCGTCGACAGGCGATGCGCGATCACAAAGCTGGTGCGCCCGCGCATGAGCGCGTCCATGGCGCGGCCGATGGCAAGCTCGGTGCGCGTGTCCACGCTTGAGGTCGCCTCGTCCAGGATGAGGATCGCCGGGTTGTTGAGCAGCACGCGCGCGATGGTCAGCAGCTGACGTTGGCCCTGGCTGATGCTCTCGGCATCGTTAGCCACACGCGTGTCGTAGCCCTGCGGCATAGTGCGCACAAAGAAGTCGACCTGAGCGGCACGTGCGGCCGCGACAATCTCCTCGCGCGTCGCCTCGGGACAGCCATAGGCGATGTTCTCGGCAATGGTGCCATCGAACAGCCAGGCGTCCTGCAACACCATGCCAAACTGCTGGCGCAGCTCGCCGCGATCCATGCGGCTCGTGTCCACACCGTCGAGGGTAATGCGGCCACCGTCGATCTCGTAGAAGCGCATGAGCAGATTGATGAGCGTGGTCTTACCCGCACCCGTGGTTCCCACCACTGCGATCTTCTGACCCGGCTCGGCGGTAAACGACACGTCGCGCATAAGCGGCTTGTCGGGCGAATATCCAAAGCGCACGTGCTCAAAAGCGACACGGCCCTCCACCTTGCCCGGCAGCTTGGCGGCGGCCGCCGGCAACGGATCGGCTTCCATCTCGGACTCGTCGAGCAGGTCGAACACGCGCTCGGCGCTCGCCAGCGCGCTCTGCAGCGAGTTAAAGGTAAACGACAGCTGCGTCATGGGCTCGGACGCCTCATAGATAAACTGGAAGAACGCCTGGAACACGCCGACGGTCATATGCCCGGCAACCAACATGCTGCAGCCCACCAGCGCAATCACGATCTGCGCCAAGCGGCCGATAAAGCGCACCGCGGGACCGACGGCGTTAATCATAAAGTCGGCCTTGGTGCTCACGCGCGCCAGCTCCCTCGAAGCCTCGTGCACCTCGGCAGAGCTCTGGCGCTCGCGGTTAAACGCGCGGATTACCAGACGGCCCGAGTAGCCTTCCTCGACCGCGCTCGTAATCTTGGACACCCACTCCTGGCGCTCGCCCGTCACATCGTGCGTGCGGCGCGAAACGACCTTCGTCACCAGCAGCGAAAGCGCCGTAAAGAACAAAAAGACAAGCGTGAGCGGCACGCTAAACACGAACATCACGCTCACGGCGCCCACCACGGTACCGATCGACACCAGAAGCTGCAGCAAGCCGCGCTGCATGCTCTCGGACATCTTGTCCAAGTCGTTGGTCGCACGGCTGACGACCTCGCCGGGACGATGCGCATCAAAGTAGGCAAGCGGCAGACGGTTGAGCTTTTGTGCGATGCGGTTGCGTAGGCGCAGGTTGAGGCGCTCGGCAACGCTCGACATCAAAAAGCTCTGGAGTGCGTAGAACGAGGCGGCGGCGGTCCAGATCATAAAGTAGATGAAGATGGTCCTGCCGCAATTCTCCCAGGTAATGCTGAAGGTAGTGTTGTTGGCAAACGCCAGCTTCATGTGCCCCCACAGCTCATCGATCACGCGGGCGCTGTAAGCCGGCGCCGCGGTGTTAAAGATGACATAGAACACGATGCTCGCGAACACGATATAGAAGCGCCAATGGTCGCCGGCGGCCTCGCTCCACAGGCGGCGCACCGTCGCCCAGGTGTCGCGGGGCGTCTCGTCCTCATCCTCGTCGTCAACGTCGCGCATACGCTCCGCCTCGGCGCGGGCGCGCTCGTCCTCGGCGCGCTCGTTTTCCTCGTAGAGTGCCTGGCGGCGAGCCTCACGCTCCGCCGCTGCCTTGGCGGCTTCGTCCAGGTCGGGCGTGGCGCCCGTCTCCTCAACTGTCTCTGCAACCGCGGCATCCTCGACGATGGCCTGCTTTTTGAGCTCCTCGGTCATGCTACTCACCTCCCTTCATCTGCGATTCCGCGATAGCGCGGTACACCTCGCAGGTTTCCATGAGCTCGTCGTGCGTGCCTAGGCCCACGATCTCGCCGTCTTTGAGCACCACGATCTGATCGGCATGCAAAATAGTCGAGATGCGCTGGGCGATGATGAGCACCGCGGCATCGCGCGTCTCGTCCTGCAGCGCATGGCGCAGGGCGGCATCAGTCTTAAAGTCCAGGGCCGAAAAACTGTCGTCGAAGATATATAGATCGGCGCGCTTCATGAGTGCGCGGGCGATCGCCAGGCGCTGGCGCTGACCGCCCGAAAAGTTCGTGCCGCCCTGGGATACCGGCGTATCGAGCCCCTGCGGCTGGTCGAGCACAAAGGTGCTCTGGGCAACTTCCAGCGCATGGAGCATGTCAGCCTCGGTCGCGCCCTCGTTGCCAAAGCGCAGGTTGCTCGCCACCGTACCCGAGAACAGCCACGCCTTCTGCGGAACGTAAGCGATATGCCCGCGAATCTCACCTTGCGAAAGGTCGCGCAGGTCAACGCCGTTCAGGCGAATGGCGCCCTTCGTGGCATCGTGGAAACGCAACAAGAGCTTGGCCACCGTCGACTTGCCCGAACCCGTCGAGCCTACAATCGCGGTCGTCTGTCCGCGGCGACAGGCAAAGCTCAGGTCGCACAGGGTGTCCTCGTCGGCATCGTCAAAACGGAACGACATATGGTCGAACACGGCAACCGCATCGGCACCGTCAACAGGCTCCGCCGCGCACGTATCCAGCGTAGCCTTGCCGTCCACGATGCTCGGCTCGATTTCGAGCACCTGTTGCGCGCGGTTGAGGCACGCCGCGGCGCGTGGGAGCGTCAGAATCACCATCTGCGCCATCATCACAAAGAACAGGATCAGGATCGCGTACTCCAGCACGGCCGAGATGCTGCCGATTTGCATGGCATGGACGCCCACGCGGTTGCCGCCCACCCACAGCACCGCCACCTCGGCGATATTCATCAAAAAGAAGCTAGAGCTGTCGAGACCCACAAACAGGTGGTTGACCTTGATGGCGTTGGCCGCGTAATCGCTAAACACCTCGTCCAGGCGCTGCTCCTCGTGGCGTTCCTTGTTAAATGCGCGGATGACGCGCACGCCAACGATGTTCTCGCGCAGCACCACGTTCATGCGGTCGATAAAGCTCTGCAGGCGCATAAAGATCGGCGCGGCGTTGGCAACGGTAAAGACCGCCGCCACCAGCACGATCGCAACGACCACGCCCAGCAGCGTGCCCATGGCAGGATCGATGAACCAGGCAAAGATGATGCCTGCCACGGCCAAGAACGGCACCGGCAGCACCAACTGAATCGTCTGAAGGACAGCTTGCTGAATCACGTTGATGTCGTTGAGCGAGCGCGTGATCATCGAGCCCGTGCCAAAGCGCTCAAAGTCGCTGGCGGACAGCTCGAGCGACTTGTCGTACACGGCATTGCGGATATCGCAGGCCACGTTGGCGGCCAGGCGCGCCGAAAGATAGCAGCCCAGCACCGTGCCGCCGCTGGCCATGCCGGTCGCGATAAGCATGTACAGGCCGTTGCGTAATATATAGTCGACATCGCCCGTGGTAATACCGGTGTTGACCATGTTCGCCAGCATCGTGGGAACCAACAGCGTACCGACGTTATCTATCAGCACCGCAAGCAGCGTCACCGCAATCAGACCGCGGTACGGCCTCATAAACCTCATTAAGAGTCGCATGTGTCCCCCTCGCCCTTATCGTCAGCCTCGTTCTCGGCGGCCACTTGCCGTTTAAATGCCTCGCACTCATCGCCGAGCACCTGAGAGAATTTGCCGATCAAGCGCATAATCTCGCGCTGCTCACATGGCTCAAGCGCGCCAAAGGCTCGCTGTTCGGCCTTGAGTGCCGGCAACGCATAACGCTCGGCAAATCGCCTGCCCTCTTCGGTCAGGCTCACAACCTTGCTCTTACGACTGCCTTCGGCAAACTCCAACGTTGCGAAGCCCCGCGCCGTCAAGGTTTTAATTGCCGAGTTGATGGTCTGCTTGCTGTAGAACCATTCGCTTGTCAGACGGCTTACGGCAATACTGCCGCCCGCCGTGCTGGTGTCGACGAGCATCCAATAGGCGCAGTCCGAAAGGCCGCAGGCGCGCGAGAACTCCGAATAGATATGGTCGAGTCCATTGAGCAACCGATCGAAGTCGACCAGCGTAACCGCACTATTCATCTATCCCACCATTCGATTGTCCGATTTTTGACCAATTTTGTGTCTCTAGATTAGTCCGAGTTTTGACTATCGTCAACAGGCTCTCCGCAAATGCGCGCATTTTATGGCCTATCGGCAGAAAAAGACCGCCGGCGCGGGGGCGGCGCCAGCGGTCACGTGAAAATCGGGTTTTATTGCCTGTTAAGCGGCGACGGCCTCATAGACCGTAGCACCCGAGAAGCTGTCATGCAGGCTTTTGCCGGCAATCCACGGCAGCTCGACGACCTCGCAGACCGTGTTGACCAGCTCGGAGCAGTCAGTAAAGTGGCCCTTGTCGTTGAGGGCCTCGCAATCCTGAACACGCCAATAGCCATCGGTGTGCGTGATGTAGTACTCGTGATCGTTGATCGACACGAAAGCGCGCGTCTTGGAACGCAGCAGCTTCAGAAATCCTTCGAAATCGGTCTCGACGACATCTCCAGCCTGGAACATGATGTTACCTCCTGGCCCGGCGCCACCACGGCGCATTGATAAACGTTGGTACTCCTTTAGTAAAACCTTTATCAAAGGTTATGCGTTCGTCATTTAGGCAAGTGGTAAAAAACCGCAGGGTAGACGGGATAAAACGTTTAACCATCCCATTTGTTTGTCACATTCTGAAGGTACTTTTATGCAAACCTACTTTCCCAATTGGAATCTATCCTTTTGGCTGGGTAATTGACCGTCTATCGTTTAAGCCCGACGGGTATGAACGGGGCATCTGCAACGCCACCGCAAGGAGACACCATGGAGACTATCGAAGCACTCATTCACCGTCGCAGCTGCCGCAACTACAGCGATCGTCCCGTCGAGGCCGAAAAGCTTGCACGTATTATCGAAGCCGGCCAATATGCACCGAGCGGCATGGGCCGCCAACCGGTAACGTTTGTCGCCGTCACCGACCCCGCGACCGTCGAGCGTCTTTCACAGCTCAACGCCCAGGTCATGGGCAGCAACAGCGACCCCTTCTATGGCGCCAAGACCGTTGTGGTGGTGCTGGTTGACCGCAGCGTGCCCACACATCTGGAAGACGGCTCGCTCGCTATGGGCAACTTGCTCAACGCCGCCTATGCACTGGGTGTCGATTCGTGCTGGATTCACCGCGCGCATGAGGTCTTTGACTCGCCCGAGGGCCTGGAGCTGCTGGCCAGCTGGGGACTGCCCGCCGACGGCAGCCTGCGCGGTGTCGGTAACTGCATTCTTGGCTACGCCGAGGACACGCTACCCGAGCCCAAACCCCGCCGCGACAACGTGGTATACGTCAAGTAGCGCAGGAGTGTCCCAAACTGCCGGCAGAAAAGGAACGTCCCCTTCTGCCGGCAAGCTATGTTGATATTTGAGTAGTCGTCGTTTCGTTCGTCTGGGCCGTTTCGGCGTCGTCGCCTTGCTTATCTTCGTCCTTTTGCGCGTCGGCGATGGTGGAGGCCGCCGCGACGATACCGCGCTGGGGTGCGACGCCCGTCTGGGTCTGAGCGCCCTCGACAACTTCTGTGCCTGCATGCGCGAGCTCGGGCGATTTAAACACTGCGTCCAAGTTGGCGCCACCGCCGGCGTAGCCGAGCGCGGCGAGTGCGATGACGATCACTGCAACGACGACCGCGATCGGAACATAACGGTGCCAACCAGCCGGATTGAGCCCACTGCGGCGAGCCGCCCCGCGGCTGATGTAACCGAGCGTGCCGTCGTGCTTGAGCTTTGAGCCCACCACGCGCTTGCGGCCCCACAGCGACGACTCGGCCTGCATGGCCAAGCGAGCGCTTGCCGAAGGATAGCCGTATTTAGTGCGCTTGAACGAGCCATCAAACCCCGAGGCGTGTTTGCCCCACGTCACCGATGTCGTGCGTCGGTTAACCGGCGCGGCACTCCGTCTTCTGCGGCTCGGTTTTGAAGTCTCAGCCATATGCCCTCGCACGCCGTAACCAAATCGAAACAATAACGCTTTGGACTGTAGCACACGCGTCGCGCGCGGTCACGGGCGCCTCGCTCAACGGTCATCGTCCTTCAGCAAGCGCCACAGCGTTGTACGGCTTATGCCCAGCACCTCCGCCGCACGGGTTCGGTTGCCGTGGAGATGATCTACAACCAGATGCGCGATATCTCGCTCGGTATCGGCCAGCGGTCGTAGGATATACAGGTCACTTTCGAGTGTCGGGGCGCCAAAGGTTGCGGTCTTAATCACGTCCTCTTGGGCGAGCACTTCCTCCGCTATAGCGCTGTCCACCGTGCCCGCCCCCACCAATATATACAGTCGTTCCGAGACCTCGCGAAGCTGCAGATAATTGCGCGGCCAGCGGTAAGCATCGAGCGTCTTCGTCGCCGCGGCAGACAGCGTGGGCGTTGCCGTCCCAAATGCATCGGCGAGATATTCCAAATAGCGCGCGACCTTCGTCGACGCGGCCCCCTGCTCGGCGATTGCCGGCGCCACGCCCACCGCACAGGCGAAGCGCTCGGTCACAAAGGCTGCTTGATCACTTTCGCTGCCGCCCGGCATGTCATTCGCCGTCAGCACCACATGGCAGCGCGTCGCCAACGCGGTGTCGGCCATCGTGGAGACCAGCTCGCGGAGGCGCTGGGGGCCAACCGCGTTCCAGCCCTCAATGCAAAGGGTCAGCCCCGTTTGGAACAACGGCGATTCGGCGCTTTTGAGCACATGGCGCCAACCGCGCTCGGTGAGCTCATCGAGCGCAGCGGAAACAAAGGGCTGACCGGCAAAAGGACCGTCCAGATAGAGGCGCTTGGCGATCTCGACCTGACCCGCTCCCAGCTCGCCCTCGAGCATAAGGGGCACACCGCGCGCGTAGCTCTCGGCAACCGGTGCAGCCACCGCAGCGGTACCCTCAACGATGCCGTACGCGCTCGATTCGTAGCGGGCCTCAACTTCGTCGGCGTTGAGCCACTCGATGCCCGCATGCGCCGCGGCACCGCGCACCTCGCGGACCACGACGACCCAAAGGCCCCCGCCCTCTTTGTCGGTGGGGCGAACGGTCAGGCTCAGGCGCGCACCCGCACGCCCCATAACCAGACGCGCACCGTCTCCTATACGGTCGAGGCGCTCAGCTACAAAAGCCGCCACATCCCGCTCAAGCGCCGCGTCATTCATGGTCGAAATCGCGACGTCCCCACGCGCATCGATTGCCAATGCCGAGGCCCCGGCAGCAGCCAGGGCCTCGGTCAAGATGTTCAGTTTGGCATCGCTATCCATGATTTGCCCCTGTCCGCGGCGTCGTGCAACCGCCGACGGTCGCACGACCGAGTGTTTCAAAATTGAACGATATTGCTCATCAAACACTATAGGGCAGAAAGCGCCGTCCTGCGAGTATAGGTGTTGCCCCGCATCGCCATCCTGGCGGGGCGATAAGAGCTCTTCGGGACTTATAAACCTGCGGACAAGCCATACCCGCAAGAGCTCCTATCGCTCCACCGTGAGAATGCGCTCACCAGCACGCAGCACGCAAACAAGCTACTTCTCTACCAGATTCCCAGCACGTGTTGCATTCCCAAACTCATGCACGCAATGCCAATCCAGCAGCAAAAGCCCAGCGCGATGGGCTTGCCGCCCTTTTTGACCAGCTCGACGATATCGGTATTAAAGCCAATTGCCGCCATGGCCATCACAATAAAGAACTTCGACAGCTCCTTGATGGGCGCCGTGATGGACGCGGGAAGCTGAAGCACCGTGGTGATCACGCTCGCCAGCACAAAGAACAGCACAAACATGGGAAACGCGCGTTTAAGCTAGAACGTGCTCTTAGCGTCGCCGCCGGACTTGCGTGCCAGATGCATCTGCCAGCATGCGAGGACCAACGTGATGGGAATAATGGCAAGCGTCCTGGTGAGCTTGACCACTGTGGCGCTCTCGAGCACATTGGCGCCGGGATGCATGCTGTCCCAAGCGCTCGCCGCAGCCGTTACGGACGAGGTGTCGTTGATGGCGGTGCCGGCAAACAGGCCAAAGCCCTCGTTGGTCAGCCCGAGCATGCCGCCGAGCGTTGGAAACACGAGCGCCGCGATAACGTTAAACAGGAAGATAACCGAAATAGCCTGGGCAATCTCGCGATCGTCGGCATCGATGACAGGTGCGGTCGCGGCGATGGCAGAACCGCCGCAAATCGACGAACCCACGCCCACAAGCGTCGCGATCTTACCCGGCACGTTCATAACGCGGCAGAACACAAAGGCGATAACAAGCGAGGTCGAGATTGTCGCCACGATAATCGGCAGCGACTGGGCGCCCTTGGACAGAATCTGGGAGAGGTTCATGCCAAAGCCAAGCAGGATAACCGCGTACTGCAAGACTTTTTTGGACGTATAGGTGACGCCGGCGGCGAGCTGTTCGCGACGATTCTTGGGAAAGACGAGCGCCAGGACCATGCCAAAGAGGATGGCGAATACCGGACCGCCGGCCACCTCAACCTGTTTGCCGAGCAACGTCGCGGGAATGGCGATGATCAGGCAGAACAAGACGCCTTTCCAGCGCTCGCGTACGATATTTGCCAGTTGAATATGGGATTCCTTCTTTCTATTTCACGTTTGCGACGGCTTATGATACGGCAACATTGAGCGCAGCCTTGCGTAAACACAGACTAAGATGCCGCAATAGTTCTCAGGCAACAGCCGAATTACCCACCGCGGAGAGCTGATTCGCGGCATAATTAACAACTGACATATGAGTTTGATAGAACAGTTGCGAGGCGCTATGGAAGAATCGATGCACGTCGGCGAGCAGGAAACGAGCCTACAGGACCAGTCCTACCACACCATTCGACGCAAAATCGTCTACCTGGACTACAAGCCGGGCGAAAAGCTGGGCGTCAAGCAACTTTGCGACGACCTAGATATGGGGCGCACCCCTGTGCGCGAGGCTTTGGTTCGTTTGGCGCAGGAAGGCCTGGTGCGCACCGTGCCCCAGAGCGGTACCTACGTCTCGCCCATCAACCTCACCCTTGCCGAGAGTGCCTGTTACATCCGCGAACATCTGGAAAAGCAGGTGATCGTGGAGTGCTGTGCGCGAGCCACCTCGGCCGGCATCGAGCAGCTCGACCGCGCCATCGTGCTGCAGGAAAAGGCCATGGCCGAAGGGGATCGCATCGGCTTCTTTTTGAGCGATAACCTCATGCATCACATGATTTTTAGCATCGCGTGCCGCAGCACCGTGTGGTCATGGCTCGAAGAGACCAATGCCGACCTGGAGCGCTTCCGCTGGCTTCGCGCCGTCACGCAGGTTCTCGACAATCAGGACATCGTGAACGAGCACAAGCAGATTCGCCGCGCTATCGCCGGTCGCGACCCCATCGAAGCGAGCTTTTTGGTCAGCAAGCACCTGCACATGATGTTCCGCAACCAAACCGAGGTTCTGGACCAGTTCCCCGAGTACTTCGAGACCAGCAAGCTCCGCTAACCTGCCAAAAAGGGACAGGTTTATTTTGGCAGGTTTTATCCGGGCAAATGCAATAAGGCCCGGCTCCGCTGCAACGGAGCCGGGCCTTGGTCGCTAGAACGGCGGAACCAACTATTCCACGGTCACGCTCTTAGCGAGGTTTCGGGGCTGATCAACATCGCAGCCGCGCAGGATGGCGACCTCGCGGGCGAGCAGCTGCAGCGGGACACTCGCCGTGATGGGGCTGAACACGTCGCGGACTGCCGGCACGCGAATGATGCAGTCGGCGATCTTGTTGATCTCCTCGTCGCCCTCGGTGGCAACGACGATGACCTTGGCACCGCGCGCCTTGCACTCCATGAGGTTCGACACGGTCTTGTCGTAGGTGGCACTCTTGGTGGCCACGGCGATGACAGGGAAGCCCGGGTCAATCAGCGCGATGGGGCCGTGCTTCATCTCACCGGCGGCGTAGGCCTCGGCGTGCAGATAGCTGACCTCTTTGAGCTTGAGCGCGCCCTCGTAGGAAATAGCGGCACCCATGCCACGGCCCACGAACAGCGCCGACTGCGCGTCCTTGCACAGCAGGGCGGCCTCATGCACGGCCTCGGTCTGGGTATCCAAAATCCACTGGATCTGCTCGGCCGTATCGGAAAGCTCGCGGAACAGCATGCGCGCCTGCTTGGTGGTCAGGCGGTACTTGACCTGCGCCAGCAGCAGAGCCAAAAGCGTGAGGCTCACAACCTGGCCGATAAAGCTCTTGGTCGAGGCGACCGCGATCTCCTTGTTGGCCTTGGTGTAGATGACGCCGTCGCTTTCACGCGCCACGGGGCTGCCCACCACGTTGGTGATGCCGAAGACCTTGGCGCCCTTGATGCGCGCGTCGCGGATGGCGGCGAGAGTGTCGGCCGTCTCGCCCGACTGGGACACGGCCACGACGAGCGTCGTCGGCGTAATGATGGGGTTGCGATAACGGAATTCGCTGGCCGCCTCCACCTCGGTGGGGATGCGAGCCCAGCCCTCGATAAGGTTCTTGGCAATGAGACCGGCATGGTAGCTGGTGCCGCAAGCGATCACGTAGACGCGGTCGATGTCGTTGAGTTCCTCGAGCGAAAGGCCCAGCTCGTCGATGTCGAGCTCGCCGGCCGGCGTCATACGACCGACCAGCGTGTCGCGCACGACGCGCGGCTGCTCGTGGATCTCCTTGAGCATAAAGTCGGGATAACCGCCCTTTTCTGCCATGTCCAGATCCCAGTCGATGTGGGTGACCTTGGGCTCGAT
>CABUWA010000043.1 GCA_902495085.1 uncultured Collinsella sp. | reverse complement strand
CATCTACAAGGTCGTGCTTCCTGCAGCCAAGCTGGGCATCGTCGATGCAATTGTCTTGGGTATGGGGCGTGCCATCGGTGAGACCATGGCCGTGCTGATGGTCGTGGGCAACGCCCCGGTCATTCCGGATAGCATCTCGAGCCCCATCTCGACGCTCACGAGTCAGATCGCGCTCGACATGAGTTATTCCTCGGGCCTGCACCGCTCGGCTCTGTTTGGCATGGGCGTGGTCCTGTTTATCATCTCCGCTGCACTGGTGGGTATCGTCCGCCTGATTTCCAAGAAGAGGGGGTAGGCTATGTCCGATTCCGTTGACACGATGGTCGATACGACCTCCTCGCGCGAGCGCATCAAGCGTGCCCTTTCCCATGGCAAGAAGGGCCGTATCAACAAGGACCTGTCCAACAAGATCATGCTCGGCGTGTTTCGCGCCGCGGCCTATATAACCACGCTGGTGCTGATTGCCATCATCGCCTACGTGGTCATCAACGGCCTGCCGCATATCTCGCTCGACTTTATCTTCGGCTGGCCGCAGGGCGTAAACGCCGAAGGCGGCATTTGGCCCACGATTGTCTCGACCGTCTACGTGACGGCGCTCGCCATGCTCATCTGCACGCCGGTTGCCGTCCTGGCTGCGGTCTATCTGGCCGAATACGCCAAGCAGGGCAAGATTGTCGACATCATTCGCTATGCTGCCGATGCCTTGGCCTCGGTACCCTCCATCGTTATGGGCCTCTTTGGCTACGCCTTGTTTGTCGAGGCTATGGGTCTGGGCCTTTCGATGGTCTCGGCCGCCCTGGCACTGGCACTTCTGATGCTGCCCATCGTCATGCGTACCACCGAGGAGGCAATCCGTGCCGTTCCGCGCTATATCCGTTGGGGTGCATATGGCCTGGGCGCCACCAAGTGGCAGGTCGTCTCCAAGATCGTGCTTCCTTCGGCTTTTGGCCGCATCGCTACCGGCATCGTGCTTGCCATCGGCCGCGCCATCGGCGAGACCGCCGTGGTGCTCTACACCATGGGTCAGGCCATCAACCTGCCTATTTCGCCGCTCGATTCCGGTCGTCCCATGACCGTTCACCTGTATCTGCTTGCCAATGACGGCATCAACATGAACGCAGCCTACGGCACCGCGCTTTTGCTGATGGCGATTATTCTGGCCTTCAACCTGTTTGCGCGTTATCTGTCGCGCAAGCGCCGCTAGTTAAGGAGTCCCATGTCCGTCTATCAGTCCGCTCCCACGCCGGAGCAAGCGGCCATCACGGCCAAGGATTTCAACTTTTGGTACGGTGACTTTCATGCGCTGACGGGGCTTGACCTCAACATCGCCAAAAACGCCATCACCTCGTTTATCGGCCCTTCGGGCTGCGGCAAATCGACGTTTTTGCGCTGCATCAACCGTATGAACGACCTTATCGAGGGCACTCGCGTCGAGGGCACCATGACGCTCGACGGCAACGATATCTATGCCGAGGGCGTCGACCCGGTCGATCTTCGCCGCCGCGTGGGCATGATTTTTCAGCAGCCCAACCCGTTCCCCAAATCCATCTACGAGAATGTCGCTTTTGGCCCTCGTCTGCAGGGCGTGACTAGCAAAAGCGACCTCGATGACATCGTGGAAGAATCGCTCAAGCGCGCCAACCTCTGGAAAGAGGTATCCAATCAGCTCAACAAGGATGGTTTGGCGCTCTCGGGCGGTCAGCAGCAGCGTCTGTGCATCGCGCGTGTGCTTGCGGTGCAGCCCGATGTCCTGCTGATGGACGAGCCCTGCTCCGCCATCGACCCCACGTCCGTCTCTAAGGTCGAGGATCTGATGGCCGAGCTGGCGCCCGAGATGACGATCATCATCGTCACGCATTCTATGCAGCAGGCCGCTCGTATTAGCGACTACACCGCATTTTTCTTGCAGGAAGTTGCCGGCGAGCCCGCCACGCTCATCGAGTATGGTCAAACCGACGCGATCTTCACCAGCCCGGTGGATTCGCGAACGGAAGACTATATCACCGGCCGCTTTGGCTGATCGGTGCGACTAGTCCCAATCCGATCGGACCTGGTCCGGTGCGTATTCACTGTGCGGGCGGCATGACCGCACCCAACTGATTGGAGTGAACCATGCGCAAACTGTTTTCCCGTCAGCTCATCGAGGCCCGTCACGAGATGCTGAGCATCTACGAGGCCGTCGATCTGGCCCTCCACGATGCCGTGAAGGCCTATGTGACCGACGACCGCAAGCTCGCCACCAAGACCAAGAAGCGCACGCTTTCGATTGACGCGCGCTGCGCCAACCTGGAGGCCGTCTGCTACAACCTGATCGCCACGCAGTCACCGGTCGCCTCCGACTTCCGCCTGCTTCAGACGATCATTTACGTCGACTTTAACCTGCAGCGCATGACCGATAAGGTTCGCCAGATCTGCCGCGCCACGCGTCATATGGTCAAGGCCGACATCTCGCTGCCCAAGGAGCTTGTCGGCACGGTCGAGGCCGAGGCCGAAGCCGTCTACCAGGTGCTGGGCTCGTCGCTTTCTGCGCTCGTCACCAACGACATGTCCATCATCTGCAACCTGGCCGTCGAGGACGAGCCGGTGCATGCGGCGTACGAGAAGTTCTTCCGTACCTTCAACCGCATGGACGCGGGCGAGTTTATGGATGACGATAGCAACTATGACGACCTGCGCCGCGCCATCATGGTTTCGCGCTACCTCGATCGCATCGCCTCGATTTCCATCGATGCCGCCTGCCGTCTGACGTTCCTTTTGACCGGCCAGCGCATGACTGCCGGCGATATCGCCCGCACGGACGAGGACGAGCTCGAGAGCATGCGCGTGCCTTCGGGCGAGGGCGTCATCATGAGGCCCGCCGTCGATGCGCGCTACGTTGCCAAGGTGCCCGTTAACGAGGTCAGCGAGGGACTTCGCTACCTGCTCGATCATCTTGAGGACGAGGACGATGGCGAGGACGACGAGGAGTAGGTAATCCCGTTCGTCGAAAGATTGTAAATACCTAAGTGAGCGCGGCCTTGCACATGCGGGGCCGCGCTCTTGCGTTAGCATGGGACTACTTGTTTGGCTGTCAGCGGAGGCGATTGGCAATGGATAACTATTTGGACTTGATGCGCGCTCGCCGCGAGCAGATTCTGGAACGTTTTTATGCGGCGCTCGATCGCGCAGGCCGTCCCCACGACGCCGCGAGCCTCATTGCCGTGTCCAAGACCGTTGGTGTCGATGAGACCGTTGCCGCCATCCATGCGGGGTATCGCCATTTTGCCGAGAACCGCCCGCAGGAGCTGGTTCGCAAGCTCACGGGTCTGGCGGAGCATCCGGAGCTGCCCGAGGTGCGCTTCGATATGATCGGCAACCTGCAGACCAATAAGATCAATGCGGTGCTGGGCTCAGCCGAGCTGATTCACTCGGTGGGTTCGCTGCATCTGGCGCAGGCGATCTCGAGCCGTGCTGTCCGCAAGATCGAGGCAGGCGAGCTCGCCGGCCCCCAGCGTGTGCTCATTGAGGTCAATGTGAGTGGTGAGGAGTCAAAGGGAGGCTTTTCGCCCGATGAGATTCGCGCCGCCGCGGGTGAGCTTGCGGAACTTGAGGGAATTTGCGTGCAGGGGCTTATGACTATGGCGCCCCGGGGGAATAAGGATGTGGCACGCCGCACCTTTGCGGGGCTTCGTGAGCTGAGGGATGAGCTGGAGGCGGCGCATCCCGATTTGAACCTGCCCGAGCTTTCCTGCGGCATGAGCGAGGATTTTGAGCCTGCCCTTGAGGAGGGCTCTACGCTCGTTCGCCTGGGCAGGGTAGTATTTAGCCCGGAGTTTGCAGTAAAATAAGGCTCTGAAGTGCGCACTGATTATCGGGGCGCCTGCACTAAACCGCGAGAGGACACAACCATGGGCTTCCTTGACGAGATTAAAAATAAGATGCACCTGGGCGGCCAGCAGGGTTACGACCAGGGTTATGGCCAAGACGACGACTACGGCTACGATGACGGCTACGACGATGGCTATCAGAACAACGGCTACAGCGGTGCTTCGGGCGAGGGCTTCTACACTCAAGACGAGCCGAGCAACGGCCTGCTTGGTCAGACGCGCCGCGGTGAAGCTGAGTCGGTTGCCGTGTATACGCGCTCCGGTCAGCTGGTCGGCGATGACTCCCGCCATGCCACGACGTATAACCCGCCTTCGCGCTCGCAGGACAGTGTTGCGAGCGGTTATCGTCCTGGTGCCTATGACACGCCGTCGAGCTACGCCGAGAACACCCGCGCCCGTGCCGCCGCTGCGCCCGCGCCTGCACCGAGCGATGCCTCGGCCTATGCGAGCAATATCATCAACGCCACACCGCAGCTGCCGGCCTATGTCCTGCGCCCCGAGAGCTATGACGACGTAGAGACCGTGGTGCGCCGCGTTCGCACCAAGCAGCCTGTCGCACTGATTTTTGTGGGCGTACGCACCGAAGTTGCCAAGCGCGTCTTGGACTTCTCTTACGGCTTTGCCTGCGGTCTGGGTGCCACGGTCAAGGAGGTGGGCGACCGCGTGTTCATGGTGCTGCCCGCCGGTTGCGAGGTCAAAGATTCCGATCTCAAGAAGCTTCGTGCCGACGGCTACCTTAAGTAAAGACAAGACGAGGAGATTCCCATCAACATCTACACTATCGTCCAACTGGTCAACACGCTGTTCAACTTCTATTCCACGCTCATTGTCGTCTACTGCTTTATGACGTGGATTCCCATGAAGCAGGGTGGTTTGCTTCAGGATATTGCCGCGGTGCTTGATAGCGTGTGCGGTCCGTGGCTCAACCTGTTCCGTCGTTTCATCCCGCCGATGGGCGGTATCGATTTTTCGCCGGTCGTTGCGATTATTGCGTTGCAGTTGGTGCAGAGGCTGGTTCTGCAGCTTCTTATAGGTATACTCGTATAGAACTGACTTAGTAACTTACGTCGGGCGTGTAGCGCCGAGGCGATGAAAAAGGAGACTTGTTATGGCTATTACCCCTGCAGACATCCAGGCTCAGACTTTCTCTGAGGCCAAGCGTGGCTACGATCCTGCCGAGGTCGACGTCTTCTTGGAGACGCTGTCCTCTGAGGTTGACGCTATGCTCGCTAAGATCGTCGACCTTAAAGGTCGTCTGACTGCTACCGAGCAGCAGCTTGCCGATGCGCAGGCTCAGCTTGCCCAGGCTCAGGATGCCCCCGCCCAGGCCGTTCCTGCCGCCCCCGTGGCTGCTCCCGCCCCTGACTTCTCCGCTCAGGAGCGCCAGATTTCCGCTGCCCTGATCGCTGCCCAGCAGACCGCTGAGACCATCGTCAACGATGCCAATGAGAACGCTGAGCGTATTCGCAACGAGGCTGACGCCAAGGCCCGCGAGGTTATCCGCCAGGCTCTGACCGAAAAGCAGGCTGAGCTCGAGGAGATCGATCGTCTCAAGGCTTCTCGTGAGGAGTTCAAGGCCGAGTATCTCAAGCTCATCCAGCACTTCATGGACGATGCCCAGAACTCCTTCCCGGCCGACCTCATGGCCTCCACGCCGGTCGGTTCCGCCGCTTCTCCTGCGGTGACTGTTCCCGCCGAGCCGCTGCCCGTCGCTGACCCGGTTGTCCCCGTGGCCGATCCCTTCGCCCCGATCGACAACTTCGCTGCCGACGACCTGGACTAACATTCGGCCTACAATTTAGTGCCTAGAAAGGACCCGCAGCTTGCGGGTCCTTTTTTATGACTGTACCGGGGCGCGCAACATAAAAAACCGAGCCCTGCACATAGTGGCGCAGAACTCGGCGAACCGGTGAGCGGTCAAGGATAGGTTTTAGGGCATGTCCCAAAATCTACTTGAGGAGGAAGTCGGAGAGGGAAATGGTACGGGCCTCGCGATGCTCGGGATCGGCGATGTGGTCGGCAGGATATCCGCAGACGAGCATGTGATAGGGATAGACGCCCTCGGGCAGGTTGAACTGCTCCTGTGCCACCTCAGGCTTAAAATGGCATACCCAGCACGTTCCCAGGCCCTGTTCGGTGGCCTCCATCATCATCTGATCACACACGATGGACGTATCGATTTCACTGGAATTCATCTGGTCATACGGGCGCACCCAAGCGTCTTCGGTAACGCTACAAATAAGGAAGATGAGCGGAGCGCCAAAGATAGATCCATCACGAGCAAACCGAGGCTGACAAGCAGCAGCCTTCTCCAGAAGCTCAGGCGTATCCAACACCATCACACGGGTTGGATGATTATTACAAGCAGAAGGAGCAATACGCCCAGCCTCAACAATGGCATCCACTACAGCCTGCTCCACAGCCCGATCTTCAAACTCACGACAAGAATACCGACCCCGAGCCAGATCCAAATAAGACATACAAGCCCTCCAACAATTAAAAATCAAACAAACCCAAAGTATTCCAATGAGTACCCAAAGCGGCAATCAGCCAAACGCTCATCGAATACCAAAGTAAAACCCCGAGCAATCAAGGGTCATTACGGTAAAGGCCCCACCACGCGCAAACCATCAGCCAAAGTTCCCAATGGTGGTACATAAGGGAGCGGGCCCGGCCACTAATAACCTTTTGAACGACTCTGCATGCAGCCGGAGTGAAAAAGGTTATGAGTGGCCGGGCCCGCGACCGCCGGGACACGTACCCCCAATTAACTGTTCTTCATGACAATCGAATCCACAACATCAGCCACATTCTCACAGCAGTCAGCGCAGTACTCCAGGAAGGCGTACACGTCACGCCAAGCGATGACCTCGAGCGGGTCCTTACCGTTAACGTGCAGGTTGCGCATGGCGTTGATGTAGAGCTCGTCGGCCTCGGATTCGATGGTGTTGATCTGGATGACGAGCTCGCGCAGGGTCTTGGACTTGCGGTAGTTGGGCAGCTCGACCATCAGGTCCTTCATGGCGCGGCAGGCGTCGGTCACCTTGTGGGCGATCACGATGGCATCGGGGTGGATGCTCTGGATGTTGGTGAAGTAGACGCGCTGCACGACGCCCTCAATACGGTCGAGCACGGTGTCGAGCGCGCAGCTCATCAGATCCAGATCCTCGCGCTCGAGCGGGGTGATAAAGGCGGTGAGCAGGGCGTCTTCGAGCTCGTGGTGCTTCTTGTCTGCCGCATGCTCAATCGCATGCATCTCCTCGAGCATGTCGTGGATCTGCACGGGATCAAAGTTCTCAAAAATCTTGATGAGCAACTCTGCGGCCTGGACAGCAAGGTCGGCGCAGGCGACGTAGTTGTCAAAGTAGAACGAATCGGGTTTCTTTGCCATGGGTGGGTCCTTTCGAGGCGAAGACGGGTGGGCGAAGTGTTGCGGTCCGGATGGACGTTCGGTTTGACTAGAGGAACATCATGAACAGCTTGGCCATGACAAAGCTGATGAGTCCGCAGGCGGGGAAGGTGAAGAACCAGGTGAACATCATGTCTTTGACGACGCCGAAGTTGATGGCTGAGAGGCGCTTGACGGCACCGACGCCCATGATGGCGCAGGTCTTGATGTGTGTGGAGGACACGGGGATGCCGGTAAGGGTGGCAAACAGCAGGTTCGCGGCGCCCGCGAGGTCGGCGGAGAAGCCCTGATACTTCTCGAGCTTAACCATGCTCTGGCCGACGGACTTGATGATGCGCTCGCCGCCCACGCTGGTGCCGATACCCATGGTGGCCGAGCACAGCAGCATAATCCAGATGGGGATGCCGGCATCGCCGACGCTAGTCTGGCCGTTTGCGAAGGCTACGCCTAAAAAGAGCACGCCGATGAACTTCTGTCCATCCTGCGCGCCGTGCATAAAGCTCATGGCCGCAGCGCTCGCGATCTGAGCGTATTTAAAGAAGACATTGGCACGTCGCCTGTTGGCGGCGGCGAAAAGAATCGAGACGAGCTTGCACAGGACCCAGCCCATGACAAAGCCCAGGCCGATGGAGAGCGCCAGGCCGTAGATGACCTTCATCCACTCGTGGACGTTGACGCTGTTCGCGCCGCCGAGGGCGATAGCGGCACCGGTCAGGCCGGCGATAAGGCTGTGGCTTTGCGAGGTGGGGATGCCAAAACGCGACGCTGTGGCGCCGTAGACGACGATGGAGAACAACGCCGCGCAGAGGCATGCGAGCGCCATGGTGCTGTTTCCGCCAAAGTCGACGATATGCGAGATGGTGTTGGCGACGCTCGCGTTGAAGTGCGTCATGATGAGCACGCCGAGGAAGTTGAATGCGGCGCTCATGAGAATGGCGGCGCGGGCGGGCATGCAACGCGTAGTGACGCAGGTCGCGATGGCGTTGGGCGCGTCGGTCCATCCGTTGACGAAGATGGCGCCGAGCGCGAGGATCACGGTGACGGCAAGGACTGGGTTCGACACAATTTGGCCGAGGAAGGTTGAGAACGTTACGTCCATATATGGGCTTTCTCGAAGTTTGCAGGCACGTTACAAAAACATGATAAATCGTATCACCTCCTGTGGGTTTCTTTACCGAGTTCTGATGGGAGAAGTGAATTTTTTGGCACTAAAATTGAATATTAGCCCTGTTGACCGCGGGTATTCTTTTTGCTAACACGCCATGCGGACACGTGCGTTCGCTCCGACATTCCAAAACCACAGTCTGTTCGCTTTACAACATGCAAACATGCGTTCGATAATAGGAGACATGGAATATCGACAGACAGATGGCAAAACTCGGCGCGTGCACAAGCAGTATGTGGACGTCGTGGCTCGCATCCTCGCGGGCGGACAGGTCGTGCCGGTCACCGTCTGCTGGGTCGACGGTCGCTGCTTTACGATTGACGAGATTGTCTCGACCACCGGGTTTGGCCTGACGGTTCACGGCATTCGTACGGCAACCTATAAGGTGCGTTTTGGCGGGCATGCGACCGAGTTGTATCTGGAGGACCAGACGCGTGAACGACCAGATGGCTCGCAGGCCCATCTGATGCGTTGGTGGGTGTGGGCATTCGACCGTACGCTCGAGGGCGAGCGCCGTAGGTAAGGACGCACGGCGTTCGGGTACAATGACAGGAATCTTGTCAGCTACTGCGCCGTTATTTGTGGCGCTTTTTGAAAGGACGAACCTATGAACGATATCCAGGGCTATCAGAACGGCCCCGTCGAGAGCGGCGCAAGCCGCGCCAAGGAGATGTCGCCGCGCGCGTACAATCTCGCCATGTCTGCCCTGATCTTCTTGGGCTTTTGCGCCATGGGCGCCGGCGCCTACTTTACGAGCACCATGTCGTTTGCGCGCATGATGATGAGCGGAGCCGCCTTGCCGCTGGTCTTTGGCTCGTTTATTTTGACCATCGTCGGCATGGTCATGATGTCGGCCGCCGCCAGCAAGCAGTCCGTGGGCCTGTCCCTTGTGGGCTACGTAATCTTTGCGAGTACCTTTGGCCTGACCGCGTCGTTTGGCCTTGCCAACTACGACCTGCCCACCATCAACACTGCCTTTATCGCCACGGCCGCCATCACCTTTGTCTTTGGCGCCTTGGGCGTGACGTTCCCCAAGTTTTTCCAGCGCGTATATGGCATCGGTTTTGGCATTCTGCTCGCCACTATTCTGGTTGAGATCGTGCTGATGTCCATGGGCGTCTCGCAGACCATCACCGACCTGATCGTGATCGTGGTGTTCGCCGGCTTTATTGGCTACGACACCTATGTTGCCACGACAGTGCCGCCTACACTGCCCAACGCCGTGCTCATGGCGTCCAATCTGTTCGTGGACATTATCAACGTGTTCCTGCGCATCCTGAACATCCTTGGCCGTCGCGACTAGTGGCGAATTGCGACGGTGCTTGCCGTGCGTGTAAATCGATGCGAAAGGCGGTCCTTCGGGGCCGTTTTTTTTGTACGCGGCGGGGTATCATGGATGGAAAAAGCCGATAGCGGCAGCGACAGGAAAGGTGACCACTTATGGCAGACGTCGACAACAGGAACCGTAACCGCAGGTCTAATCGCGCGGGTCAGCCCAATCCCAAGCGCGAGGCCCGTGCCAAGGCCGCCGAGCGTCACGTGGCAACTGTGTCCGAAGCGTGCGCCAAGGATATCGAGCGTTCGCTTGCCGGTGTTCGCGAGTTTGACGGTATGCCTGCCGGCTTTGTCGCGGCGATGAAGGCCAAGGTTCAGAGTGCTGTGGCCACCGAAGAACAGGTTGCCGAGGACGTCGAGGGCGCGGAGGCTGCCGAGACCGAGGCGGCGCCCGAGACCGAGGCAGCGCCTGAGCCCGTCGAGGAGCCTGCCGAGGAAATCGCTGAAGCTGAGTCCGCGCCTGCAGAGGAGCCCGCTCCGGTTCTGCCCGAGGTCACCGTGCTCGATGCCTCCGCCACGCAGGCCATCCTGGACAACGGTCGTGGCTATGCGCAATTCTGCGACATGGCCGTGCTCGCCTTTGCCTCGTTCACCAACCCGGGCGGTGGCTATATTCAGGGTTATCTGGGCCAGGAGGCCACGCTGTGCGCCGATTCGTATCTGTACAACGTTCTCGATAAACAGCGTAAGTGGTACGGCGAGAACCGTCGCCGCAACATCAACTGCGAGCTCTATCGCAACCGCGCCCTGGTGGTGCCTGCGGTGCGCTTCGACCGTAACCACGTGCATGCATACGCCGACGTGATCGTGGCCGCTGCGCCCAACGTTAAGCGCGCCCGCCAGGAGTATCGCGTGAGCGACGATGCTCTGCTGGATGCCCTGCGCGACCGCATCCGCTTTGTGCTCGCTATCTGCGACGAGCTAGGTCGCGAGAAGCTCGTGCTGGGCGCTTGGGGCTGCGACAACAACGGCTTCGATGCCGAGGCCGTGGCCGAGCTCTTCCGCAAGGAGCTCGCGTCGGGCGACTTCAAGGTCAAGCAAGTCTTCTTTGCTGTGCCTTCTACGCGCTGGGATGAGGACTTCGCCAAGTTCGAGCACGTGCTGGCAAACTTCCCCGAGCGCAACGAGGAGTCCTATGCTCAGGTTGCCGCCCGCGCCGCAGCCGCCCGTGCCGCCGAGCAGGCCCAGGCTGCTACCGAGGATGATGAGGACGAGGACGATTGGCGCAAGTACCTGTAATCGGTACGTGCTGACAGATAGGTCGAGCCGACGGGAGAGGCTGCTTCCGTCGGCTTTTTACTGAGCGAGGGGCTTACGATGAAAAACGTTCTATGCTTTGGCGACAGCAACACCTATGGTTACGATCCGGCGGGCATGCGCGACGGCACCGCGGTGCGCTATGCGCAGGATGTGCGCTGGTGCGGCGTGGCCCAACGTGACTTAGGCGAGGGCTGGCATGTAATTGAAGAAGGCCTCAACGGCCGCACGACGGTACGCGACGACATGTGCCATCTGGATACCAATCTTAACGGCATCCGTGCGCTGCCGATGCTGCTCGAGGCCCATAAGCCGCTGGACGCCATTGTGATCATGCTGGGCACCAACGACTGTAAGACGGTCTTTAACGTGACAGCTTCCGATATCGCCCGTGGCGCCATGGCACTGATTCGCGCCGTCCGCGCGTTTCCGTGGACCGACGCTGCGCCTTGTCCGCGCATTCTGCTGATGGCTCCTATCAAGATCAAGCCACAGATTGCCGATGTGTATATGACCGACTTTGACGAGCATTCCGTTGAGGCATCTGAGCATTTTGGCGAGTACTATGCGCATGTGGCCGAGCAGTTTGGCTGCGACTTTTTGAATGCCGCCGAGTTTGCCGAGCCGGGCGATATCGACTATCTGCATATGATGCCCGAAAGCCACGAGAGCCTGGGGCACGCCGTGGCAGCCAAGCTCCAAGAGATGCTCGGTGAGTAGCGCGACCCCAAACCACCACAAAGGGGGCGGGCGCCTTTGCGGTGGCTTTGGACTGCGAATCTTAATACTGCCACATGTGATTGACAGGGCCGGAGCCTTTGCCCATGTCAAAGCCGGCGGCGAGAGCGCCCGTTAGGTAGGCCTTGCCGGCGTTGACGGCATCGGCAAGATCCATGCCCTGGGCCAGCGCGCAGGCGATGGCGGACGAGAGCGTGCAGCCGGTGCCGTGTGTGTTGTCGGTCTCGATGCGCTTGTGGCGGAACCACGTGGTGAGTGGATCTCCCAGATGGTTGCCCTCGTCATCGAGTGGCGCGGGTTCGGCCAGTACATCGTTGGCCTCGTTGACAAGATGCCCACCCTTAACGAGGGATGCGCAACCAAAGCGGCGGGTGAGGAGCATGGCAGCATTTTGCTGCGTGCGCTCGGAGTCGACCTCGTAGTCGAGCAGGGCCATGGCCTCGGGAATATTGGGCGTGATAACCGTCGCTAGCGGGAACAGGCGGCGGGTGAGCGCCTCGGCGGCATCTTCGGCAATCAGCCGTGCGCCCGAGGTGGCTACCATGACGGGGTCGACTACCACGTTTGTCGCGTTCCAGGCGCTCAGGCGGTCGGCGATAACATCGATAATCTCGGCAGAGGAAACCATGCCAATCTTGACGGCGTTGGGGCGGATATCGTCAAAAACGGCATCGATCTGCGCCGCGACAATATCCGGGGAGATGTTCTGCACGGCGGTGACGCCCAGGGTGTTCTGTGCGGTGATGGCGGTGATGGCCGTCTCGGCATACAGACGGTGTGCCGTGATAGTCTTAATGTCGGCCTGAATGCCGGCGCCACCGCTGGAATCGGATCCTGCGATGGATAGAACGGCAGGTACCTTACTACGATCCATGTTCGCTCCCTTGTTCGGTCGGAATCAAATGGGTCTATAAGCCAGCATTATAAAGATGCCCGGGCCGACTCTATGTCGAACCCGGGCGGGCGATGCAATCTTTACGCAAATGCAAGCAAATGTTCACACGTCAACAATTGACAGACACCAGCTTGCCGCCAGAAGCGGCCGCGGCGACAGGGCTAGTCCTCCATGCCCAGGTCGATCGTCGTGCCCTCGAAGATCTTGTTGACGGTACGGACGGCGCACATCTTGCCACACATGGTGCAGGTGCCCTCGGTGGCGGCAGGGGATTCCTCGTAGCGCTTCTTACCGGTGACCGGGTCGAGCGCGCACTTCCACATGGCATCCCAGTTGAGCTTGCGGCGTGCCTGGCCCATCTTGTCGTCCATGTCGCGGGCGTGCGGCACCTTTTTGGCGATGTCGGCGGCATGTGCGGCGATCTTAGTGGCCATGAGGCCGTCGAGCACATCCTGGGCGTTAGGCAGGCATAGGTGCTCTGCCGGCGTCACGTAGCACAGGAAGTCGGCGCCGGAACTGGCGGAGATGGCGCCGCCGATGGCGGCGGTGATGTGGTCGTAACCCACGCCGATATCGGTCACCAGCGGCCCCAGCACATAGAACGGGGCGTTGTGGCACAGGCGCTTCTGCAGCTTCATGTTGGCGGCGATCTCGTCGAGCGCCATGTG
>CABUWA010000042.1 GCA_902495085.1 uncultured Collinsella sp. | reverse complement strand
GAGGAGACCGCCGAAGCCGAAGCAACCTGGAATGAGGATCTTGGGCTCTGGATGACCTCGAAGGGCGCCACGGGCGTAAAGGACGAATACGACGATGGCTACGTGGCCGGCGAGCAGACCCCCGCGCAGTACTACTTCTCGATTGATAGCCTCACCAACGAAATTTCTATCGAGTATGGCGACGCGGGCATTACCACGTTGGAGGTGCCCTCAACCATCGACGACAAAAATGTCGTAAGCCTTACGGGTATGGGAAGCGCTGCGCTCACATCGATCACCTTCGCCCCTAATTCGCATGTCCGCTCGGTTGGAGGCTTGGGCGGCAGCAGCATCAAAGAGATCGCACTGCCCGATTCGGTCGAGGAGCTCAAGAGCTATGCATTCTACAAAAGCAAGACGCTCCAAACGGTAACCTGGCCCAACAACGCGGCCTTTACCACGATTCCCGAGCAGGCCTTTAAGGAATGTGAACAACTTGACGACAAGGTGGTGGCAACGCTGCCGCCTTCGGTCAAAACTATCGACTATCTTGCATTCGCCTATTGCGGCGTGCCACAGTTCTATGTCTCGGACACAACAGTGCTCACCTTTACGCAGATCAATGTGCCGGGCACGGTGGAGCGGATTGAGCGCAATGCCTTTGACGGGTGCTCGCATGTGTCGTCGGTGACGATCGGCGACGGCGTTAAATATATCGGAGCGCACGCGTTCGCCTCTCTTGATCCTGCGATTGCCGGCAAAGAGATTGTGCTACCCAAAAGCGTGGAAATGATAGAGTGGGGAGCTTTTGAGAACACGAGATACGGAAACGAGACGAACCATAATGCCGTTGCCCTGCGCGTGATGAACCCCGATCTTCAGTTTGGTGAGGCGGGCTATCCGGGCGACTATAATGAGCGCGTGACAATCGATGGCGTAACGTATGCGATTCCCTTTAGTGAAGGCCAGACCATCTATGCCTATGCGACCGATTCGACTGGCAACCCCTCGATGGTCAAAAAGCTTGCCGATGCCGTGGCCGATCGCAAGGACTCCGTCGATTCCTCGAAGCCTGCCTACACGTTTGAGTGGATGGGCGAGGCGGCCCAGGTGACGGGCAAACTTCCCCAGAGCGCGACGGCTACACTCGTGCAGGCGGGGCAGTCCACGCCGCTGGCGGTTGGCGATGACGGCAGCTTTACAGCGGACGCTCTCTCCAAGACAGCAGCCACCCTGCGCATTTCGCTCAGCGGTTACTATGACATGGTGCTGGCGCGCCCGGGCGACCAGATGACGGGCACATGGAATATCGGAGAGATTAAGGCGGAGGACTTTACCAAGATTCCGGCCTCGCGCGCGATTGAGCTCAGCGTGGGCTATCTTGAACCGATTGTGGGCCAGGATAAGACCGAACGCATTGAGCTCGATAGTCTCGATAACATCGATCTGACGGTGAAGAGCGGCGGCAAGACGCTTAAGCCTGCCAAGGGTGACAAGGAAAACGACTTCCGTATCCAGGGCACAGCACTCGTGGTTTCGCAGACCATTGCCGACGCGGACCAGGATCTGGAGATAACGCTCGAGCCCAAAGACAGCCTCAAGCTGGGTGGGGCGACGGCGACGGCGAAGCCCTCGGCCGGCAAGGTCGATATCGACTTGAAGCCTTGGGGTACGGCGACGGTTACGACCAAGGGCGACTACCAGGGCGCCAACCGCGTGCTGGTGTTCCGTACGTCCGACGGCAAGCTGGTCGCCGACGGCGTCACCTATCTGATGGGTTACGAAGACGATGGCACCACGCCTATCATGAAGGCCGAGACGCCGCGCCTTAAGGCCGGTTCGTACACCATCGTCGCCTTTAACAAGACGAGCTACGACATCCAAGCGACGAGCTATTCCACGTTTAGCCGCCTAGGGCTGACCGTGGGTAAGCATATCGCGCAAAAGCAGGTGAAGATTGAGGACGGCAAACAGCTCGACGTGACGCTCGACGTCCCCACGTTTGACGTGGAGACGTATCGTGTCGAGCGCGGGCTGACGGCGGGCTCGGTTATCGCCGATTCGTCCGCGGTCGTTGGCGTGGAGACCGAGCTGCGCATTCATTACGAGCTCAAGGACAGCCAGGCTGCCAAGATTGAGATTCCGCTGGCCAAGGATGCCGTCGAGGATGTGTCCGCAGGCGCTCGCGAAGCCGGCGCCAGCTCCGATGCCATGTGGGCTGACACAACTTGGGAGGGCGACAACCTCGTTCTCAATATGAAGAAGGGCATGGGCGCCGATGTGTTTGTGCGCTTTAAGCCTAAGGCCGCGGGCATCTATGCCATCTCGCCGCTTATTACGCTGGGCGAGGTGATATTGCCGCTGGGAAGCACCACGCTCGAGGTTAGCGGATCGCGCATCGAGCTCGACAGCACCGACGTTCACAGCCTACTGGGCAATGTGGCCTACGTTTATGCAGCGCCCGGAAAAAGCGTGCAGCTTACCGTGGGCGCGGGCGCCTCGGCCGCAAAGTACACCGGTAAGACCAATAAACTCGGCCGTGCCAAGATTGAATACGACCTGCCGCAGGATACGCTTGCCGCCGAGCGTGTGACGCTCGAGGCGCGCGTGGGCTCGACCGATGTTGCCGCCGCTGCTGCCGAGGTAACGGCTCGCAATTATGTGCGCTATGTTCCGGGTGCTTCGGTCTGGAACTTTGATGTGACGTATCGTGGCGGTACGCAAAACTTGGTCAAGGACGGCAAGGACACCGGCAAGAGCCTGTGGACCTTCCATCATCTGCCACAAAAGAAGAACGCCTACTGGACCTTTGATATCACGCTCGAGGTGGGAAACGAGGAGGCCGCCGACACGCTCGACCTGTACGTGGACTGCGTGGATGGCAAGACGGTGACGATTCCTCTGACTCAAAAGTCGCGCGAGGGCACCCGTGTGCGCTATGTGGCGGAGTATGTGGACGAGGGTTACCTTAAGCTACTCGACGAGTTTAACAAGGCGAATGACTCGACCTATGTGAACTGCGGAAACTTTGAGCAGATCTTTATGCCGCAGACCTACCGCATCTCCAATGCTCAGCTTATGACCATGCTGAGTTTTGACGCCAACGCTTCGGCCAAAAAGCATTCCGCCGCGGCCGAGGAGCGCCAGCAGGAGTTCTCGAATGCCGTGCAGCAGTGGCACGAGTATATGATGGATAACTCGTTTAATGATGTCGATGAGGCCTTTAACGACGCGATTGACCGGATGGTCGCCGATGCGTTTGCCGAGGAGGACAAGGACGGTAAAGAGGGCGAGGCCCAGGGTGGTGCTGCCCGTAAGGCTCGTCGCGCCCCTGCCGCCAGCGGCGGCGAGGGTGATGATGCTGGCAACGACGAGGCCGCGCAGTTTGCGGCCGAGCTCAAGGTCGCGGTCGGCGGGTCGGCGGCGCTGCTGACCCAGCAGGGCGACAGCTATGGCGTCAATGTGGACAAGATGATCTTTGAGGATGCTTACGGTACCAGCGAGGATTGGTATCAGGAACTCGCGGCGGCCCAGGGCGCGAACGCTGCGGATGCGGTCGCCATCAAGGAGCTCGTCGACCATGCATCGCGAGCGGAGTTTATTGTCCAGCAGGCCGAGGATCTGGTGGGCCAGTCGATGGGTATCGGCCAGCTCAACCAATACGGAAGCTGGAATGACGCAACCGCTGCGGCGCTCAACAAGTGTGCGGGCATTAAGGCCAGCGAGTACAACGGCCAGTCGACGAGCGGGTTTAACGATTTGGGCCAGGCGCTCGGCAGCTCGCTGAGCTACAAGGCGGCTGACGACGATACCGTCAAGGGCTTTAAGGTCGCCGCGCCCGATGGCGAGCAGACGGCCTATATTGAGTCGGAGTTTATCGAGAACTCCAATAACAACAAGAACCAGGCGCTTCTGTTTAACTCGATCGCCATGCAGTGCGACATTCTGGACAACCTGTACGACAACTGGAATGTGGTCCATAGCCTCAATAACTCTACGATTCGCGGTTGGCTTATGGCCTGGAAGCGCAACGGCGACGTGAGCGCCCATATGAAGCTCATCCGCACGATCCGTTCGCTCAAGAGCTATAAGATCGAGTGCGAGATGTTCGGACAGGTCTTTAAGACCGATGCGTGGAAGGCGGCCGGCCAGGCGTTTCCCGCGGCGACCCAGGGTATCGGCATCTTTACCGGCATTTACGGCGTGAACGATGCCAGCAAGAACTGGGAGAACGTGAATGTCCGTATGCAGAAGGTGAAGGGCGAGCGCGAGGGCTATGAGCTTCAGCATACGCGCTTGCTTGCCAAGCCCGAGAAGACCGAGGACGACTGGAAGTGCATTTACGCGCTGCGCGACGCCATGGAGAAGGCGCGTGCGTTTGAGGATCTGCTGTATCGCCAGCTCTGCCACGATAGCACCGATGTGGCAGTGGGCTCCATTATGACAATCGCCGGCGTGCTGACGGCCGGTTCGGCGGGTACCGTGGTGGGCGCTGCCTATGATGCGGCTTCGACCAGCGTAGGTTCGGAGCGCGCGATTAAGCTGACCAATGCCGAATGCGCCTACGATGTTGCCTGCGAGCAGGTGGAGCGCGCGTGTCAGAATCGTATTACGGTCAACTGGGGCGAGCTGACCGATACCGAGGTCTGTAAGGCCAACAAGGACGGCTTGATCTCGGACGAGAAGATGCAGTCGATCTTCGAGGCGCGTTATCGCAATGTGGCTGCCAAGGCTGCACCCGACCCTGCGGGCGTGGTGTACGAGGGCCTGCTGTCCAATACGGTTGAAAGCGCGACGGTTGAGCTGTGGAGCGCCGACGATGCGGCCGGTACCAATGCAGTGCGTTGGGATGCCGAGGAGTATGAGCAGGACAATCCGCTTGCGACGGGTGCGGACGGTGCGTACAACTGGAATACGCCGACCGGCTGGTATCAGGTGCGCGTGACCAAGGACGGGTATGAGGAGGCGCGTTCGGCTTGGCTGCGCGTGCCGCCGATTCAGACTGAGGTGAACATTGGCTTGGTGTCGACGGCGGCGCCCGAGGTGGCCTCGGCCCATGCCTATACCGATTGCATCGAGGTTGAGTTTGCGCAGTATATGGATGCGAGCGACGATGCCCTGGTCGCATTGTGCGCGCAGGGCTTGGGTGACGTGACGTATACGTGGCTCGACAAGCAGGACGATCCCAATGGCAAGCCGCTGTCGCGCGTGCTGCGTATTAGCTATGCCGATGCGTGTGAGGCGGGCTCGCCGGTGGCGTTTGAGCTCGACGGTGCTCGCAACTACGCCGGCACGGCCATGGCGCGCTGGGCAAGTGGCGAGCTTGTCGTGGGCGTTCGTGCCGACAAGCTCAAGCTCAACGTGGAGCAGGCCGTGACCATGCTTGATGGCAGTGACTTTGAGCTGGTGGCGCACGTGACCGATAAGGCTGGCAAGCCGTTTGCGGGCGCCAAGGTTAGTGTTGGGCTGGAGTCCTCGGCTATCTGCTCTGTCGATGCCATCCAGGCCGTGACGGGCGAGGACGGTACGGCGACGTTTGTGCTGCATGGTGCTCTGCCCGGTTTGACGACGTTGACGGCGACGATTGGTGCGACGACGTTTGGTGCATGGTCGCCCAAGGAGAACTACATTACGGTGCCCAAGGGCACGAAGCTGGAGCTTTCGGCCGAGGATGGCACGACGATTTGGTACACCACCAACGACACCTGCCCCTGCCGTGACGAAGGCCGCGTAAAGTACACCGAGCCTATTGCGCTCGATAGCAACATGTATGTGCGCATTGCGGCACAGCGCCCTGGCATGTCATACAGCGAGTATTCCGAGCGTCTGAACATTACGATTACGGTGACCGATGAGGCGGTGCCTGAGCCGACGCCCGATCCCGGTCTGAAGCCAGAGCCCGAGCCGACGCCTGACGGCGGCGAGCAGGGTGGCGGTACGGATGGCTCTGGTGGCGCCGGGGTCCCTGCGGGCAGTTCGACTTCGACGACGACCACGGTGACGACGGACAAGTCCAAGGGTAAGGGCGAGAACGGCAAGAAGTCCGGCGGCACGGAGCTTGCCAGCACGGGTGACTCCGCCGCGATGACGGTCGCTGCTCTGAGCATCGCCGGCGCAACCGTTGCCGCGGCCGGCATCGCTGCGACCAAGCGCCGCAAGCGCTAAGTTTTGGCGACAGCGCCCCTCCTCGGCTTTAGCAAAATCTCAATCTGTAACACCAAGCCAGATATTTGGGTTCCAGGTGTTACAGATTGAGATGAACTGTTCAGCCGCCAACCTAACGTCTCGATCTGTAACACATAGCGGGGAATTTGGTCTCTAACTGTTACAGATTGAGACAAAGCGGAGGCGGCTGGCGCAAGATCTCGATCTGTAACAACTACAAGGCTCAACGGGCTCCAGGTGTTACAGATTGAGACAAAACGACCGACCAGGCCCCAAACTACCACAAAGGTGCCTGTCCCCATCGTGGTGGTTTGGGCGACCGGCATAGAAAAAGTCCCCGCCGGGCGTGTGCTCGACGGGGACTTTGCCGTTTGGCGGTTAGCGCTGTAGGTGATTACTCGCCCAGCAGGCTCTTGGTGATCGAAGCGGCGGCCTTCTTGCCGGCGCCCATCGCCAGAATGACCGTAGCGGCACCGGTGACGATGTCGCCGCCGGCCCAGATGCGGGGATCGGTGGTCTGGCCGGTCTCCTCGTCGGCAACGATGTAGCCCCACTTGTTAAGCTCCATCTTGCCGCCGATCTTCTTTGCGAAGGGGTTGGCGTTGGTGCCGATAGCCGAGATCGCGACGTCGCAGGGGATCTCCTCGATGGCGCCCTCGATGGGCACCGGGCGACGACGGCCGGACTCGTCGGGCTCGCCGAGTTCCATCTTCTGGACCTTGACGGCGCACACGGAGCCGTCCTCGCCGGCGACAAACTCGAGCGGGGAGACGAGCGGCAGGACCTCGACGCCCTCGGCCTTAGCATGGTGCAGCTCGGCGCGACGGCAGGGCATCTCGTCCTCGGTACGACGGTAGGCGATGATGGCGTGCTCGGCGCCCAGGCGCTTGGCGGTACGGACGGCGTCCATAGCCACGTTGCCGCCACCAAAGACGACGACGTTCTTGCCGTGCTTGGTGGGGGTGTCGTACTCGGGGAACTTGTTGGCCTTCATCAGGTTCACGCGGGTGAGGTACTCGTTTGCGAAGAAGACGTTGGGCAGGTTCTCGCCGGGGACGTTGAGGAACTTGGGCAGGCCAGCGCCGGTCGCCACGTAGATGGCGTCGAAGCCCTGCTCGAACAGCTCCTCGGCCGTGGCCATGTTGCCTACGACGGAGTTGTACTCAAACTTGACGCCCATGTCCTCCAGGCCGTCAATCTCGCGCTTGACGACTGCCTTGGGCAGACGGAACTCGGGGATGCCGTAGACCAGCACGCCGCCGCCGGTGAAGAAGGCCTCGAAGACGGTGACGTCAAAGCCGTTACGGGCGAGCTCGCCAGCGCAGGTGATGCCGGACGGGCCGGAGCCGACGACGGCGACCTTCTTGCCGTTCTTGGGGGCCATCTTGGGCGTGGAAGCGAGCTCGGGGCGGTCACCCAGGAAGCGCTCGAGCTGGCCGATGGCCACGGGCTCGGACTTCTTACCACGGATGCACTTGCCCTCGCACTGGTTCTCCTGCGGGCAGACGCGGCCGCAGATGGCGGGAAGCATGGAGTCCTCGCGGATGGTATCGAGAGCGCCGCCGAAGTCCTTTGCGCGGATCTGCTCGATAAAGCGGGGGATGTTGATGTTGACGGGGCAGCCCTCAACACAGAACGGCTTCTTGCAGTTGAGGCAGCGCTCAGCCTCGGCCAGCGCCATCTCCTCGGTGAAGCCCTTGTCGACGGGGCGGAAGTCGCAGGCGCGCTCGGCAGCCGGCTCCTCGTTATCGGGGGTGCGGGGCGACTTCATATCGGCAACGAAACGACCGTTAACTAGTGGCATGCGCAGCTCTTTTCCTCATAGGCCTTGAGGGACTCGCCCTCTTCGGAACGGTAAGCGGCCTGGCGGGCACGAAGGTCATCCCAGTCGACCAGGGTGGCATCGAAGTCGGGGCCGTCGACGCAAGCGAACTTGGTCACGCCGCCCACCTCGACGCGGCAGCAGCCGCACATACCGGTGCCGTCAACCATGATGGGGTTGAGCGACGCGGTGATGGGGGTGTCGTACTTCTGGGCGGTGAGGGTCGAGAACTTCATCATCGGAACGGGGCCGACGCAGAAGACCTGGCTCACGGCCTTGTCCTGCAGCAGGCGCTCCAGCGGAGCGGTGACAACGCCCTGCTCTCCGTAGGAACCGTCGTCGGTGGTGATATGGATGTGGTCCTTGTCGAGGAGCTCGCGGAACTGGTCCTCCATGAGCAGGAGGTCCTTGGTGCGGGCGCCCATGATGGCGTGCACCTCGTGACCGGTCTCGACCAGGTGCTTGGCGACCGGGAAGGCAATTGCCAGGCCGACGCCGCCGCCAATGACGGCGCAGGGGCCCTCGGCCATCTCGGTGGGAACGCCCAGCGGGCCCACGACGTCGCGCAGCGACTCGCCGGCTTCGTAAGTGGACAGCATCTCGGTGGTCTTGCCGATCACCATGAAGATGAACTCGACCCAGCCCTCGTCACCGTTCCAGCCGGCCAGGGTAAACGGGACACGCTCGCCCGTCTCGTTGGCGCGGACCATGAGGAACTGTCCAGCGTGCGCATGCTTGGCGATTGCGGGCGCCTCGATGCGGAACTTGAACACCTTCTCCGAGAACTGCGTCTTCTCCAGGATCTTATACATAGAACCCCTCTCTTGTTAGGGCCGCCGAACCGTGCCTCCACGGAAATGGACGGTAGCCCGAATAAAACCGTACGCGCACAGGCGTTGTGCAGACATACGGTGCAAATTATACCCTTATGGACATGTCACTTACGTGTGTCTTCGGCGGTTGGGAGCAGGGTTTATCCACTTCGACCTGCCAAAGGGGGAGAGGTTTATTTTGGCAGGTTTTATCAGGCAAAACGGCAAAGGGGGCCGGCCTCGGGTTGTGATGAGGCCGGCCCCCTTTGGGGCGCTATGTGTGTATGGCGGTGCGGGGTTTATTGCGATGCGGCCACCGCGGCGTTTCCGTAGATAAAACCTGCCAAAATAAACCTCTCCCTAAATAGTAGGTTCTAGTGCTTGCCGTTGGCGGAAGCGGCGCCGTTGACATGGTCGCGAGCATAGACTACGCCGTGCACAATCGCTAGGCCGGCGGCGTCGGCCGCGCGTGCGCAGGTGTCCTGGAAATCCTCGGCCTCGCGGGCGCGCAGCTGCTTAAGCACGTAGTCGGCGACGGCCATCTTGCCGGGAGGGTTGCCGATGCCGGTGCGGATGCGGCTGAAGTCGCGGCTGCCCATCTTGTCGATGATGGAGCGCAGGCCGTTGTGACCGGCGTGGCCACCGCCCACCTTAACACGTACGTCGCCGGCGGGAATGTCGAGCTCGTCGTGGATTACGAGCAGCTCCTCGGCCTTGATTTTGTACTCGCGGCAAAGCTTGGAGATGGGGCCGCCTGAGGTGTTCATGTACGACTGCGGCTTGACCAGCACAATCTGGCGCTTGCCACCCTCTTCCTCGGGATCGTTGATGTTGATGAGCGCGACCTCGGCGCCTGCCTGGTTTTTCCAGTACGTGACACCGGCCTGACGGGCCAGCTCGTCGATTGCCTTAAAGCCGGCGTTGTGGCGGGTCTCGGCATATTCCTCGCCAGGGTTGCCAAGCCCGGCAACCATGCGAATCTTAAGCGGCTGTGCAGCTGCCATGTGCTTCCTTTCGTCGATTTGTCGCCTGCTATGGTGAGCGACCCCGTTGCTGCTGTCAAATGGCGGGTGATTGAGGCTGTATGAGGGCGTTTAGGCAGTCGTCAGAAGCCGGGGTGGACAGTTAGTTCAGATTTGTATAAACCAAGAGGTCTTTGACTGTCAAAATTGGGACCGCGGAACTGCCACGGCGCTTTGGGGAGCACATTTTGCGCTATTTCAGATCTTTCGAGTCTTCAAATGAGGTGACTGGCGCCGGGATGGCGGCAAACTACCTCGATATTAGCCGTCTTTTTATACAAATCTGAACTAACTGTCCAGCCATGCTAGGTAACACTGGGTAAAAGTCTTTTAGACCGGCGCGAGGCCGATTCCGGCCCGCAGGGCGTTGAGCCAGGCAGCCTGACGCTTGCGATAACCCTTGATGCGGTAGCGGAATCGAACCCCCGCAAGTCGATGCATCGTCTGGGCGAAGGCTTCGAGTGCAACAAGGTCCTTCATTTGGTCACGATTGATAACCAGGACGTGGATACCCATGGCTTTAAGGCCATTGTTGCGATTGCCATCGTGGATGCGGGCGTTTTGAAGCTCATGTCCAATTCCGTTGTATTCGTTGTCGACTCCGGCGGCCGGGCAATATAAGTCGCAGATGGCGTAGGGGATGCCCGAGGACATGTTGACCGCAAGGGTGTCGAAATCGACACGATAGTTGAGCAGCAGGCCTCCCATGGGCAAACTGCAACACCCGAATCCGCCAAAGCGCATGGGCGCGCCCAGGACGGCGAACATCAATGATTCCGCTGGGGATGCGGATCCGGCCCGGGCGAGTTTGACAGCCGTACGAAACGAGGCGTAGGAACTACTTTTGGCAAACCGTGCGACTGCCTCGAGCTCTTCGATGGTTGTAGCGGGTTCGCATCTATAGTGTGCCTGTTCGTAGCGTGTTTCGGCTGGCTTTTCGGGTGTCGGTTGGTCGCCCTGGCAATCGAGGTCGTCCATCGCTTCGAAGCTGTTGGCCTTGGGCCGCGTGTCGTCGTAGGCGATGGGGTAAGTTGCCTCGGGCGGAAGTGAGTAGGTTCCGAGCAGCTCCATAAGAAGCATCAAGGTTTTGGCAACTGATTCATTTTTGGAACAAAGCATGGCCGTCATGGCGGGAGACGTTGCGTAGATGTCGGATTCAATGTGCATGATCGCACCTTGGGGAAGAGGGGCGGTGATGGTGTGCTGGAGGAGCCGTCCGTCGGGCCGTCTGTTGTTGCCGCCCGCAACAAAGAGATCTAGACACTCGGAGTCGTCTTCGCTCCAGGCGTCAAGTATTGCAAGGGCCGCAAAGTCTATGGCGTCCTTGTTGGGAACGCAACCTTCGAGGGCTTGTGTCTGTTGCTCGTCATCGATGGCGTCCCAGGGAAGGGCGGAGTACGCCCGTCGAGCGCGGCGAATTGCGCGGAGGGCGGAGAGATGTGAAATCACGGTCGTCATAGCTATAAGGTACTAATCCGTTGGCGAAACGATATTGCCGTATCGTTCTTTTCGCTCAAAGGGGAGTCGCGCGCCGCGGGCGGTAGCGTGATCATGTGGAATTCCTTGAAAAAGTGGAGAATGGAGCGATGTGCTGGCCTTGGAGGCATCTACTGAGGTGGGTGTTGGGCAGTTAGTTCAGATTTGTATAAGGCGACCGGGGTGTATTGGTAGCGCGCAGAGTCGTGGTGTAAGAAGCAAGGGAGGGCCATCGCCTAGAATCGTCAGTGCCTAGATATTCGACGAAAGGAAAGACGATGGCCCACAGCGACATTCTATCCCAGCCGGACCGGGGGCTCGGCCTCGACCGGCCCCAGACCGAGGCCCTGCTCGCGCTGTTCTCGCGGTGCGACGACCTGAGGGAGTTCGGCAGGGAGGTGATCCAGTCCGTGGTCAACGCCCTGATGGACTCCCAGGCGCAGGAGGCCTGCGGCGCGCCCCGCGGCTCCAGGTCGCCCGAGCGCGTCAACAGCAGGAACGGCTACCGCGAGAGGTCCCTGTCGACCTCCCTCGGCGACCTCGAGCTGCGGGTCCCCAAGCTGCGCGAGGGGACCTACTTCCCCGAGGGCATACTCGAGCGCTACACGCGCGTCGAGGCGTCCATGGTCGCGCTCGTGCGCGAGATGTACGTCGCTGGCGTGAGCACCCGCAAGGTCGGGCTCGTCGCCGAGGAGCTCGGCGTCTCGTCGCTGTCCAGCTCCGAGGTGTCGGCGCTGTGCGCCGGGCTGGACGAGGAGGCCGAGGCGTTCAGGACCCGGCCGATCGAGGGCGAGCACCCCTACGTGTGGCTCGACGCGACCTACATGAAGTGCAGGACCGGCGGGCGCTACGCGAGCGTCGCGCTCGTCACGGCGATCGGCATGTCGTCCTCCGGGCACAAGGAGTTCCTCGGCTGCGCCTGCTTCGACAGCGAGAGCGAGGCCGCCTGGTCCGAGTTCCTCGGCTCCCTCAGGGACAGGGGCCTGCGCGGCGTGAGGCTCGCGGTGTCCGACGCCCACGCGGGGCTCGTCGCCGCCGTCTCCAGGGTCCTGCCGGGCTGCTCCTGGCAGCGGTGCCTGACGCACCTCCAGCGCGACATCAGGGGCCACGTCCACAGCCTCGCCGGCCAGGCGCTCGCCGCCGACCTGGTCCGGGCGTGCGCGGGGCAGGCCGACGCCGACGTCGCCCGCGCGGCGTGGGACCTGGCGGCGCCCAGGGTGCGCGCCCTCTCCCGCGCGGCCGGCGACGTCTTCGAGGGCGCGAGGGAGGACGCGCTCGCCTTCATGTCCTTCCCCCGCGAGCACTGGCAGAAGATCAGGACGAACAACGTGCAGGAGCGTGCGAACCGCGAGATCAAGAGGAGGTACCGCTCGGTGCAGTCGTTCCCCTCCGAGGCGTCCATGATGCGGCTCGTGTGCGCGGTGCTCGCCGGAGAGGAGGGCAGGTGGGCCGCCCACCGGGTCGCCGCGCCCGAGTCGGCCGCCCGCGCGTCCGCCCCGGCCCCGGCCCCGGAACCGCTCGAGGGCGAGAGGCTCGAGGCGGTAAGGCTGGCCGCGCACGAGGTCATAAGGGAGGTCCTTGACCGCCACGGCGTGGCGGAATAGCCTTAGGCGCAGGGGGCGCTGACGCGGCCCTCCCTCTTACACCACAAAAATTCACGCCATCGGTGTATTGCCGTTGTTGAAGGAATCGGTGGGCAAAATGGGGCCAATGGCATGGTGAAGAGATCCATAGGCGGAGGGATCGAGCGGAATTATGCCGGCAAGAGGGCTTTCGACGTATTAAATGACCCAAACGAATGCCTAAATAAATACAAATCTGAACTAACTGTCCATAGCAGGTTGTCGAGGGGTAGAAAAAGGGTCGGAAGCGAGCTTCCGACCCTTTAAAAACACCAAAGATGATGAGATGCACGCTGGATTACAGCGCGAAGTCGCCGCCGACGAGCGTAGAGACGGGCTCCTCGTGGTAAACGGCGGAGATGGCCTGAGCGAACTCCTCGGCGACCGAGATGGTCTTGATCTTGCCGCCGACCTCGACGGGAATGGCGTCGGTGACGAGGCACTCGACGATCGGGGCGTCGTTCAGACGCTCGATGGCCGGACCGGAGAAGATGCCGTGGGTGGCGCAGACGTAGATGTCGCCAGCGCCCATAGCCTTGAGCTCCTTGACGTTGGCGCACAGGGTGCCAGCGGTGTCAATCATGTC
>CABUWA010000041.1 GCA_902495085.1 uncultured Collinsella sp. | reverse complement strand
TTTGGTTACTATAGAACGGCTGTTACGGAGAGCTGACCGAGAGGCCGAAGGTGCTCGCCTGCTAAGCGAGTATGCCCCAAAAGGGCATCTGGGGTTCGAATCCCCAGCTCTCCGCCAGTATGACTTTGAAGAAGGGTCCCATTTGGGGCCCTTTTTTATTATCAAGAATGGCGGCTGGGGATTAGAGTCCGAAAGGGCGTGAACATTAGGCAAACACGGGGCGCTTGAAAACGGGGAGACCCAGGCGTGCTCGTGCACCCCGGTGTGGGGTTCCGAGGGGATGGAGTAGAAATATGGTAAAGGTCGGGCTGCGTAAGCCGAATCTAAAGACATCACTCAAGGCAAGAACGACCGGCAGAGCGAAGCGCGCGGTAAAGCGGGCGATAATCCCCGGCTATGGTAAGAAGGGCATGGGGTGGATCAAAAATCCGAAGAAGGCTGCTTACAATGCCGTATACAGCAGAACGACCGTCGGAGTTGGGGATGTCGCTCGCGCCGTTGCTAAATCAGGCGCTCGGAGCTCGGCGTCAAGGACGTCCTCAATTACTGTTTCATCGCATGAAATTACACCTTTGGCGAAGCCTGAACAGAAATCTCTCACTCGAGAGATTACGTCGGTTGACAGGGCAAACAAGGCGCTTTTGCTATGCTTCCTTCTTGGGTGGTCGGGCGCTCATAGGGCGTATGCACGGATGTGGGGTAGCTTCTTTCTATATCTCTTTACCTTTGGCCTTTTTGGATTTGGTTGGCTGTTTGATATTGTGACACTACTGATGAGGCGCTCCGAGCTAAGGCGTCTCGGCGACAGTGATCCGACTCAACAGCAAGCGCCATGTTCCGTTGATTTTACATTCGATCGAAATGTCGCCGACTCCGGAAATTGGGAACAGCGTGGAGATGGGGAGGCTGCGGCTCGGCTAGAGCTTCAACGTAAAAACCGTGCCTATATGGAAGAAAACGGCATCGACGTGGAGATGTTTACCGAGGAAAAGGTCGCGGCGGACGCCTTGCGAACCATTGAGTCGGTATGCCCGTGCATGCTTAGGTTTGACCGAGGCATGAGCGAAGAGGAGCCAAGCATCAGCTTTTGCTCTCCAACAAAGACGGGGAAAATGCCCAAGAATGTCGTCGAGGCCCGCATTTACCATCAGGACGTGAAGCTATTGATGGATTCCCACGGCTTCGAATTGCCGGAGTATGGTGACAGCATCAATGTCATGATTAGTTATCTAGCTGATGGGCGCATAAATAAAGTCGATATCCATGGGTTCCATAATGGCCGCTCCGTTAGTGTCTCCATTCGCAGGCGGAGCGACAATCTTGTTATGACGAGTGCGGGCACCATCGGAGAAACGGGTGCCTGGCAATCGCTGTGTCCTGGGGCAGACCCCTCAGCTGGGGATCTTTTCAGGGCCTTGACCAAGGAGGTCGAAAGGATCTACTAGCATGCCCGGTGGATCCGTTTTCAAGGTCCGAAAAGACACAGCGAAGGTAAACGGCTAGCAATGTCGCTTTGGTGATTCTGACGCATCCCGTTTAAGAGGTATTCAAAAAGAGGCGCCCCGTTGGACGCCTCTCCAATCTCAAATGTAATGTTCCCCCAGCCCTACACCTTGGGCGCATTGGCGACGGTCTCACTTTCCGCCGTGAGTGGGCGGTTGTCGATACGACGGCCCAGGCGGTCGAGCTTCACGAGCAGCCACTCGATGGGATTGGGCCCTGCGCCTTCCTCGTCGGCGACCAGGTCCATGACGGCGACCTTGGTGCCGTCCTGCTTGAGCGTAACGCTGCCCACCTTGTCGCCCACATGCACCGTGCCCGAAAGATCGTCGTAGCTAACCTTTTCGGTCACCTCGCCGGCAAGGGAAAACACGGTCGCTTGCGCCGTGGGATCGGCGAGCGTGGCGTCGATCGTCTTATCCGTCCAGTCGGTTTGACTAATGCGCGCCATAAGCGGGTTGCCGTTGGCGGTCTTTTCTTGCGTGTTGGCGATTGCGACCGTCACCTTGTGACCGTAGTACCAATTGGCAAGGGTTGCGGTATCGGTAAAGCGCTGGTCGGTGGTGGTGGAGTTCAAAACGACGGTGTAGATCTCGTCGCCATCGCGGTTGTAGACACCCGTAAAGCAATAGCCTGCATCGTCGGTGGTGCCGGTCTTGCCACCGATGTTGCCATCTTGGCCCAGCAAATAGTTATGCGTGTCCATGGAATGCGAATGGTCGGTGCCGTCGGCGCCCGTGACCTCGATCCAGGAATCCTCGCTCGCTACGACCTCGCGGATCGTGTCGTTTTTCATGGCCTCCTGCATCATCAGCGCCACGTCATGTGCGGTTGAGTGCATATCGCCAGCCCACTCGTCAAAGTCCAGACCGTGTGGGTTCTCAAAGACCGTGCCGGTGCAGCCGAGCTTCTTAGCGCGCTCGTTCATGGCCTTCACAAATGTGGCCTCGGCGTCTTTGGTCTTAGGGTCGATCTTCTTGCCCACATATTCGGCGAGCACGATGGCGGCATCGTTGCCCGAGGGAATCATCAGGCCGCGCAGTGCCTGCTCCACGGTAAGCTCGTCGCCTTCGAGCAAGCCGGCGGTCGAATTACCCACGGTGGCTGCGGCGTTGCTCACCGTGACCTTCTCGTTCATCTTGCAATTCTCGACGGTTAGGATTGCGGTCATGACCTTGGTGATCGAGGCAATCTTGACCTGCTCATCGGCGCCGCGCCCATAGTAGACGGTGCCGTCTTTGCCCATGACGAGGGCATTGGTCGCATCGATATCGGGCAGGTTTCCGGCCGTGATGCCGCGCGCATCGGCGGTTTTGCCGCAAACATTGTCGGTCGTGAGCACTTGGGCGCCGGCAACGGTGGGCACGCCAGCGGCAAGGGCGATAGCGCAGACAAAGCCGGCGGCAAGCTGGGCTGAGCACTTTGCAAAAGAGGTGAGGGACTTCACAGATTTCGCTTTCGACGGGATGGTCTCTTCTGGAACTAGAGTATATCGTTTGCCGGCGTCGGCGATCATTGCGTGCGTGCGTGGCCCACATCCGCTCACGAACGGGCACAAGGGTGCTTAAGGCCGACTTAATCACCCACGCTTGTTGTGTGTGGCGTGCGTCGCCTCAGGCATAATGGAGCGCGAGAGGAGCACGCATGAACGAGCGCATTTTGGTAGTTGATGACGAGAAGGCCATCGCCGACTTGGTTGGCATCTACCTTACAAAAGAGGGCTTTGATGTCCAGATTGCCTATAGCGGGGCCGATGCTGCCAAGGCGATTTTGGAGCAGGAGTTCGATCTGGCGCTGCTGGACGTCATGCTGCCCGATATCGATGGGTTTGAGCTGCTGCGTACGATCCGTTCCAGCCATACCTATCCCGTGATCATGCTGACGGCGCGCGATGCCCAGCAAGACAAGATCGGGGGCCTTTCGCTTGGCGCGGACGATTACGTGGTTAAGCCGTTCCGTCCGCTGGAGCTCATCGCGCGCGTGCACGCCCAGCTTCGTCGCTACACCAGCTACGGTAGCCGTGCACAGGCGGCCGAGTCGCCGACCATTCAGCTCGACGGCTTGGAGATCAACCGCGACGCTCGTTCCGTGACAGTGGACGGTTCGCCGGTTCGCCTCACGCCCACCGAGTATTCAATCTTGCTGTATCTGGTCGAGCATCGCGGCAGCGTGGTGGCCGTGGAGGACCTGTTCCGCGCGGTGTGGAACGAGGACTTTATGCCCGGCTCCAACAATACGGTGATGGTGCACATTCGCCACTTGCGCGAAAAGATTGGCGACGACGCACAAAAGCCACGCTTTATCAAAAACGTCTGGGGCGTCGGCTACATCATCGAATAACGCTTTTCGCTTGTGAGGATCTTGATATGACAAAAGACGATAGGCAAGCGTTCGAGGTGCCCGATCGGCTCTTTGAATACGTGAGGTCGGTCGTCGACAACCGCGCGCTTGCAACGGTGCTGCTCTTTTTGTTGAGCCTGCTGCTGATTGGCATCGATAACATCGTCGGAATCTTGGCGGTGCTGCTTGTCGGCTTTTTGCTGATCGATCGATTTGAGATCGTGTGCCGCTGCGTGGTGATTGGCGGCGCCGCGTGGGCCATGACGTTGGCGATTGGCGCCATGGCGCTCGGTGGCATCGAAGGGCCGGTGTTGTTCGATGCCGGCTTTGTATTCAACATGCTTGGCTTTGTGCTGGCGCTTGCCGCGTGCGTGCTGTTCTTGTGTGGCCGCGCCCTGTACTACCAGGGCTACGAGCAGGGCGAGCAGCATGCCGATTGTGTGCTGGCCGCTCGTATTCAAGATCGCCTGATCGATCACCCCGACACCTGGGACAACATTGACGGCGACTTCTTGGAGGTCGAGGGCGCCCTTAACCGCGTGCGTGACCGTGAGCGCAAGGTGCAGCAAGCTCTGCGTGACGAGTCGCATCGCAAGGACGATCTGGTCACGTACTTGGCGCATGACCTACGCACCCCGCTTGCCAGTGTGGTGGGCTATCTTTCGCTGCTGCAAGAGGCTCCCGAGCTGCCGGTTGAGCAACGTGCGCACTTTACGGGCGTGGCGCTCGACAAGGCTCACCGGCTCGATGCGCTCATCGAAGAGTTCTTCGATATCACGCGCTTTGACTTCCACGATATCGTGCTCACGCGCGGCTATGTTGATCTGGGGTTGCTGCTGGCTCAGGTGGCTGACGAGTTCTATCCCATCCTCAACGAGCAGCATAAGGAAGTCCAAGTTGATATTCGCGAGGACCTGACGGTGCTCGTGGATGGCGACAAGATGGCCCGCGTGTTTAACAACATCATGAAAAACGCTATTGCCTATAGCTATGAAGGCTCGACCATCACGATCGAGGCCAGACGCCGGGACGACGGTGGCGTGCGCGTGCGCTTTATCAATCAGGGCGATCCCATCCCTGAGGCAAAGCTCAAGGTGATCTTTGAGAAGTTCTATCGCCTGGATGCGGCGCGTGCGACCAATCGCGGCGGCGCTGGACTGGGGCTTGCTATCGCCAAGGAGATCATCGCGGCACACGGCGGTACCGTTGCATGTGAATCGACGCCCGAACACACGATATTCACCATCGAGCTGCCCGCCGCATAGCCAGCGTGCCCTTACAAACACTTGACAATGCGCTCACGTGCATATGAGCCGCGATTTCTACTATCGATACTGCTGAATTGATATCGATGTGGAGGTATGCGGTATGACGGCTGCTGCGGCTGTGGAGCCCACGGAGCTTGAAGAACTCATGAAAGCGCAGGCCGAGGCCGCGCACGAGCGCGAAGTTGGGGATGCGACTCGCCCCACGGCAGAGGATCTTGCCGCCTCGCCGACGCGCATCGATGTCGAGGGCCTCGACCTGTTCTATGGCGACCATCATGCGCTCAAGGACGTGAATATCAAGATCCGCGACAAGCAGATCACCTCGTTTATCGGGCCTTCGGGCTGCGGAAAGTCCACGTTGCTGCGCTGCTTTAACCGCATGAACGACGGCATCAAGGATTGCCGCATCGAGGGCAAGATTGCGCTCGATGGTCAAGATATCCTGGGCGATTACGACATCTGCCGTTTGCGCCAGCGCGTGGGCATGGTGTTCCAGCGCCCCAACCCGTTTCCCATGAGCATCTACGACAACGTCGCCTATGGGCCGCGCGGTATGGGCGTGCGCGACCGCGTCGTGCTCGATGAGCTGGTCGAGGACTCCCTGCGTCGCGCTGCCCTGTGGGACGAGGTCAAGGACAAGCTCAAAGAGTCGGGTCTGGGTCTTTCGGGCGGCCAGCAGCAGCGTCTGTGCATCGCCCGCGCACTTGCCGTGCAGCCCGACATTCTGCTGATGGACGAGCCGACCTCGGCACTCGACCCTGTGTCGACGCTGGTGGTGGAGCAGCTGGCCTGCGAGCTCAAAGAGACCTGCACGCTCGTGGTCGTTACGCACAATATGCAGCAGGCGGCGCGTATCTCCGATTCGGTCGCATTCTTTTTGCTGGGTGAGCTGGTGGAGCACGCGCCCACCGCGCAACTCTTCAAGAATCCGACCGATCCGCGCACGGCGGATTATTTGACGGGACGTTTTGGCTGATACCATCTAGTAAAGGTACCTTTAGGGTTAAGATGCGGTCATGCCGGCCGCAAAGGGGTTCAACATGATCTATTACGTCGAGGACGATGACAACATCAGGGATTTGACGGTCTACGCGCTGCGCAAGCAGGGAATCGAGGCCGAGGGCTTTTCGTGCGATGGCGAGTTTAAAGCTGCCGTGGCGCGACGGGTGCCCGATGCTGTACTGCTCGATATCATGCTGCCCGATACCGATGGCTTGGCGATTATGCGTCGCCTGCGTGCCGACCGCCTGACGGCGACGGTGCCCATCATGATGCTTACCGCCAAGGACACCGAGCTCGACAAGGTGATGGCGCTCGATGGCGGTGCCGACGATTACCTGACTAAGCCGTTTTCGCTCATGGAGCTTGCGAGCCGCTGCCGCGCACTGCTGCGTCGCGGCGGCATGGTCAAGCAGGCAAGCGATGTGCTCAGCGTGGGCGACATCGTGCTCTCGCCCAGCCATCGCGAGGTGACCGTTGCCGGCGAGCCGCTTAAGCTCACCCTGCGCGAGTTCGACCTGCTCGAGTACCTCATGCGCAAGCCCGGCGTGGTCTTTACCCGCGAGTCGTTGCTGCAGAGCGTGTGGGGCTGGGACTTCGACGGCGGTTCGCGCACCGTTGACGTGCACGTGCAGACGCTTCGCCAAAAACTGGGCGAGCATGCCGGTGCCATCGAGACCGTGCGCGGCGTGGGCTACCGCTTGGCCGAGCCTTCTGCCGGTGATGGTGCCGAAGGTGACGACACCGCGTCCACCGCATCGGAGGAGTAACCCGTGGTCTTCGCCCCCCAGGGAAAACATACGCTGTCGCACCGCGTTTTTGTGACGATCTTTGTCTGCGCCATGGCGGTTATCGTGGCGTTTACGGTGCTGGGTGCGTTCTTTGTGCAAAACACCTTGGCGGATGCCACGAGTGCCAACCTGGCGCAGGAAACCGAGCTCATTGCTGCCGCCCTCGACGAGCAGCAGGAGCCCATCCCGTTCTTGCGTAGCCTCGATCGCGAGGACTTGCGCATCACGCTGATTAACAAGGATGGATCGGTTGCCTACGACAACGAGGCGTCGCCTTCCACACTGCCCAACCATGGCGATCGCCCCGAGGTCATCGAGGCCTTTGAGAGTGGTTTGGGTTCCGCGGAGCGCGCAAGCTCTACGCTCGACGAGATTATGCTGTATCGCGCTGTCGCCCTCGATAACGGCCAGGTTGTCCGCTTGGCGCAGGCCCAGCCTGGCGTTGCGGCGATTTTGCTGTCGATGGTGGCGCCGATGCTGCTTATCGCAGCAGCGGGTGCGGTACTCTCGTTTTTTATGGCGCGCCGCGAGTCCCGTGCCATCATCGCGCCGTTGCAAGAGGTGGATTTGGACCACCCACGCCGTAGCTATGAGCATGCCTATGCCGAGATGGTCCCCATGCTTGAGCGTATCGAGTCGCAGCGCCAGGAACTCAAGCGCCAAATGGCGGTGCTAGCGGACAACGACCGTATGCGCCGCGAGTTCACGGCGAATATCACCCATGAGCTCAAGACGCCGCTTACGGCGATTTCGGGCTATGCTGAGCTCATCGCAAACGGCATGGTCGAGGGCGAGGACGACCTGCGCAACTTTGGCGGTCGCATCTATCGTGAGGCGGGCCGTTTGGCGGCGCTTGTCAACGACATCCTTACGCTGTCTAACTTGGACGAGGCCGAGCGTGCAACTGAGGGCGAGGCGGTGCCCATTGGGTCCACGGAGCCTATTGAGCTCTCGCGTGCTATCTACGCGGTTGAGCAGCGTCTTGAACAGGTCGCCCGTCAGGCGAATGTGACGATAAGTCATGAGACCAAGCCTGTGGTCATCGAAGGCGTGTCGCGCTTGATCGACGAGCTCATCTATAATCTGGCAAGCAACGCCATCCGCTACAATCGACCCGGCGGTACGGTTACGCTGCAGTGCGGCACCAACGACGAAGGCCATCCGTTCCTTGTGGTCGCCGACACGGGAATCGGTATCGCGCCTGAAGAACAGGGCAAGGTATTTGAGCGGTTCTATCGCGTGGACAAGAGTAGGTCCAAGGCACGCGGCGGAACCGGTCTGGGGCTTGCCATTGTCAAGCATGCGGCCCTGTATCATCACGCCACGCTCGATTTGTCGAGCGAGTTGGGCGTGGGAACCACCATTACGGTGACGTTTCCCATACAGCAGGACGAGCCATTCGCATAGCGATACAACATAGATATTGATGCAGACGCCGCATTTGACTTTCGGGTGCGGCGTTGTTGTGCAATTTTACGATTGCTTCCGACATTTTTACAGGAGAGCCTGTTTCTTATGTATAGAGTTTGGTCTCGGTAAAAAGATGCGATAACATACGGACAGTTTTGTCAATCCGAACTGGGGAAATGAAAGGCAAGCTGCATGACCCTTCTCGAACTGTTCCAGCTGCTGAAGAAGCACCTTCAGCTGGTCATCACCCTTCCGGTGGTCTGCGCGATCGCCATGGGCATCGTGTCCTTCGTTGCGATGGACAACACCTATACCGCGACGACGAGCATGTACATTCTCGCCAAGACCGACGATAGCGGTCAGATGAGCTACAACGATCTCTCGGCGAGTCAGATGCTTTCCAACGATATCGCCACGCTGCTGGATAGCGATAGCGTTAAGAGCGGCGCAGCCAATGAACTGGGCCTCACCGATCTGGATGACTACAAGGTGTCTGTTTCCTCCGAGACCACCACGCGTGTCATTACGCTTTCGGTTACCGGCACCGATGCCAAAGAGACGGCTAAGGTCGCAAAGGCCATGGCCAGCTCGGTGAGTACGGTCGCTCAGAACGTCGGCGCTGCCCAGAGCATCAACGTTATCGACGAGGCTAAGACCCCCGAAGCCCCCAGCGGTCCCAAGCGTATGCTGTACGTTGCTGTCGCGTTCCTCGCGGGCATCTTTATCGCAGTTGCCTATGTCGTTTTGGCAGACATGCTCAACACCCGCATCCGCGGTGCAGAAGAGGCAGAAGAGCTCCTGGGTATTCCCGTTGTTGGCCGAATTCCGGCTATGAAAGGTGGTAAATAGGCATGGCTAAGGCAAAGAACACCGATAAGCTCGTTGTACAGAATGCCGCCAAGACCCTTCTGGCCAACATCCGCTTTGCGAGCGTGGACGACCCCATTCGCACCATCACCGTTACGTCCTCGATTCCCAACGAGGGCAAGTCTACGGTTTCCATTAATCTTGCTCAGGCAATCGCCACGAGCGGCAAGTCCGTGCTCCTGGTCGAGGCCGATATGCGCCGCAGGTCCCTTGCCGATATGCTCGGCGTCCGCTCCCGCGGCGGACTCTATGCAGTCCTGTCCGAGCAGGTTTCTATTGACCAGGCGATTGTCGAGACGGGTCAGAAGAACTTCTACTTCCTCGATGCCGAGCCGCATATTCCCAATCCTGCCGACATCATCGTCTCTCACCGCTTTGCCAAGCTGGTAAAGGCACTGTCCGCCAAGTTCCAGTACGTCATCTTTGATGCTCCCCCGGTCGGCACCTTCATCGATGCTGCCGAGATCGCAAGTCTGACCGACGGTGCGCTTTTTGTCGTGCGTGAGGATTTCACCAAGCGCGAGGAGGCGCTCAACGCCATCGGTCAGCTTAAGAAGTCCGAGAAGGTCAAGCTCATCGGTACCGTTATGAACTACTGCGAGACCGAGACCAGCGAGTACTACTACTCCTACTACACCAAGGACGGTAAGAAGGTGAAGAAGGGCTCCGACGATCAGGGGACTTCCAAAAAGGGCATCTTCACCAACCGAGCAAACGTTTAGTTGATTAAGGCTGACCTATGCGTGACATTCATTGCCATATCTTGCCGGGTGTAGACGACGGCGCCGCCGATCTCGATGAGAGCTTGGCGATGCTCGAGGCTGCCAAGCGGGCCGGTGTAACCAGAATCGTTTGCACTCCTCACTGCCGTGATCCCTATTTTGATTACGACAAGATGTGGGATGCCTTTGAGCTGCTGCGTGATAACGCTGACGGTTTTCCGCTCCAGATGGGCTTCGAGGTCAACCATCGAAAGCTCGTTGAGCTTGGTATCGATGCCGCGGAGCACTTGCATTTCGATGGGACCAACGAGTTTCTGCTCGAGCTTTCGACGCATGCCGATGCGTATGCGTTTAGAGAGTACGAGAACACGATTTACGATTTGCAGTGCCGTGGCTACCAGGTGATCATCGCTCATCCTGAGCGCTATCGTGCGGTTCAAAAGGATGTAAGCGTGGCGGAGCGCCTGGTCGATATGGGCTGCAAGCTGCAGGCTTCGGCGGACTTTATTGCCGGCGGTCGCTTTGGTCGCGAGAAAAAGCCGGCACAGCGCCTGTTCGATCAGAACCTGTACAGCTTCATCGCGAGCGATGCCCATAACGTGGGTCATTACGACTGCCTGGCGAAGGCTCGCGCGAAGTTTAGCGTGCGCGGAGCCCATTTTCGCTAAAATCTGTCCCTAACGTTCGCATTGAATGAAGGGGCAGCCATGGATATCCAACTTAAGACGGGATGCTTTGATGACGCGGCGCTGGTGCGCCGCGTCGTTTTTATGGACGAGCAGGGCTACGAGAATGAGTTCGACGCTATCGACGAGGATCCGAACTGCATTCATGTGACGCTCTATGCAGACGGCGGGCTTGCCGGTTGCTCGCGCGTGTTTCCCGAAGAGCTTGAGCGCGCGGCTGACGCAGAGGCTCCAGTGTCGCCGGCGTGCGACTTGGACGAAGGCGTCGCGGCGGGGGAGACCTACATTATGGGGCGCGTGGCCGTGTTGCCGAGCATGCGCCGTCGCGGTCTGGCGAGTGCGATCGTTGAGGCCAGTGATGCGTGTGTGCGCGATGCCGGCGCTAAGCTTATTAAACTGCATGCGCAGGAATACGTGCTGCCGCTCTATGCCAAGGCGGGCTACACGCAGATTGCCCCGGTGGACTACGAAGACGAGGGCCAGCCCCATGCTTGGATGGCCAAGCGTGTAGATGGCAGATAGAGACGTTCCTTTCCTGCCGGCAGTTTGGGACACTCCTTGGCAATTGGTGCATCGGAGCGCTTAGACATACAGTTTTTCGATTCCGTATGTATATATGCGCGCTAATGGGTTATAAAATCTAAGTCTGAACATAGCAGGTCTGCGATTCGGCTCGGGCGACCGGGCCGTTTTTGCGGACGGGGGTAGCGCGAAAGGACTGCACATGCGTCAATTTAAGACCGAGAGCAAAAAACTGCTCGACCTCATGATCAACTCCATCTACACCAATAAGGAAATCTTCCTGCGCGAGCTTATCTCTAACGCGAGCGACGCCGTCGACAAGCTCAACTTTAAGAGCCTGCAGGACCCGAGCGTCAAGCTCGACCAGGGCGACCTGGCTATTCGCGTCTCCTTTGATAAAGATGCCCGCACCATTACTATCTCGGATAACGGCATTGGCATGACCGCCGAGGAGCTCGAGCGCAATCTGGGCACCATCGCCCATTCCGGCTCCGAGGAGTTTAAGACCGAGAACGCCGAGCAGCAGGGTTCGGATGTCGACATCATCGGCCAGTTTGGCGTGGGCTTCTACTCGGCTTTTATGGTCGCCAGCCACGTGAAGGTCGTGAGCCGCGCCTATGGCGAGGACACCGCTCACGTGTGGGAGTCTGATGGTCTTGAGGGTTACACCATCGAAGATGGCGAGCGCGCCGAGCACGGTACCGATGTCATCCTGACGCTGCGCGAGAACGAGAAGCTCGATGCCGACGGCGAGGCCGAGACCTACGATCGCTTCCTGACCGAGTGGGGCCTCAAGAGCCTGATTCGGCAGTACAGCAACTATGTGCGCTACCCGATTCAGATGATGGTGTCCAAGAGCCGCCAGAAACCCAAGCCCGAGGACGCCGGCGACGATTACAAGCCCGAGTATGAGGACTACCAGGAGCTCGAGACCATCAACTCCATGACGCCGATTTGGAAAAAGCGCAGCTCCGATGTTGAGCAGAAGGACTACGACGAGTTCTACAAGTCTACGTTCCACGACTTTGATAATCCTGCGCGCACCATCAGCTTCCACGCCGAGGGCACGCTCGAGTACGACGCCCTGCTGTTTGTGCCGGGTCGCGCCCCGTTCGATCTGTACAGCAAGGACTACGAGAAGGGTCTGGCGCTCTACAGCTCCAACGTGCTGATTATGGAGAAGTGCGACGACCTGCTGCCCGACTACTACAACTTTGTCCGCGGCGTCGTGGATTCCGCCGACGTGTCGCTCAACATCTCGCGCGAGACGCTGCAGCAGAACCGTCAGCTCAAGGCCATCGCCAAGCGCGTGGAAAAGAAGATTACCGCCGACCTTGAGGATATGCGTGACAACGACCGCGAGGCCTACGAGAAGTTCTTTGAGAACTTTGGTCGCGGTCTTAAGTACGGCATTTACTCGAGCTATGGCATGAAGGCCGATGAGCTCGCCGACCTGTTGCTGTTCTGGTCTGCCAAGGAACAGAAGATGATTACCCTGGCCGAGTATGCCAAGGGCATGCCCGAGGATCAGAAGGCCATCTACTACGCCGCCGGCGACTCGCGTGAGCGCTTGGCTAAGATGCCCGTGGTGAAGGGCGTGCTCGACCGCGGTTACGACGTGCTGCTTCTGACGCAGGACGTGGATGAGTTCACCTTCCAGGCCATGCGTGAGTACGTTGCTGCCGATATGCCCAAGATCTACGAGGACGATGCAGCTCGCGAGGCTGCCGAAAAGGCCGTGGCCGACGGTGCCGAGCCCGAGGTCGAGGATCGTCATCTGGAGCTCAAGAACGTCGCGACCGGTGACCTTGACCTGGCGACCGAGGACGAGAAGAAGGAGGCCGAGGACGCCACCAAGGAAAACGAGGACCTCTTTAGCGCTATGAAGGAGGCACTCGGTGACAAGGTCGAGAAAGTTGCCGTCTCCGCGCGCCTGACCGATGCCCCCGCATGCATCACCACCGAGGGCCCGCTTTCGCTCGAGATGGAGAAGGTGCTCCAGAAGGGGCCCGAGGGCGCGCCCGACGGCATGCCAAAGAGCCAGCGCGTGCTCGAGCTCAACGCCAAGCACCCGGTCTTTGACAAGCTTGTCGCTGCCCAGAAGGCAGGCGACGCCGACAAGATCAAGCAGTATTCCGGTCTGCTCTATGACCAGGCCCTGCTGGTCGAGGGCATCCTCCCCGAGGACCCCGTGGCCTTTGCGGCAGCTGTCTGCAACTTGATGTAGTTAGGTAGTTACGCGGTTTTACCAAACCGCGTAACAGCTCGACGCTGCAAACGCCCCTAAGCGGCAATCTGACGTTCAATCGTCGGTCGCGTACCGAAGTACGCTTCCCTCCTCTTTCACGTCACCTTGCTCGCTTAGGGGCGTTTTCGCTGACT
>CABUWA010000040.1 GCA_902495085.1 uncultured Collinsella sp. | reverse complement strand
TCCGTGCTCGAGATGAGCCATCGATCTAGCATGTACCAGCAGATCATCGACGACGCCGAGGCAACCCTGCGCCGCCTGCTGAGCATCCCCGACAACTACCGCGTCCTGTTTTTGCAGGGTGGCGCCACGCTGCAGTTTGCGGGCATCCCCATGAACCTCATGCGCCGCGGCCGCGCCAGCTACGTCGTGACCGGTAACTTTGCCAACAAGGCGTACAAGGAGGCCGCCAAGTACGGCGAGGCCGTGCTGCTCGCGAGCTCCGAGGACACCAATTTCGACCGCATACCCACCATGGCCGACGTCAACGCGCGCATTGCCGCCGAGGCCGCGGGCGACGGGCTCGACTACGTCTACATCTGCCAGAACAACACCATCTTTGGCACCATGTACCACGAGCTGCCCAACTGCGGCGACGTACCGCTGGTCGCCGATGTCTCGAGCTGCTTTTTGTCGCAGCCGCTCGACGTCGAGCGCTACGGACTCATCTACGCCGGCGCGCAGAAAAACGCCGGCGCCGCGGGCGTCACCGTGGTTATCGTGCGCGACGGCCTGATCGCTGACGGCCCGGCCTTTGCGCAGACGCCGCAGTACCTGGACCTTAAGACCCAGGCCGCCAAGGGCTCCATGCTCAACACGCCCAACACCTTTGGCATCTACGTGTGCGGCAAGGTGTTCCGTTGGGTGGAGCAGACCGGCGGACTTGCCGCCATGGCCGAGCGCAACTGGGCCAAGGCCAACCTGCTCTACGACTTGCTCGAGAACAGCAAACTATTCCACGGCACCGCGCAGACAGACAGTCGCTCCATCGCCAACGTCACGTTCCGCACCGGCGACGCCGACCTCGACGCCGCCTTTGTTGCGGGCGCAGCAGAGCACCAGATCCAAAACGTCAAGGGCCATCGCCTCGTCGGCGGCATGCGCGCCAGCGTGTACAACGCAGTCACCATGGAGGACGTACAGGCGCTGGCCACGTACATGAAGGACTTCGAAGCGCAGCATAGTTTGAGTCCGCGATCTAACTAGCCCGCAACACACGGGCCGACCAGCCACTTCAAACCACTTGTTTTAGACAAACCTGCTAAGGAGTTTTCCATGCGCAAGATTAAAACCATCGATGACATTACCAAGGACGGCAAAGTCGAGTTTGGCGAGGGCTACGAATTTGTGAGCACCGCCGAAGAGGCCGACGCGATCCTGATGCGCTCGACCGACCTGCACGGCTACGAGCTGCCCGAGGGCATCCGCGCCATCGCCCGCTGCGGTGCCGGCGTCAACAACATCCCCGTCGAGGAATACGCCAAGAAGGGCGTCGTCGTCTTTAACTCCCCCGGTGCCAACAGCAACGCCGTCAAGGAGCTCGTCCTAGGCATGCTGGTGCTCTCGAGCCGCGGCGTGGTGCAATCGATGAACTGGGTGCGCGACAACGCCGACGACCCCGAGATTCAGGTCGATGCCGAGAAGGCCAAGAAGGCCTTTGTGGGCCGCGAGCTCAAGGGCAAGCGCATCGGCGTCATCGGCCTGGGCAACGTGGGCTCCAAGGTCGCCAACGCCTGCGTCGACCTGGGCATGGACGTTTACGGCTACGACCCGTTCATTTCCGTCGAGCACGCGTGGGTGCTGAGCCGCGAGGTGCAGCGCGTGGGCACGCTCGAGGATCTCTGCCGCGGCTGCGACTACCTCACCGTACACGTGCCCAGCAAGGCCGACACCATCGGCATGATCAGCACCGAGCAGATCAACCTGCTGGCCCCGGACGCCGTGCTCATCAACTACGCACGCGAGACCATCATTGACGAGGACGCCGTTGACGCCGCCCTGCGCGAGGGCAAGCTCAGCTGGTTTAGCTGCGACTTTGCCACGCCCAAGACCGTCAAGATGCCCAATACGTTTATCACCACGCACTCGGGCGCCGGCACCGGCGAGGCCGAGGCCAACTGCGCCGACATGGCCATCAGCGAGCTCAAGGATTACCTGGAGAACGGCAACATCGCACACAGCGTCAACTACCCCGCCTGCAGCATGGGCAAGGCGCGCGCCGCAAGCCGCATCGCCTGCCTGCACGCCAACGTGCCCAACATGATCGGCCAGATCACGGCCATCCTGGCCAAAGACAACGCCAACGTGCAGCGTATGACCAACGAGTCCGCCGGCGAGAACGCCTACACCATGTTCGACACCGACGAGCACCTTGACACCAGTACCATCGAAGCACTCAAGCAGATTCCCTCGATGTATCGCGTGCGCGTGATCAAATAGCGCCGGCTGATCTGACGGGCAGTTCCCCATGTGGCCTGCCCGTCACTGACATTGAATGCCCGCGGGGGCGCCTTTCGCACGAGAGGCGCCCCCGTTTTTGTGAGCACTCCATTAAATGCACCGAGCCGCTTCTTGGCATACAATCTGTATGTTGACCTAACTATCTGTGAGGTGACTATGGTTGATACAGATTTTGCTTGGCGACTTACGCAAGGGCTCGTGCGGATCGACAGTTCCGACCCAGGTGCGTACGAGGGCGAGATTGAACGCTATATCAAAGCGTTGATTGAGGAACGGTTGGCGCAGCTGACCCATCCGGTACTCGATGCCGTGCAGATTGCAGAGCTCGAAGTACTCCCCGGGCGCCGCAACCTTATGGTCACCGTGCCGGGCCAAAGCGACGAGCCGCGACTCGTCTATATCTGCCATATGGATACCGTTACGCTGGGCGATGGCTGGGACGCGGACATTCCGCCGCTCGGGACGGTTGTGCGTTACGACAAACTCTACGGCCGTGGCGCCTGCGACATGAAGGGTGGCCTGGCCTGTGCCATTGCCGCACTGGTCCATACGCTCGAGCGCGTGGTGGCGGATGGCGCGCTGCCCCGCCGCGGCTTTTCGCTCATCTGCTCGGTCGACGAGGAAGATTTTATGCGCGGCTCAGAGGCCGCGATCGATGCTGGCTGGGTCGGCTCGCGTGAATGGGTGCTGGACACCGAGCCCACCGACGGACAGATCCAGGTGGCGCACAAGGGGCGTACGTGGTTCGAGATTGAAATGGCTGGCGTGACGGCGCATGCGAGCCAGCCCTGGAAGGGCGCGGATGCCGTCGCCGCCATAGCCGAGGTCGTGTGTTCGCTCCGTCGCGCGTTTGTGGCGCTGCCCGCGCACGATGAGCTGGGGCCTTCGACCATCACGTTTGGCCAAATCGAGGGCGGATATCGCCCCTACGTCGTACCCGACCGCGCCAAAGTCTGGGTCGACATGCGCCTGACCCCGCCGACCGATACGGCCGCCGCGACGCGCATGGTAGAGCAGGCCATCGCCGTCGCCGAAGCCGTCGTTCCCAGTTGCCATGGCAGCTACACCGTGACGGGCGACCGCCCCGCCATCGAGCGCGACCCGAACTCTCCCCTTCTAGCAGCGCTCAAGCGTGCTGCCGATGACGTGACGGACGCGGACACGACCGTCGGCTTCTTTACCGGCTACACCGACACCGCCGTCATTGCCGGCAAGACAGGTAACCGCAAATGCATGAGCTACGGTCCCGGGTCGCTCGCGCTCGCGCACAAGCCCAACGAATATGTGCCCCACGCCGATATCGTTCGTTGTCAGCAGGTGCTCATCGCGCTCGCCGATAACGTGCTCTGGGACGCGAGCGGCCAAGTTGGGGCATAATAAGCCGCGAACAAACCGACTCGTGCGTTAGGACCGCCCATGAAAGCACTTCCGTTTCCCTGCATCCGCCCAGCTCAGGACCGCGTGCTCGAGGCGCTGCCTGCAATGGGCAGCATCCTGAGCGGCAACGATGCTCTGCGCGGAGCCCTTGCCGATGGCCTGATGCTCAAGGACCCGGGTGCGGCGTATTACGTGTACGAATGCTCGGGCGAGCCGGGACGTGTGACGGGTGTCGTGGCGATCTGCCCGACGAGTGTACTTGCGGGCGGCAAGGGCGATGCCAGCGCCGACGTGGCCGCCGCCGCGCGCGCGATCGCCGAGCTCAAGGTGCAGCCGCGCCCCGTGTCGCTCGCCTACGAGGCGTCGCCCGTCATGGACATCATCCTGGGCGCTGCCAAAGAGGGCGCCTCGCTCTACGCCGTCACCGACCCCGCGGGTATTACGCACCGCGTGTGGGAGGTCAAGCGCGAGGACGCCGTCGGCGCCATCCGTGCCATGCTCGACCAGGCGCCGGAGCCGGCACTGGCCGACGACCCTGCCTACGCTGCCGCACTAGTCGAGGCATCACAGCTCCTGGCCGATGAGGCCCGTTCCGCCGGAACGTACACCGGCAAGGAGCCGTTCAACTTTACCGTTGCCGTGCTCTTCCCCGCTGCGCAGGTCAGCGGCGGCGCACCGCAGGTTCCGACGGGTCTGCTCACGCACCAAGTCGCGCGGTTCTAGCAAGACCAGACCGCGCAGCACAAAAATCGGCAGCTCAACAAACAGGGGGCGGAGATGCAGCAGGTACATGCATCTCCGCCCCTTTTGCGTCGAGAAGTTATGCCAGCGACCCGTGCCGCCACGCTCGCGTTATCCCCGTTGCGGGCCTGCTGCCGCCACAAGTGGTTCAAGCCCCAGCTCGCGCGCGTAATCCTCCTGCGTAAAGACTTCGACAAGTTCAAACGTATCGGCCGTATCGTCAAACGCAAAATGCAGCACCGAGCAGTTGCCCGGCACGCGTTCGCGCTCGTCTGCCGCCGCGCCCCGCACGTGGTCCAAAAACTCCTTGATAGCCGAGCCATGGCTCACCGCGAGCACGCACTCGTGGTCCGGACGTCGCATAAGATCGGTTATCGTCGCCGCCATGCGCTCGCGCACCTGCATCTGGCTCTCGCCGCCAAACTGACGATAGAAATCTCGCCACGGGCGCTCGGGCATAAGCATCACGCGCTCGGCCTCAAAGTCGCCAAAGAACCACTCACGCAGACCGTCCAGGCGCTCGTACGCCAAGCCCGGCCACAGGTTGGCGATAGTCTGCTCGGTGCGATGAAGCGTGGAGGTGTAGGCATGATCGGGCTCAATGCCGCACGCACGTAAAAACATGCCGGCGCGCGCCGCCTGGTCGCAACCCAACTGCGTAAGCGGCGAGTCACTCCACCCCTGAATGATACGCTTGAGGTTGAATATCGTCTGTCCATGACGGACCAGATACAGATCTTTATTCATAGGGGTCCTTTCGTTCGTTACCAATCAAGGAGCGAAAACGCCCCGTCGCAATAGCCAAAATGAAGCACGGCTCCGTTGTCGGGTAGCTCTCCCCTGCCAGTCACATACTCAAGAAACTCCTGGCAGGCTGAGCCGTGGGAAACCGCCAGCACGCAGTCGTGCTGCGGCCTGGCCATGATGCGCGACAGCACCGCGACCATACGCGACTGGAGCTGCACTTCAGACTCGCCACCAAAGGCCACCGGATAATCACCCCAGGGCTGCGGCGGCATATCGCGATTTGATGTGCCCTCCAGCGAGCCCAAATGCCACTCGCGTAGGTCATCGACCAGCTCTATCGAGCAGCCCTCGCCAGCAATTAGCTCAGCCGTACGCCGCGCCCGGCCCAACGGGGAGGAATACACACGGTCAAAGGTCACGCCACGCGCCTCAAACGCCGCGCGCGTCGCCAGCGCCTGCTCGCGCCCGCGCGCCGTAAGCGGCGAATCGTGCCCACCCTGCAAAATGTTCTGCACGTTGAGCTCAGTCTGCCCATGCCGCACCAAATACAAATCTGCCACACGCCCTCCTCTCGCACCACCGCAAAGGGGACAGGTACCTTTGTGGTGGTTTACCGCCGGATCACACCGCGGTGACGCTCAACTACAGCAGTACGTCGGCGAGCGAACGCTTGGGTACGTGGTGCACCTGTGCCTCGTCGCGCCAATAATTGATGGAGCCATCGGGGTTGGAATCGATCGCATCGATCACCTGCGTCTCGGCCGGAACGCCAAACGCCATGATCAGCTTGAGCTCATACTTGTCGCTATCGAGCCCCATGGCATCGATCGCGTGGGGCGTAAAGGCCTTGAACATGCAGGCAGCCACCTCGGGCGTGGCGCTGCGGGCGGCGAGCATCATCGTCTGCGCGGCAATGCCCGTGTCGACCTCAGTAATAGGAGCGGCGGGCTTACCCGGAACGGCGCGCTCGGCAAGAATCGCGATGTAGCCGGTCGGGCGCTCACCCTCGGCAGGACCCGGCCAGTCCTTAAGCGCGCCGGCCCATGCAAGCTCGTCAAACACGCGAGCGCAGTCCTCGGAACCGCTCACCACATGAAAACGAAGACGCTGAGCATTGGCACCACAGGGAGCCAGGTGAGCCAGCTCTGCCAGCTCGAGCAAAAACTCACGCGGCACGCGCATGGACTCGTCAAAGCGACGGCACGTACGGGCGCGGCGGACCAGCGCGTCAAACGTGTCCAGGCCGAGCTTTTCGCAACCTTGCTTTGCCATCGACTCCGCGCTCGACGGCGCCGCGGGAACTGTTTCGTTCATAGGGACCCCCAATTTCGGGCAATTGTTCTTAGGAAAATCTAACCTAAAACGTAGGCAATAACGAACAGGGCTGCAATGTTCTACACCTGTTGAATAGAAAATCGCGACGTGGGGAACAACGGAAACAATTCGGGACCTTTGGGTTACGTTTCGCCCTCCCCGACCCATAACGCCAGCGCCTTTAGGCGATACTGGTTGTAACGATCAAGGCTTACGCCGCACGGAAAGGAGACATTATGGGCATCTTTAAGAACGATGACCAAAAATCGAGCCAGTTTGGATTTGACGAGAAAAGCATGGCGGGCAAAGCCGTCAAGGCCGTACGCTGGATTTACGCCATCACGGGCGTCTTGGCGCTCGTCGCCGGCATCGCACTGCTGTTTGCGCCCGCCAAGTCCCTCGTCTTCCTAACGACCGTCTTGGGCTTCTACTTTGTGATCACGGCCGCGATCAGGCTGTTTACCGCTGTTTTCGAGCCACTGCTGCCCACCGGCTGGCGCGTGACGAGCATCATCTCCAACCTACTCATTATCTTGGGCGGCGTCATAATCCTGCGCAACCAGGCCTTCTCGACCGCGACGCTCACCACGATGGTGGTTATCGTGGCCGGCTTTGGCTGGATCGTCGAAGGTGTCATGTCCATTCTGGAGTCCGAGCTTTCGTCCAACCGTGCCCTCGCCATCCTGAGCGGCGCGCTCTCCATCATCGCCGGCATGTTCGTGTTTATCTATCCGCTGTGGTCGGCCAAGATGCTCGTCATCTTTAGCGGCGCCGCACTGCTGGTGTTTGGCGTAACGCTGATTGTTCGCGCTATTCAATTTGGCAAACTGGTGCACTAGATGCCGCGAACGCTCTTTATTGATGCAGACGCCTGCCCGGTCACGCGCGAGTCGATTGACTGCGCGCGGCGGGCGGGCGTCGCCGTCGTTATCGCCGGCAACAGCACACAGAACCTGGAACGCCATATTCGCCGCGACGATCCGCGCGACGTCGAGCATGCGCGACACGGATTTTGGGTCACGACGCTCGATGTGAGCGTGGGCGCCGACAGCGCCGACTTTGCCATTGTCGAACGCCTGCAGGCGGGCGACGTAGTCGTGACGCAGGACATTGGCTTGGCGAGCATGGTGCTCGGGCGCGATGCCGCCGCCATCGGCGTACGCGGGCGCGTCTACGATAAGGCGACCATCGACATGCAACTGTTTATTCGCCACGAGGAAAAGAAGGTGCGCCGCGCCGGCGGTCGCACTCGCGGTCCGGCGGCATTTGCCAGCGAAGACCGGGCCCGCTTTAAGCGCAACCTCACCGAGCTGCTGCGCTAACCAAGGTAGATTTTCGGGACATGCCCGGAAATCTACCTTTTTGTTTTGAGCGGTGTGAGCGCTCGGAATCCATGGCTCAACAAAAAAAACGGGCTTCAAAATGCCATGCGTCGCCGCATTGCGCAGGCGCCGAGCATGGCTATTTGAAGCCCATTTTTTAAGCCTACTTAGAGGCCGAAGGCGGATAGGATAAGGCCCCAGCCGGCGCCGATGACGTACATCATGACCAGGAACACGGCGTTTTCACGAGCGCTGCGGTTGGTGCGGAACAGGACAAGATAGCCCACGCCGGCGGAAATGAGCGTGCCGGCGAGCATCGGCGCCAGCTGTAGCGCGCCCTCCAGGTACAGCTGCGTAATGACCACGCTGGCCGAGCAGTTGGGGATCAGGCCGACGAGTGCCGAGCCCAAGACGGCGAGCGTCTCGTTGCCACGCAGGAACTGCTCGATCGCGGACTCTCCGAAGGTCTCGAGCACGGCAACTAGAATCAGCGTCACCAGGAAAATAAAAACCGAAACCTGCACGGTGTGCGAGATCGCGCTGCGGATAATCGACAGGACGGGCGCACCTTCGTGGGAGTGACCGTGGTCGTGCCCATGGCCGTGGTGGTGCTCATGCTCGCCTGCGTGACCGTGGTCATGGCTGTGTCCGTGGTCGCGCTCGTGTTCATCTTCATCATCATCGCAACCGCAATGGTCGCGCTCGCACAGCTCATGGATGTGATCGGCGCTCACGCCCGCCTCGGCCACTTCATCAATGATGTCGCCCCCGGTATGGTCGTCGTGCGCGCAGTTCACATGAGCCGGATTGAAAGCGGTCCCCAGCACGGTACGGCGAATCGCCGCATGCGCGCGAGCGTTACGACGAAGGCCGCGGATAGCCGCGTCCACGATAAAGCCCGTGACCAGCGCGATCAGTGCCTTCGAAGCCAAAAACATCGCCATGGTCTGCACGGGAACCTGCTCGGCAAGTAGCAGCGGCAGCATCTCGTCGGAGGTCGAAAGGAACACCGCCACCAACGTGCCCAAGGTCACGACGCGACCGGCGTACAGCGTTGCCGCCATGGCCGAAAAGCCGCACTGCGGCACCATACCCAGCAACGAGCCAACCACGGGACCTGCGGCGCCGGCGCGCTTGATGGCCCCGTTAACGCGGTCGCCCGCGACGTGCTCCAAGGTCTCGAGGGCCAGATACGTCACCAACAAAAACGGCACAAGCGAGAGCGTGTCCTTGCCGGCGTCGAGCAGAATATCAATCAGCAAATCCATGACGGATGGAACCTTTCGTGTCTTTCGGCAGCATTGTAAAAGTCCTAGCGGTCAACTAGGGTATTGTAGTTGTCCTAGGCGCGATGCCAATAGTTGCCCATGGTAAACTATCATCTCGCCATAACTCAATGCCACCGAGCCGCGCGACACGGCCCGTCCAAGGAGCAGTTATATGAACGTTTCACAAGCACTCGAATACGAGCGCCAGCCGTTTATTCCCATGTTTATCTATGGCGATCACGGCGCCATGGAGTCCGAGCGCCAGAAGGGCGAGGAGGCCCTTAAGGTGCTCGAAACCGAGTACTTTACCGCCGAGGGCGACCCCAGCTTCGACTTTGCCACCGTGCGCGACCTGGCTGACCGCAACCGCGACCTGTGCGACCAGATTGGCGAGGCGCGCCTGCGCAACGTGACGCCCGCGACGCTTTCGCGCGGCCTGTCCGATGCCGACACCTGCGCCGCCATCGGTAAGATGCAAAAGCGCACCGCCGCGTCGGTCATGCGCGAGATCCGCGGCGACCGCGACGCGCTCGGCGTGGCCTACGCCCGCAAGCCCATCCAGGGCACCGTGCTCGGTATCGACATCGAGACCACCGGCCGTGCACCCGAGCGCGGCTATATCATCAACGTGGGCTGGGAGATCATGGAGCTCACCAGCGACGCCGTCCCGCATGACGCCGAGGCACACTACTGCGGCCTGCCCGACATCTACCGCGGCGAGGATGTGCCGCTATCGAACATCCATCACATTACCTGGGACGACATCGACGGCAAAAAACCATTCCGCGAGAACAAGGAACTGCAGAAGCAGCTGCTCAAACTTATGAAGAAGTACCCGTACATGGCGCATAACGCCGCGTTCGAAGACAGTTGGTTCAAGATCCACCTGGACGGTTACGCCGAGGCACGCCGCGCCGGCAAGATCATCGTCATCGACTCGCGCCAGATCTGCCGCAGCCTGGATGCCGACGTCCGCTCGCTCCCCCGCGAGTCCGCGCCCGCCGCGCTCGAGAACTGGGCGCGCCGCCGTGGCACCCTCGCCGCCGACGCCAACGAGCAGCACCTGGGCCTCGACGACACCGACCTCATGCTCCGCACGGTTCAGGCCGAGTTCAACCTCAAGAACCTATTCGCGAAATAACCGATCCATCTGCGGGAGCGCCTGCCAGGCACAGCGCAATCCGTCTGGGCACACCGACACGCAGTAAACTAGGGCGCAGCCTTATGGCTGCACCCTAGTTTTCATCAAAACGAGCAAATACGCGTGCTTCACATAGTCGGCAGGTTGGCCCACCTACATTTTTCGAGTTGTTCGGCCAGCTGAACCACTAGTCAAGGCCCCTTGAACCGCAATCGAAGCTAAAATCGCCTTAATTTCGCAACCAAGCCCCATAAATCTACCTGAATCAATTCGAATAGGACGTTGCGATCGCACCATTTGTATAGGATAAGGCCGAATAACTCAAATTATGTTGGTGAGGCATCTGAGCGGTCGGCAAAAACGCTTAGAAGCTACGAATCCGCAACTAAAGTTCATCAAAAAGGGGCAGCCGGCAGAAACCTCCCCAGCCAAAGCTGCTCCCTCAATACGACAGCTCAAAAACCCACCGTTCGCAGAAGATAAGCCGCGCCCCAATACCGTTGCCCGAAGTTTCGGGCGTATGCGGCGTCCGCTATGCCATCATGCGCGTATGGGAATCATTCTGTCACATACCACGGCACGCGCTGTATACCAAACAGCCAACTCGCTCGCAAGCTACGCGACCGGTCCCATACCTATGGAAAAGATCAGGGTGTCTGCGCCGACCACGTCCGACCTGGAAGCGGCACGAGCATGGCTCAACAGAAAGAATGTCGATTCTGAACGTATCCATGTGCTGACGTTTTCCAATAATGCCAAAAGGCACCGCAAGGGCTGCATCTGCCACTGCACGCACTATACGTTTGATGCAGAAAGCTACCTAGAACTCGAGCCGAACGTCTACATCGTCGATATCAAGCTGTGCGCGTTAGAAGCAACAGCCGACCTCAACCTTTCGGAGCTCGTTGAGTATTACTTTGAAATCTGCGGCTCCTACGCGCTTGGAACGTCCGACGAAACTCAATATCGCGAGCGCCCAGCCCTAACCAGCGTTGAAGAGCTCAGAGCCTTCTTTTCAGAGGCACCGGGGTATCGTGGATCTAGTAAAGCACTTAAGGCACTTTCTTATGTACACGAAGGCTGTCGCTCCCCACTCGAAACGGCGTTTGTCATGATGCTGACAATGCCCAAGTCAATGGGTGGCTTAGCCATACGCGCTATCAAAACGGATTATCCGATCCCAGTCCCCAAAAGATACGCCGCCCTAACGCGACGGACGGTTTTCTACCTCGACGCGCTGCTCGAAAATTCGATGACCGATATCGAATACAACGGCTTTTACCACGACGAACCCGAGCAGCAATCAATTGACGAGGAGCGCCGAAACACGCTGCGAAACATGGGATATGCCGTTATCACAGTTAATCGTCATTCGTTTTTCAAACAGTCCGCTTTTAAACGGGTCATGGAAGCGATTCGCATTCGCGAGAAGATATGGCCCGGTCGACTCCCGGATAACTTCGCCATCCTGCAAGAAACTCTTCGTCAATTTGTCTTGCGGCGCTACTTCGAATACGGTCGCCGCGTCCTGGAGACACTCAAAGAAGAAGAGGCCGCCAAGCGCGAAATTGCAAGCCAATATCCGCAAGCTGATGACCCGAGCATCAACGATGTGCCCGAACCCGACGACATGCAACACGTCGGGGCCCTTGCTGAGGAAATCAATGGGGCTTGGGAATGCGACATGTTCGCAAAAATCGATGAAAACCGCACGGAAGACGACACGATTATTGATCTAATTGAGAATTCGCTCTTCTAAAGGCGATCTCTGCGGATGTCCACCTACATTTTTCGACTTATTCGGCCACCGATGTGCCAGATTGGCTGCAGCAATGCTCAATATAACTTTAGATAAAACTGATTCTGCAGGAACTCCCGTAGAGGAAGAACTGATTCTCGCGGTATTTGACACGATAAAGTACAAATATGAACAGTTCTAATGCTTCTCAAGGTGGCTTTCTTAGCATGCTAGCCGAACATCTCGAAATATGTTGGCGAGCATTGCGTCGATGTCTCCCAACCCACAGAAAATCGCAGAGGCGGCAAGCAGTCATCGAAATTAACGCAAATTGTATTGACATATGAACATACACTCATATAATCGAAAGCAAGTTATATGAGCGCATGTTCATATGAAAGGATATTGCAATGAGCATCCGCGTTGATGAAACGAAACCCGACATCGAGGCCACCGAACCCGCGATCCCCACCACCTGCTCGCCCGAGGACCTTCCCGACGAGGAGCTTCTCTACGACCTCGCCGACCTGTTCAAGGTCTTCAGCGACACCACGCGCATCAAGATCCTTTACGCCCTCATGGGCCGCGAGCTCTGCGTGGCAGACATCGCCGAAGCGACCGAAACCTCGCAGTCCGCGGTGTCGCACCAGCTGCGCACACTCAAGCAGTCGCACCTGGTTAAATTCCGGCGCGACGGGCGCAATATCCTATACTCGCTCGCCGACGACCACGTCTACACCATGCTCAACCAGGGCATGAGCCACATCTGCGAATAGCAGCCAACCACGGTACCAGCGCGGCCTGCACCCAAGCCGCAAAAACGGGAAAGGAACCCACCATGAAAAAGCAGTACAAGCTCGATGAGATCGATTGCGCCAACTGTGCGCGCGAGCTTCAGGACGAGCTGGCCAAGCTCGAGGGCGTCAAATCCGTGTCCGTCAACTTTATGACCCAGAAGCTGACGCTCGAGGCCGATGATGCTGAGTTCGACGAGGTGCTCAACCGCGTTGTTGAGTTTACGGCCGACGCCGAGCCGGACTGCGAGATTATTCTCTAGCCCAGGTTTACGCCAACCTGCAAGGCCGCGCTTGCTGCGGCCTTTGCTCGCGAAATTATATGAGCGAATGTTCATACATTCAAATGGGAGGATACGAGTCATGGCCACCGCCGACCCCAAAAAGAAAAAGAAGAAGCGCAAGAAAAAAGAATCACTCGAGCATAAGCGCAACCGCATCCTAGTAGCGCTGGGCATTTTTGCCGTGGTGTACGCCCTCGATGAGTTCAGCACCCTTACCGCCGCATTCGGCACCCCGGGCGACATCTACGCCAGCTTTGTGCTGTTCCTCGTGCCGTTTTTGATTGCCGGCTACGACGTACTGCAAAAGGCATTCAATAACATCCGCCGCGGCAAGGCCTTCGACGAGAGCTTCCTCATGGCCGTCGCAACCATCGGCGCATTTGCCATGGTGCTCTTCCCCGACACAGACCCGCACATGGCCGAAGGCGCCGCCGTCATGCTGTTCTACCAGGTCGGCGAGCTGTTCCAGGCATACGCCGTGGGCAAGAGCCGCAAGTCGATCAGC